>NZ_JADPKU010000053.1:0-508719 GCF_023074095.1 Bradyrhizobium sp. 137
CTGCGAATCGGTGCCAGACAAGGAATCACGGTCGATTCCCGCGATGCAATAGTTGGTGCGCTCCCTCAGCCCTCTCGGCTAAATGTGGGTAATTGAAAGGGTTGCCGGGGGGTGACGGGGGATCACTTGGTGCCGCCGATGCCGCGCCTGGCCTCGGTTCACCGGCATCAGGTCTTGTCAAGTTTCCCCGCGTGGCGGATCGAGGCTTCGCAAGGTCGAGTTCTTCACGTCGGAAACTGGGGCTCGGCCGCATCGACAGCCGTTTTCGCCGAAGCCGCGGCGACTGGCTTCCAGAGCGACCAAATTATCTCCAGTACGGTGTCGGCTCGAGGAGATCGCATTCGTCTTACTTGGGAGCAGGGGCCGGACCGGCCCTCTTCTAAGGATATCACGGAGCACGTCGATGCGTTTCATGGTGATCGTCAAGGCAAACCAGGATACCGAGGCCGGCAAGATGCCGACCACGGAGATGCTGGCGGCCATGGGCAGGTTCAACGAGGAGATGGCCAAGGCCGGCGTGATCGAGGCCGGCGAGGGCCTGCATCCGACGGTGAAGGGCGCCCGGGTCAGATATTCAGCGCGGTCGGAGGCAAGCGTCACCCGCGGTCCGTTCGATCTCTCCCCCGATCTGATCGCCGGCTTCTGGCTGATCAAGACTGCATCGCTCGACGAGGCTATCGCCTGGGTGAAGCGTGCGCCGTTCGACTCCGGCTCCGAGATCGAGATCCGCCAAGTGTTTTCGGCCGACGATTTTGGCGAAGCCTTCACCCCCGAACTGCGCGAGCAGGAAGAGCGCACGCGCGCCCATGCGGCGAAGAAATAGCTCTCCGCCGCCGTCATTCCGGGGGCGCGCATAGCGCCAGCCGGATCCATCGGGCGGCAGCAATAGTGGATGAATGGATTCCGGGGCTCGTGACTTCGTCGCGCACCGGAAGTGACAGCGAATAACGAGGAACTCCCATGCGATTTATGATGCTCATGATCCCGCTCGGTTACGAGAGCGCACCGCCGGACGTGCAGCTCGATCCAGAACGCGTTGCCGCGATGATGCGCTACAACGAGGCACTGAAGGATGCCGGCGTGCTGATCACGCTCGACGGCCTGCATCCGCCCTCGGTGGGCGCACGGGTCTCGTTTGCGACCGGCGTGCCTATCGTGACCGACGGGCCTTTCACTGAGGCCAAGGAGGTCCTGGGTGGTTACTGGATGATCGAGGTCGCCTCGCGCGAGGAAGCGATCGCATGGGCCAAGAAGTGTCCGGCCTCGCCGAACGAAATCATCGAGATCCGGCAGGTGCAGGAGATGAGCGACTTTCCCCCCGACGTGCAGCACGCCGCCGCCGGATTCGACGACCTGAAGAAGTAGCCACAGCGGGTCGCGATGAATCGCGGCTAGCGTCAATCGATCAACAAGGAGAGAACCGATGAGCACCGAACAGAAATTTCTCGCTGTCTATCTCGGCAGCATGACGGGTACGAAAATGGCGGCCTGGCGCGCGCTGCCCGAGGCCGAACGGAAAGCAAGGGAGCAGGAGGGCATGGCCGCCTGGCACGGCTGGGTCGAGAAGCACCAAGCCGTCATCGTCGAGATGGGCGGCCCGCTCGGCAAGACCCGCAGGATCGACGCGAGCGGCATCACCGAGGTCAGCAATGCCCTGACCGGCTTCACGGTCGTGCGGGCTGCCTCGCAAGAGGAAGCTGCCAGGCTGTTCGAGAACCATCCACATTTTGCGATCTTCCCGGGCGAGGCGATCGAAGTCATGCCCGTGCTGCCCATTCCGCAGATGTAGCTTTCGGCCGAACTTCCTTCCGGGGCCCGATACTGACGCATCGGCCCCGGCCTGACGTGGAAATACGGGTCAATGACGCCTCATCGCCGCTAGTGACCTTCACGCCCGGCTCATGTAAAAGTCGTTCACATGAGCTGGCGCAAGGAGCAACGCCGCGCCGAGCGCGGCTATCACCACGGCAATCTGAAGGAAGCCCTGTTGCAGGCCGCGCTCGGGCTGATTGCCGAGAAGGGTGCGGCCGGCTTCACCTTTGCCGATGCCGCGCGCATGGCCGGGGTCAGCGCGGCGGCGCCCTATCGGCATTTTCGTGACCGCGACGAGCTGTTGTCCTCGATTGCCCAGCGCGGCTTCGAGCAGTTCGAGGCGCGCCTGACGTCGGCCTGGGACGATGGGCGTCCCGACACGGTCACCGCGTTCGAGCGCGTCGGCAAGGCCTATCTCGCTTTCGCCCGCGAGGAGCCCGCTTTCTATAACGCGATGTTCGAGTCCGGCCTGCCGGTCGATGCCAATCCGGCGCTACAGGCCGCCAGCGAGCGCGCCTTCAACATCATTCGCGCCGCCGCGGAGCGGCTCGCGGCATTGGCGCCTCCGGGCACGCCGCGGCCGCCGGCGATGATGATGGCGCTGCACATCTGGTCGATGGCGCATGGCGTGGCCTCCTTGTTTTCCCGCGGCGATGCCGCGCGACGAAAACTGCCGATGTCGCCGGATGAACTGCTCGAAGCCGAGGTGCTGATCTATCTGCGCGGTCTCGGCTTCCCAACCGATCGCCGCTCGCAGAAGAAGGGCGCCGAGCCGCCGCCGGTCCCACCGGAGGCCTCCGGTTCAGGCGTGCCGCCCGGCGGCCCCTGGGGCAAGCCGAAATAAAATTGCGCAAATAATTCGGCGGCTGGCTTGACAAAATCGCGGGATGGTCTAGCTATGTAAATGTTATTTACATTCACAACGGCGCTGATGCCGTCATGGAGATGGAAATGGCCTACACCGCTGATGTCAATCGATGGCGCGGCCCCTCGGACCAATACCAACAGTACCAGCGTCCTCACATGCTCGAGACGCCCTGGCATCCCGGCTGGATCGCCGTGACCATCCTCGGCTTCATCATCTGGTGGCCGATCGGACTTGCCCTTCTCTTTTTCACACTCGGGAGCAGAAGAATGTCGTGCTGGAGCCACCAGGATCGCTGGCAGAACAAGATGGAGAAGATGCAGTACAGGATGGACCGCATGCGCGATCGCATGGAGCGCCGTGGCTTCGGCTTTGGCTTCGGCCCGCCGTCATCCGGCAACCGCGCCTTCGACGAATATCGCGCCGAGACGCTGCAGCGGCTCGAGGAAGAGCAGCGCGAGTTCAAGGATTTCCTGACCCGGCTGCGTCACGCCAAGGACAAGGAAGAGTTCGACCAGTTCATGGCGCAGCACAAGACGCGTCCGACCCCGCCGCCGACAGACCAGCAGCAGGGTTGACACCTCTCAAAGCCTTCAGGCGCATGCCCCCAAAGTCCTGATGGCCCCGAGCCGCCCGCCTGCGCAACCTGCAGGCGGGCGGTTTGGTTTTCGGGGAAGCGCGGCGGTCAGCCGCAACGTTCAGGTCGTGGTCGCGAGCTGCGCGCGGACCGACGCCAGGAAGTGTTCGTAGGCGTGGTCCACGATGTCGTTGAGCGATCGTGTTCGCGCGAACATCGCCTTGGCCTCGGCGAGAAACTCGTCCCGGCTCGGGATCTTCGGCAGATGCAGATGCGTCAGCGCATCGACGCCTTCGTGCGCGCGGTTGAGGATGTCGTGCAGCGTCGGCAGTTGCAGCTGGGCGAGGTCGGCCCGGCGCCGCGCCGACGAAATCGCATGCGCCAAGGTCTGCGCATCGAACCGTCCGGCAAGTTCGCGGGCCGCCCGATTGATGACCCGCGCGCCGAGCGGTTGCTCGTTGCGCAGCACCCGTTCGGGCGGCGCCTTCATGTTCCAGACGACGCCGACCCACGACAAGACCTTCAGGACGTAATAGGTCACGTCGATCTCCCACCAGCGAAAGCCTTGTCGCACGCTGCTCTGGTAGGCGTGGTGATTGTTGTGCCAGCCCTCGCCCAGGGTGAACAACGCCAGCAGCCAATTGTTGCGGGAATCATCACCCGTCACGTACCGCTTGCGTCCATGCACATGGGCGAGGGAATTGATGCAGAAGGTCGCGTGATAGACCAGCACCGTGCTCCAGAGGAAGCCGACGACCAGACCTGACCAGCCCGCCACCAGGAAGCAGAGCGCTGCAAGCACAAAGGCCGGCAGCAGCTCGAGCCGATGCAGCCACATCAGCTCCGGATAAGCGGCGAAATCGGCGATCTTCACGAGGTCGGTGGCGTCGTGCTGCCGGGAAAAAATCCAGCCGAGATGGCTGTAGAGGAAGCCGCGGTGACGCGGCGAGTGCACGTCGGTTTCGGTATCGGAATGCAGGTGATGGTGCCGATGCTTGGCCGCCCACCACAACACGCTCTTCTGCGCGCTGCTCTGCGCGAGGCAGGCCAGGATGAACTGAAACACTCGGCCGGTCGCAAACGCCCGATGTGAGAAGTAGCGGTGGTAGCCGGCTCCGATCGCAAACATCCGCACGCAATACAGTAAGACGCAGATCACGAGGGCCTGCCAATCGACGCCTGACCAGATCGCTGCAACGCAGCCGAGATGGACCAGCAGAAACGGCAGGGCGGAGGGATACATGATGTCGTCATGCTGGTCGTCGGCGGCGGTGTTGGGCGACATGTTTTCAGAGTGACCTTGACGGAAGAGAATGCGTTTCGCTCCGGCGGCGCCAAAGTCGGCCGCCTGTGAAAAACCCCGCTGATGGCGTGCCACCGCGGGGTCGCGAACGAGATGCTTTGCCGGTACATTCGGCCAAAGCAGTCGGCCGAAGCTCGACGAACATATGGTCCTGAATGCCTGCTATGCAAGCACGTAGTCTCACGGAAACGGCGCGGAGCGCACGCCAGGTCGGGCGCAGCGGCCAATCGCCGAGGATTTCGACCATGCCACCGGCATGATGATCGGCGCCAATGTGGCGATCGGCGGAGGTCACAAGCCTTTCAGAGCATCAGCATCAGCATCGGCACGGCGTCAGGCGGCCCGCCGGTGGCTCTCGCCGCCACGATGTGGCGTGACCGGCTCCGAACTGGTCTGGCCTGGCGCGTCCAGCACCGCGACGTGATGCCGATACACCATTTCCCAGCCCTTCCATCCCGTGAACAGGAGGATGCCGACGACGATGAGCGACAGCACCACGCCCCACGGCTTGACCGCAGCTTCAGTGCCTTGCGCGTAGCGGAGATAGAAGTTCACCAGCGCCAGCACGACCGCCGCGAGATTGCCGACCATGTGGTACCAGGCATCATTCAGGCGTCGGATCCGGGGCTCGCTCAAGAAGTCCGTAAAGCCGGCCGCAGCAGCAACGAGCGCCATGACGATGCCGGCTCCGATCAGCCAGATCGCGGCGCGCGCCCAGAAAGTATCGCCGGTTCCGATGAACGCCAGATCGGCGATGGGCGCGCCGACCAGGAACGCGACGGGGAATGGAATCAGCATGGGGTGCAGAGGGTGGTCGCCGACCGCGGCGGTCGTTTTGGGGTTGATGCTCATGGAAAACCTCGCAAAAATGAATTTCTGGGACAACTTTTCCGGGCGAGAGCTGGTTCCTGCAGGCACGGGACGGAGGAGGCGGAACTCCCGTGTCCCGACGCCGCGGACCCTGCCTGCCTCCATCCCCCTGCGTTGCCTGCGTTTCCCGTAGCCAAACTCGCTGGCGGTAACCCGGCATTAACCAACGCCGGGCTCTGGTAATTGCGGACAGTCGCGCCCGAAGCCGTGTCGAAGCCCATAGTTTTGACATCTTGGCGGGGAATGCAGGCGACCGGCTTTGGAAGAGCCTTTGGACGAGCCCTGCACCCCAAAAAGACAAGGCTTTGAGCGGGCTTGCCAGCCGCGCCGGTTCTAGCGCGGCTGTTGGGGAACACCGGCAGCCATTTGCTGGCCGAAGGACGTCAGGTAACGATCGCCTTGAGAGGATACTGCTTATGAATCCGGCCGACGTGGCTCAGTCAGCCCTTCCGGTTGCTGCCTCCGCCGACGTGTCGCTGATTGCGCTGTTCTGGCAGGCTCACTGGATCGTGAAGGCGGTGATGCTGGGACTTCTGTCCTGTTCGGTCTGGGTCTGGGCGATCGCCATCGACAAGATCTTTCTTTACGCGCGCACGCGGCGCTCGATGGACCGATTTGAGCAGGCCTTCTGGTCCGGCGAATCGATCGAGGAGCTCTATCGCACGCTCTCGGCCAAGCCGACCCATTCCATGGCGGCCTGTTTCGTCGCGGCGATGCGCGAATGGAAGCGTTCCTTCGAGAGCCATGCCCGCTCGGTCGCGGGCCTCCAGATGCGCATCGACAAGGTGATGAACGTGTCGATCGCGCGCGAGGTCGAGCGGCTGGAACGCCGGCTCTTGGTGCTCGCGACGGTCGGCTCCGCCGGCCCCTTCGTCGGCCTGTTCGGCACGGTCTGGGGCATCATGTCGAGCTTCCAGTCGATCGCGGCGTCGAAAAATACCTCTCTGGCGGTGGTGGCTCCCGGTATTGCGGAGGCGCTGTTTGCGACCGCCGTCGGCCTTATCGCCGCCATTCCTGCCACTATTTTCTACAATAAGTTCACCTCCGAGGTGAACCGGCAGGCCCAGCGGCTCGAGGGCTTCGCGGATGAATTTTCCGCCATCCTGTCGCGTCAGATCGACGAGCGGGGCTGACCGACGGCATGTATAGTGTGAAGGGCAAATTGGGCACCAGACCATGGGCATGAACGTCGCGAGTTCGTCCGGAGGCGGCGGGCGCCGCAGCCGGCGCAAGCCGGTCATGGCCGAGATCAACGTCACTCCCATGGTCGACGTCATGCTGGTGCTGCTCATCATCTTCATGGTGTCGGCACCACTGCTCACCGTCGGCGTGCCGCTCGATCTGCCGCAGACCCAGGCGAAAAGCCTCGAGCAGAACGACCAGAAGCCGATCCAGATGTCAGTCGACATCAAGGGCAAGGTGTTCATCAACGACGCCGAGATCGCGATCAACGAGCTGGTGCCGAAGCTCAAGGCGATCACGGACGCCCGCGGAGGGCTTGAGGAACGCATCTATCTGCGCGCCGACAAGAAGGCCGATTACGGAACGGTTGCCAGGGTGATGGGCCTGTTGTCCGGCGCGGGCTTCAAGAAGCTGGCGCTCGTCACGGAAGCGGATCAGGGGTAGGCCGTGAAGGTGAAGGTCGACAAGACACTCGTTGCGTCGATTGCTCTCCACGTCCTCGTGCTGGGATGGGGGCTCGTCACCTTTAGCAGCAAGGCCTATGTGGCGCCGGAAGAGTCGCTTCCGATCGACATCATCTCCTCGGATCAGCTCGCGAAGATGATGGCAGGGCAGAAGACCGGCGACAAGGACAAGCCGAAGCCGAAGGTGGAGAAGATCGCGGAGCCCAAGCCCGAGGAAGACGCTGTCGGCAAGGTCACCGAGAAGAAAGAGCTGATCAAGACCAACTCGACGCCCGAGCCGCCGCCAAAACCCGTCGAGAAGCCGGTCGAAAAGAAGCCCGAGCCGCCGAAGCCCGTTGCCGAGGCAAAGCCGAAGGAAGAGCCGAAGCCGCAGGAAAAGAAGCCTGATCCGGCCAAGGAAGATCCGATCGCCGAGCTCCAGAAGAAGCTGGAGACCAAGAAGCCGCCGCCAAAGCCGGTTGAGCAAAAGGTCGCGGCGGTGCAGCCCCTGCAGCAGCCGAAGCCCAAGGAGCGCACCTTCGATCCCGCCCAGATCCAGCGCGACCTCGACAAGCGCGCTGCCACCCGGCACGAGCTCGCCGGCTCGACGTTGAACGCGTCGGCCTCGCTAGGAGCGGCGACGGGGACGGCCGCCAACAACGTCGCGACCTGGCGTGGTGCATTCCAAGGCGCAGTCAAGCGCTGCTTCACGCCGACCTATAACGGGCAGGATGCCGAGCAGTATGAGGCCGACATCGACATTCCCATGAAGATCGATGGATCGCTCGCCTCCGAGCCGATCGTCGTCGCGGTGAGGGGACCGTCGCGGTCGATCGCCCAGGCGGTGGCGGAGAGCGCCAAGCGCGCCATCGTGCAGTGTCAGGTCTACTCGTTCATGCCGAAGCAGCAGTACGAGAGCTGGAAGCTCATTCCCATGACTTTCGGCCTGAAAGATATGTTGTGACATCCGAACAAAAGAATTTTGCAATGAATGACGTCCGATCGATGAACCGCCGCCGCTTCATGACCCTGACCGGATCGACGCTCGCGATGCTCGGGGGCGGCCGGGCCTTCGCGCAGGGCCAGGAGCCCCGCCTTCGCATCGATCCCACGGCGTTCCAGCCGATCCCGATCGCGGTCACCAACTTCGTGCCGGGCTCGCCGTCGGACGGCGACGTCGGCAACGGCGTCACGCAGGTCATCACCAACAATTTGAAGCGCTCGGGCCTGTTCGCGCCAATCGACCAGGCCGCCTTCATCGAGCGCATCAGCAACATCGACGTCGCGCCGCAATTCCAGAACTGGAAGACCATCAACGCGCAGGCCCTCGTCACCGGCCGCATGACGCGGCAGCCCGACGGAAGGCTCAAGGCCGAATTCCGCCTGTGGGACGTCGTCTCCGGCCAACAGCTCGCCGGCCAGCAATATTTCACCTCGCCGGAATATTGGCGCCGCATCGCCCACATCATCTCCGATCAGATCTACGAGCGGATGACTGGCGAGAAGGGCTATTTCGACAGCCGCGTGGTGTTCGTGGACGAAACCGGGCCGAAGGAGCGCCGCGTCAAGCGACTTGCGATGATGGATCAGGACGGCGCCAATGTCCGCTACCTGACCCGCGGCTCCGACCTCGTGCTGACGCCGCGGTTCTCGCCCAACTCGCAAGAGATCACCTACATGGAGTTCGGCCAGGGCGATCCGAAGGTCTATCTCTTCAACATCGAGACCGGCCAGCGCGAGATCGTCGGCAATTTCCCCGGCATGACCTTTGCGCCGCGCTTCTCGCCGGACGGCCAGCGCGTCATCATGAGCCTGCAGCAGGGCGGCAATTCCAACCTGTTCGTGATGGATCTGCGCTCGCGCTCGACCACGCGCCTCACCGACACGCCGGCGATCGACACTTCTCCTTCTTATTCTCCAGATGGCAGCCGGATCTGCTTCGAGTCCGATCGCGGCGGCAGGTCGCAGATCTATGTGATGGCGGCGGGCGGCGGACAGGCGCAGCGCATCTCCTTCTCCAAGGACGACACCAACGCCAGCTATTCGACACCTGTGTGGTCGCCGAAGGGCGATTACATCGCCTTCACCAGGCAAGGCGGCGGGCAGTTCGCGATTGGCGTCATGAAGCCGGACGGCTCCGGCGAGCGGCTGCTCACCTCGGGCTTCCACAACGAAGGCCCTACCTTCTCGCCGAACGGCCGCGTGCTGATGTTCTTTCGCGACCCCGGCGGCAACAGCGGACCGTCGCTGTACAGCGTCGACATTTCGGGGCGCAACGAGCTGAAGGTGCCGACGCCGGGCTTCGCCTCAGACCCGGCGTGGTCGCCGCTATTGTCTTCGACGGCGGGCCAATAAAGAGTTACGCGGTCAGACGCGCAACGTTGTCGAAAAAGCGCGCAGATTTTTCGGCTTCGCGGAGGAAAGCAAGCTTTCCTTCACCTTGCGCTCGGCAAGGCTTGCCTAGCAGCTTGAAATATCAGCAGAAATAGGTTCGCCATTGCCGAAAAACAACTCCACTTTAACGATGTTCCCTCAGAAAGGCTTCATCTGGGTTGAGTAAAACTACGCGCCAAACAGGACGCGCGTACAGATACAGATGCAGTTCGCAAGCCAGAGCGGAGAACCTGAGGAGCAGGCCTCGCCGACGATTTCGGCGGCGCTGACCGATTCGCTGTTCGAGGCTCCTGGCACGGTGCTTACCGGCATCATCTTCTCGGCGTTCGCGGCATCCTTGACGGCGCTGAAGACGGGACAGACGCTGATTTGGGGATTTGTTCCTCTTCTCATTCTCGCAGGAGCTATACGGGCCTTCGATTTGAGCCGGTACCAGGCCCGAAAATCGGTCCTGAGCGCGGAACAAGCGGCAAATCTGCAAATGCGCTACCAAGTCGGAGCGCTCATCCAGGCCGTCGTGATTGGTCTATGGTGCTCCACGACGCTGCTGAGCAATGACGACGCCATCGCTCACATGATTGCCCTCTCGGTCACCACCGGAATCGTGGCCGGAGGAGCGGGGAGAGCTTACGGACGGCAGTCGATATTCCGTCTGCAAGCCACCTTGATATTCGGCCCGGCTGTGGTCGCGCTGGCGCTGCGCGGCACGCCCTATTACGTGGCAATGTCCGTCGTGTGCGCCGCGTTCCTGCTCTCGGTCATGCGGCTCTCCGGCAATCTGCACAAGATATTCCTGCGCGCGGTTATCGCACGCGAGCGCGAGGCTGCGCTCGCCGGCCAGTTCGACACGGCCCTCAACAACATGCCGCACGGGCTCTGCATGTTTCGCATCGACGGCCAACTCGCGGTGATGAACCACCGCTTTGGCGCGATGATGGACCTGCCCGACAATCTCGCCCAGAACGGCACGAGCGTGCGCGGCGTCGTCGCCGCATGCGTCGAAGCGGGATCGATATCGGCCGCGAGCGGCGACCTGATTATTGCCGACATCGAAACCGCGCGGGCGAACGAAATCATCACCACCGACCCCGATCCGCGAAGGAACCGTTCGCTGTCATGGACCGTCCAACCAATGGCTGATGGCGGTGCGGTGGTGCTGCTCGAGGACATCACCGAGCGGCGCAACGCCGAGGCCAGGATCAGCCATCTGGCCCGCTACGATGACCTCACAGCGCTGCCGAACCGTGTCAATTTTCGCGACGAGATCGAGCGGTTGCTCGCCGTCGCGCGGAATTCAGCGCGTCTATCCGCTCTGCTGTTCGTTGATCTTGACCAGTTCAAGCAAGTCAACGATACGCTGGGCCATCCCTGCGGTGACCAGCTCCTGTGCGCGGTGGCCAACCGTCTGCGCGAGATGCTGCGCCCCGAGGATTTCGTCGCCCGTTTCGGCGGCGACGAGTTCGTCGTGTTCCAGCAGAACCTCTCCTCGCCCGAGGACGCAGCTGCGCTGGCCCGCCGTATCGTCGAGCGGCTGAGCGAGCGCTATCGCATCGACAACCATCTGGTCGAGATCGGCGCCAGCGTCGGCATCGCACTGACCTCGCCGGATGGCACCAGCGCCGATACGCTGCTCAAGAACGCCGACATGGCGCTGTACCGCGCCAAGGCCGACGGCCGCGGCACCTTCTGCTTCTTCCGCGACGAGATGGCGGCGACCGTCGAGGCCCGCCGCATCCTCGAGCTCGACCTGCGCAAGGCGCTCGCTCACGAGGAGTTCGAGCTGTTCTATCAGCCGCTGGTCAATCTGAAATCCGGCAAGATCACCACCTGCGAGGCGCTGCTGCGCTGGAATCATCCGGTGCGCGGCACGGTCTCGCCGGTCGACATCATCCCGGTTGCCGAAGACATGGGCCTGATCGTCGATCTCGGCCGCTGGATCCTGCGCCGCGCCTGCATGGAATGCGCGAAGTGGCCGGAGGGCGTCAGCGTCGCCGTCAACTTCTCGCCGCAGCAATTCCACCAGCGGGACGTGCTGAGCGAAATCCGCTACGCGCTCGAAGTGTCGGGCCTGCCGGCGCATCGGCTGGAGATCGAGATCACCGAGTCCTCGCTGCTGCGCAACACCCAGCTCACGCACGACATCCTGTCGCAACTGCATGCGCTCGGCGTGCGCATCTCGCTCGACGATTTCGGTACCGGCTACTCCAGCCTCAGCTATCTGCACAATTTCCCGATGCAGAAGGTGAAGATCGACCGCTCCTTCCTGGAGGGCATCGACGCCGACCGGCCGCTGACGCTTTTGCGCGGCGTGGCAAGACTGTCGGCGGACCTCGGCATGTCCGTCGTGGTCGAGGGAATCGAGACCAACGAGCAGCTCGAGCTGATCAGTGCCGACGGTACGGTGACCGAGGGACAGGGTTATCTGTTCAGCCGGCCGGTACCGGCGGTGCGGGTGCGCCAATTGCTCAATGCCTCGCACGGCATTCGCGGCGGCAAGGATCAGGTGGTCGCCGTATCGCGATCGATCGCCTGACTTCCAGTTCTCAAGATCCCTTCGTTTCCGCTCGTTCAGCATCACCGTAGTCGTACGGGGTTAACCGTATCCGATTCAAGTCTTTGCAATTCCGTTAATGAACCATTAATCTCTACTTACTCGCAGAGGTTGTTCGGAGCGTAGAGATTGCAGATGAAGTCCGGGGCCGAACCGCAGACGGCGCTCCTTCCGCGCGGAGCCGCGCTGTTCGATCGCATCGACTATCGCCTCCTCGAAACGCCGGAGGACAATGAAACCCTGTATCGGATGCGCTACCGCGCCTATCTGCAAGCAGGACTGATTCCACCGTCCGAGTCCCAGCGCGTAACTGACCGTTTTGATAGCGCGCCCAACGTTTGGAATTTCGGCGTCTACGTCGCAGACGAGCTTTGCGCTGCCGTGCGCATCCACGTTCTGACCTCCGAATGGCGGATGTCCTACACCACGGAGGTGTTCGGCGACGTCCTGCATCCTCGCCTGGACGGGGGCGAGGTTTTTGTCGATCCGTGTCGATTTGTTGCCGATCCCGAAATGCAGCAGCGGTTCCCTGAACTGCCCTATCTGACGGTGCGGCTGCCTTTCGTAGCTTGCGAGCATTTCAATGCCGACGTCGGACTTTCGATGGTGCGGACCGATCATCAGGCGTTCTACCGCCGCGTGTTCCTGTCCGAGACTCTCACTGAGCCGCGTTCATTTCCGGGCTGGCCGACGAAGAAAGCCGTCCTGATGGCCTCGAATTATCCCAAGGTCCGGGAAAAGATCCTGACGCGTTTCCCAATCATGCGCTCGAGCGCGTTTGAGCGGCGGATGCTATTTGAACGTGGCACCCACCGGATCGCGGCATCCAGGCCGGTTCTTGTTGCCGGCGCTGTGGCCGCCCAGGCCTGATCCCTCCGCCTCGTTTGTGGTTTCATGTGGTTTCAGCCGCTGGCAGCGGGGTTCTATCCTGGTGCAAGCGCGCGTTCTGGTCATGAACACCGCTTGCCTTCACCCTTGCGCCACATTTACAACCCATTAACCATGACGGGTGCTTTTCGCTGGTTGGGGGCATTTGATCGGCTGAGGCAAGGTTCCGTCAAGGTTGACGGAACGTTCGCTTAACCAACCCCCTGTAGACCGGACAGCAGTGGACTAACGCGAGCGTGGAGGCTCCGGAATGAAACATCCTATGCGTATCCTCCAGGGATTGAAGCTGGTCGCGGTGCTTGCCGTCGCGCTGTCGATGGGCGCCTGCGCCAACAAGAATGCTGCGACGGATGCGATGGCCAACGCGGCGACGCCGGGCAGCCAGCAGGACTTCGTCGTCAACGTGGGTGACCGCGTGTTCTTCGAAAGCGACCAGACCGATCTGACCCCGCAGGCGATCGTGACCCTGGAGAAGCAGGCGCAGTGGCTGCAGACCTATCCGCGCTACAGCTTCACCATCGAAGGTCATGCCGACGAGCGCGGCACCCGCGAATACAACATCGCGCTCGGCGCCCGCAGAGCCCAGTCGGTACGTTCGTTCCTCGCCTCGCGCGGCATCGATCCGAACCGCATGCGCACGATCTCCTACGGCAAGGAGCGGCCGGTGGCCGTCTGTAACGACATCTCCTGCTGGTCGCAGAACCGGCGCGCCGTCACCGTCTTGAACGCGAGCTCCTGACGCTTCAGTCAGGTGCCGTTCAGCTTCAGAACTCGATTATGCCGGCGCCCTCTCGGGCGCCGGTTTCGTTTCAGCATTCTGTGACGGAAACCCCTTGGTACCAGTCACATTTTTGGCGTACTCCACTTCAATGTGTGGCGCGTCGAATGTTCCGTTGCAGGCCATTTCGCTTTTGTCGTCAGGGCAAGATGTCATCCAGATTTAAGGTCTTTACCGGCACCGCGGCGATTGCCGCGCTGCTCTCTTTGTGCTCGCCCGCACTTGCGCAGTCGGTCTTCGCGCAGTCGGATGATGCCGACCCCGAGATGCGGATCGAGCGGCTGGAGAACCAGCTGCGCCAGCTCACCGGCCAGAACGAGCAGCTGCAATATCGCAACCGCCAGCTCGAGGAGCGGCTGCGGGCGCTCGAAAGCGGCGCGCAAGCCCCGCCCGGACAGGCGCCCAGCGTCGCGGCGATGCCGCCTGCCCAGATCGCACCCAGCCAAGTCGCGCCGGGCTATCGCCAGCAGCAGCCGCAACAACCGGCCGTGCAGCCGAATTACGAGCTGCCGCAGATCGCTGCTCCCGCGCCGATCGTTCAGGAGCAGCCGGCGCCTGGCGCACCGGGCACGCGCCGCCGCGGCGATGCCTTCGATCCAAACCAGAGCCCGAACGCGCCCGGTGCGCCACGTGCGCTCGGCGGTGGGCAGCAGCCTATGCCGGCAGGAGCACCGGGCGGACGCGGTGCCGGCGAGCCGCTCGATCTTGCCAACACCAGCCCCCGTTATCAGCAGCAGGCCGCTCCCCCGGCCGCCCAGCCCGGCTATCCGCCGGCCCAATCCGGCTATCCCGCGCCATCAGGCGGCGCTGGCCTGACGACGCTGCCGCCCTCGGCAACACCGCGCGACGAGTTCGACCTCGGCATCGGCTACATGCAGCGCAAGGACTATGCGCTCGCCGAGCAGACCATGAAGAATTTTGCGCAGAAATATCCGAGCGACCCGCTGCTCGGCGATGCGCAATACTGGCTCGGCGAGAGCTACTTCCAGCGCCAGCAATATCGCGATTCCGCGGAAGCCTTCCTCGCCGTCACAACCAAATACGAAAAATCGGCTAAGGCGCCGGATGCCCTGCTGCGGCTCGGCCAGTCGCTCGCCGCGCTGAAGGAGAAGGAGGCCGCCTGCGCCGCCTTCGGCGAGGTCGGCCGCAAATATCCGCGCGCCTCGGCCGGTGTCAAAGCCGCGGTCGATCGTGAGCAGAAGCGGGTGAAGTGCTGACGCCTGGCGTTTGAGTCCTGACAATGCGGATGGTGCTGCGCTAAACATCGCAATCATCCGCTGACGATTGCTGGGCCGCGTCATGTCAGACGACGACAATTCTCCGATCTCGGCACGTGAGGCGAGGCGACTGTTCGCCGGCCTCAAAACTTCGCCGGCGCTGGTGCTCGCGGTCTCGGGCGGGCCCGATTCGGTCGCGCTGATGTGGCTCGCGGCCCGCTGGCGCCGCAGTCTTGCGCGCGGCCCGCAACTCACCGTCGTCACCGTCGATCACGGCCTGCGCCCGGAAGCGGCCCGCGAGGCGCGCGAGGTCAAGCGTCTCGCCGCCGAACTCGGATTGCCGCACCGGACTTTGCGCTGGCGCGGTGCAAAGCCGAAGACGGGACTGCCCGCCGCGGCGCGCGAGGCCCGCTACCGTCTGCTCGCACAGGCCGCGCGCGCCGTTGGCGCAAGTCATGTGTTGACCGCCCACACCCGCGACGATCAGGCCGAGACCCTGTTGATGCGAATGCTCCGCGGCAGCGGACTTGCCGGGCTCTCGGCGATGGCTGGTGTCAGCGAGCGCGATGGCATCATGCTGGCGCGTCCGCTGCTCGACGTTCCGAAGGCGCAGCTGATCGCGACCTTGAAGCGGGCGAAGGTCGGCTTTGCCGATGATCCCTCGAATCGCGACACCGCCTTCACCCGGCCGCGGCTGCGCACGCTGCTGCCACAGCTCGCGGCCGAGGGCGGCGATGCCCGCACGCTGGTGCGGCTCGCGTCAAGGCTGGCGCGCGCCAATGCAGCGCTCGAGGTGCTCGCCGACGGCGCCGAACGCTTCCTCCGCTTGAGGGATCGCGACGTTGCGCCGCAGGCGGGCGTTCGGAGCTTCGAGGCCTCGGCATTTGCCGCCCTGCCGGAGGAGGTCCGGCTGCGGCTCCTGCTGCGGGCCATCGACGCGCTCGGGCACGAGGGGCCGGCGGAACTCGGCAAGGTCGAAAGCCTGATGGCCGTGTTCGATCGGGCCATCGCCGCAGGTCCCCGTGCCGCCGCAAATGGCCGGCCGGTTCTGAAGCAAACGCTCGCGGGAGCCTTGATCAGCCTCGCCGGCGGGCGTATCCGCATCGCGCCGGCGCCGCCGCGGCGGCGCAAGGGCGCTTGAACTGTGTATGAAGGCTGCATGAGGTCGGGATCATGACACCGGCCGGTTCGGCTCTGCGCCTCAGGCGACCTTAACCAGGCGGGAAAAACCCCGGCTCGGGCGCCATTATTTCAGCGGGAATCGCGCTAAGATGGGATAAATAGTCCCATCTCGTTCCCTTGGCAGCGACCGGGGCGGCACCTAAATTGTATGCGTCTAACCGAGAGGATTCCTTGGGATTTCCTCGCATTGACCAAAGTAACTGCCCAAGGATCACGGCCGCGATCCGCGCGACCACGAAGGAAGATCGATGAACGCCAATCTGCGCAATTTCGCCCTCTGGGTCATCATTGTCTTGCTGCTGTTGGCGTTGTTCACGCTCTTCCAGAATCCGGGTCAGCGCGCTTCCTCGCAGGACATCGCCTTCTCCCAGCTGCTGAGCGAGGTTGACCGCGGCAATGTGCGCGACGTCGTGATCCAGGGTCCCGACATCCACGGCACCTTCACCAACGGCTCCAGCTTCCAGACCTATGCGCCGAACGACCCGACGCTGGTGAAGCGCCTCTATGACAGCAAGGTGCAGATCACGGCGAAGCCGCCCGGCGACAACGTGCCGTGGTTCGTCTCGCTGCTGGTCTCCTGGCTGCCCTTCATCGCGCTGATCGGCGTCTGGATCTTCCTGTCGCGGCAGATGCAGGGTGGTGCCGGCAAGGCGATGGGTTTTGGCAAGTCGCGTGCGAAGATGCTGACCGAAGCGCATGGCCGCGTCACCTTCGAGGACGTCGCCGGCGTCGACGAGGCCAAGCAGGACCTCCAGGAGATCGTCGAGTTCCTGCGCGACCCCGGCAAATTCCAGCGCCTCGGCGGCCGCATCCCGCGCGGCGTGCTGCTGGTCGGCCCGCCCGGCACCGGCAAGACCCTGATCGCGCGTGCGGTCGCGGGTGAAGCCAACGTGCCGTTCTTCACCATTTCCGGTTCCGACTTCGTCGAGATGTTCGTCGGCGTCGGTGCTTCCCGCGTGCGCGACATGTTCGAGCAGGCCAAGAAGAACGCGCCCTGCATCATCTTCATCGACGAAATCGACGCCGTCGGTCGTCACCGTGGCGCCGGTCTCGGCGGCGGCAATGACGAGCGCGAGCAGACGCTGAACCAGCTGCTGGTCGAGATGGACGGCTTCGAGGCCAACGAGGGCGTGATCCTCATTGCCGCGACCAACCGTCCCGACGTGCTCGATCCCGCGCTGCTGCGTCCCGGCCGCTTCGACCGCCAGGTCGTGGTGCCCAATCCTGACGTCGTCGGCCGCGAGCAGATCCTCAAGGTGCATGTTCGTAAAGTTCCGCTGGCGCCGGACATCAACCTCAAGACCATCGCGCGCGGCACGCCCGGCTTCTCCGGCGCCGACCTGATGAACCTCGTCAACGAAGCCGCCTTGACCGCCGCCCGCCGCAACAAGCGGATGGTGACGCAGGCCGAGTTCGAGGAGGCCAAGGACAAGGTGATGATGGGCGCCGAGCGCAAGTCGCTCGTCATGACCGAGGAAGAGAAGCTGCTCACGGCCTATCACGAGGGCGGCCACGCCATCGTCGGCCTCAACGTGCCCGCGACCGATCCGATCCATAAGGCGACCATCATACCGCGCGGCCGTGCGCTCGGCATGGTCATGCAGCTGCCGGAACGCGACAAGCTGTCCATGTCGCTGGAGCAGATGACCTCGCGCCTCGCCATCATGATGGGCGGCCGCGTCGCCGAAGAGCTGATCTTCGGCCGCGAGAAGGTGACCTCGGGTGCGGCCTCCGACATCGAGCAGGCGACGCGCCTTGCCCGCATGATGGTGACGCGCTGGGGCCTGTCGGAAGAGCTCGGCACCGTCTCCTACGGCGAGAACCAGGACGAGGTGTTCCTCGGCATGTCGGTGTCGCGCACGCAGAACGCCTCCGAGGCGACGGTCCAGAAGATCGATTCCGAGATCAAGCGCCTGGTCGAGGAAGGCTACAAGGAAGCAACCCGGATCCTCACCGAGAAGCGCGCCGACCTCGAGACGCTTGCCAAGGGCCTGCTCGAGTTCGAGACGCTGACCGGCGATGAGATCGTCGACCTGCTCAAGGGCAAGAAGCCGAACCGCGAATCCGTGCTCGAGCCGACCACGCCGCGCGCCTCCGCGGTGCCTCCGGCCGGCAAGCCGCGCCCGCGCCCCGATCCGGATCCCGGCCTGGAGCCGCAGCCGCAGGCGTAAGCTGCGAACGGCAGATCGACTCGAAAAACGCGGCGGCAACGCCGCGTTTTTTTTGTTGGTCGAGCGCGCGTTCGGGAGCGGACATTCTTGCCCGTCATTGCGAGTTGGGACCGGCATAGAGGAGCCGACGCCCGCTGGTACTCAGGTGTCGATGCCGCACGCGGCGTCCGGGCTCAAGCGCGGCGTACGCTCCGCCTGAGCTGCGTCATCGCCACGCCGGAGATCGCGAGCAGCCCACCGACGATCAATTTTGGCGTCATGCGCTCGCCAAGGATCAACACGCTCGACATCAAGGCGAACACCGGAAGCAGCAGGCCGAAGGGCGCGATGCGGCCCATGGAGCAACGCCCGATCAGCCAGAACCAAAGGCCGAACCCGACGATTCCTCCGATGAAGATCGTGTAGGCGAGGGCCAGCCAACCACGTCCATCCGCCGTGGCGAGGCTCGCCATCTGTCCATATTCGAGCAGCAGCGACATCAACATCACTTGCGGCACCGTGAACAGCGACGACCATCCCATCAGCATCAGGGGATCAAAAGGGCCGTAGCGTTTCGTCAGGACGTTAGACACCGCGAATGCCAAGGCTGCCCCGACCACGAGCAGCAGAGGAAGCCAATTGGTGGACAGGCCGGGCTCCGCCGCCAGCACGACCACGCCGACGAAGGCCAGCAGCACTCCGGCGGAGGTGGTGAGAGACGGCCGCTCGCTGAGCAGCGGCCAGGCCAACAGCACGGTGAAAGGCGTGGCGAGCTGATAGGCGACGGCCGACATACTTCCCGAGCCGAGCCCAAGGCCGACATAGAAGAGGCCGAAGTTCAAACCGCCAAGGAAAATCGAAATGCCCGCGATAGGACGGAGCTGCTCGCGCATGGGTCTTTTGACGAACGGAACGAGCACCAGCGCGATCGCCAGAAAGCGCAGCGCGAGGAAGAAGAGCGGCGGAAACTCCGCGACGCCGACCTTGATCGCCACGAACTGATAGCCCCAGAGCAGGGGGACGGCTACCGCGCAGACGATCTGGATGGCAGACATGGCGTGTTTTCTTTCAAGACCGATTGGTTCAAATATAGGCGAACCAATTGCGGTGCGTGCCTGAAGAGTCGTCTACCTGATGAAGCGATCGAGAAGAGCGTCAGCGATGGCTTGCGACGTGGTCCGTGCCGGCGCGGTTTTGCCAACGACGCGCAGCCCCTCGACGAAACAGACGAGAATCTTGGCGGCATTCGAGGGATCGACATCCTCCGCCAACTGGCCTGCTGTCTTTGCGCGGGATAGTGCGCTCGCCACCCTGGCCTCCATCGCCCTAAAGAAGCCCGAGACGCGGCGGTTTACTTCGGAATCGTGTCCGGCTAGCTCCATGGCCGTGGCCACCAGCAGGCACCCGCGCCGGCCATTGGCACCGCTGGTGCGCTCGACGTAGCCGGCCAGAAAGGTTCGCAGGCCGTCGATCGGCCCCTTGCGAGGGCTGAGCTCGACATCCATCCGTGCCACCGCATCGGCAATGTAGCGATCGAGCGCGCGAAGGAACAGCGAGTGCTTGTCACCGAACGCGGCGTAAAGGCTGCCACGCGACAATTTTGTGGCACGAAGCAGGTCCGGCAGCGCGGTGGCGTGATAGCCGCGCGACCAGAACGCGTTCATCGCGCGTTCGACGGCGGCGTCCACGTCGAAGCTTCGCGGGCGGCCGCGAGGCAATTGCGCTAGGGGCTGGCGGCTCATGCGTGATATATAGACCGATCAGTCCTCAAATTACAAGTGGCGGCGGCCAGGCTCCAGCTCAGGAAATCCGAGGACGTCTGGTCTTATGGGAACACAGCCGGGCAACTTACGTTGGAGATCATAGCTTATCGCGGGATACTCGGAGTGCGTCCCGACATGGCGACTTTTTTGGGCATTGAGGCCTGCGACTTGGCCGCCGCGCTACCGGCTGCCGACGTGATCTTGTTTGGCGCTTCAGATGCCACCCCTCATCTTGCAGGTCAGACGAGCCATGCCGCTAAGGCGCCGGATGTCATTCGTCGTGCCCTGCGCCACTATGAGAGCGATCTCACCCGTTGGGATTTTGATCAAGACGCCGAGTTGCTCGAATCAGCAAGCATGAAGGTCCTGGACGGTGGGAACCTGCTGACGGACCCAACAACACCCGAGAGCAATCGAGACGCGATCAGAGCAACTACACAAGCAATACTTTCCGTCGGAGCTGTCCCGATCCTGCTGGGCGGTGATGATTCGGTTCCGATACCCTTCTTCGAGGCATTCCATAAGACCGAAGACCTGACGATCCTGCAGATTGACGCCCATCTCGATTGGCGCGATCAGCGAGGCGGATCAGGCTATACGTTCTCCAGCACAATGCGGCGAGCCAGCGAATTATCTTGGGTGAAGCGCATCGTCCAAGTCGGTTTGCGGGGCATTGGCGGCTCTGGTCGCGCTGAATTTGACGATGCGAAAGCATGGGGCGCGAAGATTTTCACTGCCAGAGAGCTCCGACGTCACGGAATCGCTAGCGTTCTCGAAGAAATAGAAGACGACGGTAAGTGCCTCATCACCATCGATTGTGACGGTCTTGATCCGTCAGTCGTCCCGGGTGTGCTCATCCCTCAGCCGGGCGGTCTGCACTATTTCGACGTTATTGAACTGCTGCAAGGTATTGCGTCAAAGTCTACGATCGTCGGATTAGACGTGGTCGAGTTCGTCCCGCATCGCGATTTGCAAAATATTGGAGCAACTACTGTCGCGCGAATTATCTGCAATGCGATAGGTTGCATGCGGAAACGGGCGGTGTAGCTGCTAGCCAGCCACCTGCGCCGGACGCCATCGGCTTACGTCCTCACTTCGTCAGCACCGCCGCCGAGCCTTCGGCATTCTCCCGCACATGGATCACCGCGATGTCATCGGTGTAGATCCGCTTCCAGCCCTTGAGCTGGTCGAGAATCTGCGGGCCCGGCGCATCGGCGACCAATAGCGTTGCGTCGATCTTGTGCTCGTCGAGCAGACGCGGCAGCAGATCCGGCTTCTTGCCCTCCGTCGCCTTGAAGAAGTCCATGACGAATTTCTCGCCATAGAGCTCGGCGCGGCCGTCGACGAAGACGGGGATGTCGCGCGAGATCAGATAGCCGCCGAACTGATAAGCGTTGAAGATGCGCTGCACCTTGCGCTGTTCGAGCAGGTCGACCGCTGCCACCGGCGTCTGCGTCATCGTGAAGCTGAAGCGGTGGTGCCCCATGTAGATCGAGGTTGAGCTCCAGCTTGCGGCCACGATCATCAGCGCGCCGAGCGCGGTGACGTAGCGGGCCGGCCAGCGGTCGCCATCAGTGGCGTCGATCTGCGGGCGCGAAAACATCTCGCCGAGCGGCTTTGCCAACACCAGCGGCACCAGAAAGGCAAAGGCCTCGATGCTCCGGACATGCGTCAGCGCACTCCAGGTCAGGAACAGAATCAGGAAGATCCTTGGCGCCGAGAGCACGAGGCCGCGATAGTAACCGAGCGCGATCAGACCGAGCAGCGCGCCTTCGAACGAGGTGAACGTGGCGAAATTCGCCGGCATCCATTCGAAGATCAGTGACAGCAGTTCGCCGAGGCTGAGGATGTTGGTAGCACCCATCAACGTCTTCCAGCCGTAAGGCGTGCAGCAGCTCGCGACCAGGGCGCCGATGCCGAATAGCACCCAGCGCAGGAACAGTTGGAGCCCTCGTCCCTTCT
The DNA here is from genome assembly GCF_023074095.1 of Bradyrhizobium sp. 137. Taxonomy (NCBI): domain Bacteria; kingdom Pseudomonadati; phylum Pseudomonadota; class Alphaproteobacteria; order Hyphomicrobiales; family Nitrobacteraceae; genus Bradyrhizobium; species Bradyrhizobium sp. 137. The sequence continues at coordinate 21,938 of NZ_JADPKU010000053.1, forward strand.
CGGCATGCTCGACCGCCTCGAGCGAGATCGGGCCGATCAGCGCCAGGCCCAGCACGAAGCCGCCGTGCAAATTCGCCCAGAGCGCCATCAGCGGCAGCCAGGCCCAGGACGGCGCGCTTCTGCGGTCGGCAGCGGCCATCAAGAGGCCGACCCACGCCACCATGACGGGCAACGCCAGGATGTGCGGACGCGCCAGCACGTGATGCAGCGACAACAGCAGCGCCAGCATCGCGAACAGCACCGCGCGCGGTGCCTCGATCTGGGCGTCGAGCAGATAGACGAAGATCGCGGCCGAGAGCGCGACCCCGACCGCGGTGAGGATCACGGGCCCGGCCCAGCCCCATTGCGCATAGCAGAACGCGAACATCACCTGCGACAGCCACGACGTCGAAATCCAGGGCGCGCCCGTCCGCGTGAAGGAATAGAAGTCGGTGGTGGGCACGGCGCCGTGATCGAGGATCCATTGCCCGATCTTGATCTGCCAGAACGAGTCGGAGTCCTGAAGCAGCGTGTCGCCGACGAAGAGGAAGAAGAGATAGGCACCCGCACCAACGCAGAGCGGCGTCAGGGCTCGTGCGCGGCCCTGCACCGCGATGCCGTTGGCAAAGGAAAGGGACATGCCGCCTCGTCGTCCTGTTGTCTCTTGTCGGTCCGAGCATGATCCGCAAAAAGTGTGTAGCAGTTTTCCGGAAAGATCATGCTCGAAACAATAACTTGAAGCGCGCTGAACGATTCATCTGGTCGCGCTTCAGTCCGAGCGGGCGGCATTGGACCACGGCGGTGATAACTTCGGGTAAACCGGCGCCGGTCAGTCTCATCTCCGACGATTTAACCGGTTGTTTTCAATTTCGGTTTACCATCGGCCAATACACGCAAACCGCTCCGTGTTTGCGCAGTCGAATTAACTGCGGCGAAATTCTTTGCCCCTAAGTTGGGTTTCATGGTCGGGCGGCGCTGGGCCGAGAAGACCAGATTCAGTTATAGCCCGTATACTCTTTGGAGCAGTCTATGAAGAACCTCGTTTCGCGTTTCGTGAAGGACGAATCCGGCGCCACCGCCATCGAATACGGCCTGATCGCCGCCGGTATCGCGCTCGCGATCATCACCGTCGTCACCAACCTCGGCAGCACGCTGAACGGCAAGTTCGGCTCGATCTCGACCAGCCTGAAGTAAGACTGGACGACTTAAGAATTTCGAGAGCTCCGTCCCCGATGGGGCTCTTTTCTTTTGGGCGATGCAGCTGCAGTCGGACGACCGCCTAAGGTGTATCGTTCAAGTCGCCCGCTTGGCAGGCGCCTCACCATGCGGCTCAAATATCCCGCCGCAAACCACTTGAGAGTCCGCCCCAGACGGACGCCTCGAAGGAGAGCGCAAGCTTCCGCCATGGTTTTCTTCTTACGCGCAAGGTCGCGAGAGCCAGCGGCCTTGTTTGGCTCACCGTGACGCGGGAGGTAGCTGCACCGGTGCGTCATCGCGGACGTGAACCACGGCGATATCATCCGCATAGAGCTGCTTCCACCCCGGCAAATGGTCCATAATTCTAGCGGCGGGAATGCTGGTGTTCAGCAACGTCGCATCGATCCGGTAGGTCTCGAGCAGACGCAGCAGAGTCTCCACGTTCTTGCCCTCAACGGCATCGAAGTAGTCGAGCACAAACTGCTCTCCATACAGCTCAGCGCGGCCATCGATGAAGCTCTTGATGTTGCGGGTGATCAGATAGCCTCCGATCGGAGCGGTGCTGAAGATCCGCTGCGCGTGCCGCCGTTCGAGCAGGTCGACCGCAGCCGCGGGACTCTGATTGGCAACAAAAGCATACCGGTGCGGCGTCGCATAGGAGCGGGTGATGCTCCAGCCGGCGACGACGATCACGAGCGCCGCAATTGCGGTCATTGTAAAGGAGAACCGCGGTTCTTGCGCCACAGCTCTCGTCAGTCCCAATTGTTCGGCGAACGGCTTTGCGACCACGAGCGGGGTCAACAGGGCAAAGACCTCGATGTTTCTGACGTGGGTGAGTGCCGCCCAGGTCAGGCCTAGCAGCAGAAGAATGCGGGTCCACGGCAGCGTCAGTCCGCTGCAATAGCCGATAGCGATCAAACCGAGCAGGGCGGCTTCGAACGGGCTGAACGAGCTGAAGTCGGCCGGCATCCACTCCCAGATCAACGAGAGCAGCTTACCGAGGCTGAGGATTTTCGTGGCGCCGAGAAGCGTGTCCCAGCCGTAGGGCGTGCAGCAGCTCGCGGCAAGCGCAGCAAGTCCGAACAAGGCCCAGCGCGCCGCCACTGCAAACCGGTCGTTGCGATCTGCGGCCACGATTGCATCGAGGCCAATGGGGCCAATCAGGACCAGCCCCATGACGAAACCGCCGTGAAGATTGGCCCACAAGGCCATCAAGGGCAGCAACAGCCAGGAGGGCGCAGTGCGCCGATCGGCGGCCGCCAGCAACCCGCCGACAGAGGCAAGCATGACAGGCAGGGCCAGCATGTGCGGGCGGGCGAGAAAGTGGCCGACCGACATCGCGAGCAGCGGAGTGAGGAGCAGAAAGGCGCGCGCAGGTTCCAGATAGGGCTCAAGCAGGTAGACGAAAATCGCCGCAGTCACACCGATCGCGAGCGATGTCAGGATCACTGCGCCCGACCAGTTCGATGGTTCGTAAACAAGCGCGAACAGCACTTGTGACAGCCAGGAACTCGAGATCCAGGCCTCGCCGGCCCGGGTGAACGAATAAATGTCGTTGTAGGGAAGTGCGCGGTGTTCGAGGATCCACTGCCCGATCTTGATCTGCCACAGCGTATCGGAGTCGCGCAGCATGACGTCGCCGATGCCTAGAAAGAACACGTAGACAATGGCGCCAATGCAGAACGGCATGAGCCAGCGCGCAACGCCGCGGACGGGAACGCTGCTCGTGATGGAGATCGACATTGCACTCTCGGAGTTGAATGACCACGCACAACAGCGCGTCAGCACCTGAACATGATCGCCTTTAAGTTGAGGTAAACTGGACCGGCTTGCCGCGGCCCAGCGGTGCAAGGATGCCTTTACTACTACTTGCTTGCTTGCAGCCCAGTTGCGTGGCGCTCGTATGCTCATTTGTATCTTGTCATCCACCCTGAATAGTTGTTCAGTCCTTGCGGGGCGATTTGCATCTTTCGACGTGACGAAGCGTTCGGCCGCGGGGCGTGGCTGGCGCGTGGGGACAGGAAGCGCGCCATGGTTTATCGGCGGACGCATCAAGTGGTGAAGCGCCTTGCAGCCCGGCGCAGTGCGATATTGGCGGCGGCGCGGGAGGCTGCGGCCGAAGGCGGGATGGCGGCTGTGCAGATCGCGCCGGTCGCGCTCCGGGCCAATGTTGCGGCGGGGACGGTCTACCGCTACTTCCCCTCCAAGGCCGAGCTGATCTCCGAATTGATTGCGGAGGTTTCGCGCGACGAACTCGCCGCCATCCGGCGGGCGGCCGACGGCGCGCCGGGGCCGTCCTCGGCGCTGGCGGCCGCGGTCACCACCGTGGCGGTCCATACGCTGTCGCAGCGCAGGCTGGCCTGGGGCATCTTGGCCGAGCCCGTTGATGTCGATGTCAGTGCCTCGCGCCTTGCCAGCCGCCGCGAGATCGCCGGCGAGATTGCGTCACGGATCGACGCCGCCGTGCGCGCCGGCCATCTGCCGGCGCAGGATACCGCGCTCGCTGCCACCGCGCTGCTCGGCGCGCTGCATGAAGCCCTGGTCGGGCCGCTCGCGCCCGACAATCTCGAGGATCCCGTCAAGATGCGCGACGCGGTGCAGACGGTGACGCTGCTGGCGCTGCGTGCGGTCGGCGTCATGGACGCCCGGGCCAGGGGGCTGGTGGTGCAGCAGACGTTGCTGCCGACCGCGAAGGCGCTGGTTGGGGCGTAAATCCGCCGCGCGATCGGGGCGGAGGCCTGATTGCGCTCAGGCCGTTGCTCGAACAGGGCTTTTCGAAAGACCGCAGCACGAGCGCCGGATGCGCCTTCTACTGTGCATGGGGTTGTTTTCGCAGTTTTTGTTTGAGCAGCCGGACTCAGATATGGGCATCGCCCTCGGGGCCGACCGAGGCGATGCGCACCATGTTGGTGGTGCCGGGGATGCCGAGCGGCACGCCGGCGACAATGATGACGCGCTGGCCGGCCCGGACGAAGCCGTCCCGGAACGCGATCTGGCCGGCGCGGCCGACCATGTCGTCCTGGTCGCGGGCATCCTCGGCCACGACGCAGTGCACGCCCCAGACGACGGCGAGGCGGCGGCCGGCCGTGATGTTCGGTGTAATCGCCACGATGGGCGGCTTCGGCCGCTCACGCGCAACGCGCACGGCGGTCGAGCCCGAGCTGGTCCAGCAGATCAAGGCGGGCAGGTCGAGCGTCTCGGCGATCTGGCGCGCGGCGTCGGCGATGGCATCGCCGGCGGTCGATTCCGGCGCGGGGCGCTGCGCCATGATCACGGACCGATAGGTCGGGTCGCGCTCGACCTCCTCGCCGATGCGGTTCATGGTCGAGACCGCCTCGACCGGGAACTTGCCGGCCGCCGATTCCGCCGACAGCATGATGGCGTCGGCACCCTCGTAAACGGCGGTGGCGACGTCGGAGACTTCGGCCCGGGTCGGCACCGGCGACTGGATCATCGATTCCAACATCTGGGTCGCGATCACCACCGGCTTGCCGGCGCGGCGCGCCATTCGCGTCATCTGCTTCTGCAGGCTCGGCACCCGCTCCAGCGGCAGCTCGACGCCGAGATCGCCGCGCGCCACCATCAGCGCATCGGAAGCCTCGATGATGTCGGCGAGGCGGTCGATCGCCTGCGGCTTCTCGATCTTGGCCATCACCGCGGCGCGGCCACGGATCATCTTCTTGGCTTCGAGCACGTCGTCAGCCCGCTGCACGAAGGACAGCGCGATCCAGTCGACGCCGGTGACGAGCGCCGCCTCGAGGTCGGCGCGGTCCTTCGGGGTCATCGCCGAGACCGGCAGGTCGGTGTCGGGCAGGCTGACGCCCTTGCGGTCGCTCATCTTGCCGCCGACCACGACACGCGTCACCGCGTGCTCCTTCGTGGTCTCCTCCGCGATCAGCCGCACCTTGCCGTCGTCGAGCAGCAGCGCATGGCCGGGCCGGAGCGCGGCCAGGATCTCCGGATGCGGCAGGTGGACGCGCGTGGTATCGCCTGGCGCCTTGTCGGAATCGAGGGTGAAGGTCTGGCCGTTCTGGAGCTGGACCGCGCCATCACTGAAGGCGCCGAGCCTGAGCTTCGGGCCCTGGAGGTCGACCAGAATGCCGATTGGCCGGCCGTAGCTCGATTCGACGTTGCGGATCGTCGCCACCAGCTCCCGCATCTTGTCATGCGGTGTGTGGCTCATGTTGATGCGAAACAGGTCGGCGCCGGCCTCGAACAGGCGGCGGATCATCGCGAGGTCCGACGAGGCAGGTCCCAGGGTCGCGAGAATCTTGATACGGCGAAGGCGCCTCATTGCTTACTTCCAGACGGGGGCGAGGGCGCTGGCGGGAGGCCAGTCGCGGGCGGCGTACCACCGGGCGGGCTGTTGGGCAAACCGGGAACCCCGCCCGGGCCAACCGTGCCGGGCAGGCCAGGTACGCGTTGCTGCGCCGGTTGTTCGTTGGCGTCGGTGAGCTGGACCGTCCAAGCCCGCTGCTCGCCGGTATCGACCTCGAAATAGCCGGTGCGGTCGTAGCCGCGCGCCAGGCAATCCTCGGTGCCGCGGATGGTGAACTCCTTGTCGCGCGAGCACATGAAGGCCTGGCCCGACCATTCACCGCCACGGTCGTAGTCGATGGCGTAGATGTAATAATAGCGGGCGACCAGCGTTCCCCGCAGCAGCGTCTCGCAGGTGCGCGACGAGATGTTCCACCAGCCCTCGGTGGTCCAGCCCTCGGCGTCCTTGTAGCCCAGCGCGATTCCGACCCGGCTCGATGTGTTGTTGCAGAGGCGGAAATCGGCGGACGCCGGGCTGGTCCAGAGGCACAGCAGCGCGACCGCCAGCACCGGGACCAACCGGGCGAGCACGCAAAGGGGGGAGCGGGGAGATTCGGCGATCATTGGCGCGGAAGCTATATCAGATCATTGACGATTTGGCGTGGCGCCGCAGAACCGCCCCAAGGAGCGGTAAGGCCGGCTGCCGGCTCGTTTGCGCCGTGATATGGCAAAATCTGTGACAGGACCCACCTGATCCCGTAAGGGTGACCGCCATCGGGCGGCAGAGCACAATTCAGGGCCAAGGAATCCAGCTATGGCAATCGACGACAAAACCAGAACGGAGCTCGAGGCGGCCGCTTTCCGCCGCCTGGTCGATCATTTGAGGACACGCACGGACGTCCAGAACATCGACCTGATGAACCTCGCCGGCTTTTGCCGCAACTGCCTGTCCAACTGGCTCAAGGACGCCGCCGACGCCCAAGGCGTCGCCTTGAGTAAGGATGAGAGCCGGGAGGCCGTCTACGGCATGCCCTACGAGACCTGGAAATCGAAATACCAGGGCACAGCCACGCCGGAGCAGATCGAGGCGATGAAGAAAGTCCATCCCCACGGGCACTGAACGACGGCCTGCTGAGTCGCGCCACACAACAGCTTTCTTCAAGCAGCCGCAGGAAGGTGTGGGCGCGCTGTGGACGAGCGCGATGCTGCCTTGAACGCCGGGAGCGCCAACCCTAAGGGTCTACCCAGCACGCGCGGTGAGGATGCCGGCGTCACCTTGTTTTTGCCAGTTCCATTGGGAGTACCAAGATGGCCACCTCCGCCGCCGTCCGCGACGACGAGCCCGCGACGAAATTTGCCAAGGACCAGCTCAAATCCATCATCGAGCGCATCGAGCGGCTGGAGGAGGAGAAGAAGGCGATCTCGGACGACATCCGCGACGTCTATGCCGAGAGCAAGGGCAACGGCTACGACGTCAAGGCGCTGCGCACCATCGTGCGCCTGCGCAAGCAGGACCCTAACGAGCGCGCTGAAGCCGAGACCATTCTCGAGACCTACATGCAGGCGCTGGGGATGATCTGAGGCGCCCGGGGGCGTTGCAGCGCACCAAGCTTGGGCGAAATCCCTTCATCTGCTAGAGTGCCCGGTGAAGGGACCGAGCGATGGATGTGCCGGGACCAGAGCGCAGGCTTGCCGCGGTCCTCGCCGCCGACATGGTCGGCTTTAGCCGGCTCATGGAAGTCGACGAGGCGGGTACCCTTGCGCGCCTCAAGACCCATCGGGTCGAGCTCATCGATCCGGCCATTGCCAAGAATCGCGGCACCATCATCAAGACGACGGGTGACGGCATGCTCGCCGAATTCCACAGCGTCGTCGATGCCGTGCTATGTGCCGCGGAGGTTCAGCGCCGCATGGCGCGGCGCAATGCCGATGTCCCGCCGCCGCGATGGATACAATTCCGCATCGGCATCAATCTTGGCGATGTCATCGTCGATCAAAACGACATTTTTGGTGACGGCGTCAACGTCGCAGCACGACTGGAGGCGCTGGCCGAGCCTGGAGGGATCTGCGTTTCAGGCGCGGTCCGCGATCAGGTGGGCGACCGGCTCGACGGAGTTCAATTCGACGATCTCGGCGAGCAGAACGTCAAGAACATCGCTCGCCCGATCCGCATCTTCCGCATGCGGCTGGCGGAAGGGCCTGCAAGCCTGCCAGAGGCGACGAAGGCTGTTACGTCACCAACTGTCTCAAAGAAGCCGTCCATCGCCGTGCTGCCGTTCGCCAACATGAGCGGCGATCCGGAACAGGAGTTCTTCGCCGACGGTCTCACGGAAGACATCATCACCGAGCTCTCGCGCTTCCACGACCTGCTCGTCATCTCGCGAAACTCGACCTTCGTCTACAAGGGCAAGGCCGTAAAGGTCCAGGACATCGGCCGTGAGTTCGGGGTCGACTATGTCATCGAGGGCAGTGTGCGGAAAGCCGGCGGGCGTGTCCGCGTCACCGTGCAGCTGATCGACGCGGAAACCGATCGCCACATCTGGGCTGAACGTTACGATCGCGAGCTCCAGGATATTTTCGCCATCCAGGACGAGATGACCCGCGCGATCGTCGCGACGTTGCCTGGTCGCGTCGAAGCGGCAGCGCATGACCGCACCAAGCGCAAGCCGACCGAGAACATGCGCGCCTACGAATGCGTGCTGGCTGCAAAGCTCCTGCATCACCGTTCAACACGCGAGGACAACGCGCAGGCGCAGATACTGCTCAACCGGGCGCTGGCGATGGATCCTAATTACGCCCACGCTCACGCCTGGAAGGCGTGTGTGCTCGGCCAGTGCTGGATTTATGGCTGGTGCGCTGACCGCGACGCGACTTTCGAGCAGGTGGCTGCAGAACTCGAGATCGCGTTGGCACTCGACGACAATGATGCAGACGTGCACCGCATCCTCGCCGCGCTCAATCTGACGCGCCACGACTATGAAAAAGCCACTTATCATCAGGAGCGTGCGTTGGCCCTCAACCCGAACTACGATCTGGTTGTCGTGCAGCAGGGAGAGCTCCTGACCTGGCTGGGCTTGCCTGAGGAGGGCATCGACTGGATCAGGAAAGCGATGCGGCTCAACCCTCATCATCCCGAGCGATTCTGGAGCCATCTCGGTCGCGCGTATTATTGCGCGGAGAAATACGCCGAGGCCGCCGAGGCGTTTTCAAGGATCACGCGGCCCGACTATACCCATCACGCGTTCCTTGCAGCGATATTCGCGCAGATGAACAATGCCGTCGCGGCTGGCGCTCACGCCGCGGAGGTCCTGAAGCGCGAACCCGGGTTCTCGGTGGCAGCCTATCTTGCAACCCTGCACTACAAGCGCGAGATCGATCGCGAGCGTCACGAATCCGGCCTCCTCAGGGCTGGCCTGCCGGCTTGATCGATACGCGCAGGAAGAACAGGGCAGGCGAGAGCTTGGCTGGGCCGCGGCTCTCAGCGCAGCGCGGCAGTGCGCATGACGAAGGACGTCGTCTCGAGCTTGGCGGTGGCGCTACCCGAGAAACTGTCGCAGGACAGGCCCTGCATCGGGTCCTCGACAAAACCCATCGCGATCACGGCCTGCGGCTTGATGAAATAGCGGCGCAGCGCCGCGGTATCGAGCTCGCCCATCAGCGTCACCGACATCGCACGGCTGGCACTCGGTGACAGCATCACGATCTTGAGCCAGATGCTGTCGCCCTTGGCCGCGGAAAGCCGGGTCGCGGTAGCGATCCTGCCATCGATGCTCTTGCCGACCACGGTGTTGATCTCGGCCTGAGCGAGGCTGCGCGTCGTGGAAGCGGGACGAGCGGAGCGCGGGATCGGCGTAGAGGCGGCGACGACATTGGCGCGGTCGACCGGCGAGGCGGAAGCGGGGGCAAAGGCCAGCGCCTGGTAGGCTGCGCTGGAGACGCTCGCGGTGGCTTGCGGATCGGTGGCGGCGGCAAGTGCCTGGCGCGCCTTCAACGCTGCGACCTGTGCCGGCGTCGCCTGCTGCGGCGCGGCCGGGATATCATCCCAGAAGCCGCGGGCATTGATGATGTCGGCCGGGGTCTCGGGCTTGGCATCGGCAGATTTGGCGGTCGCCGGCTTGTCAGCCCCCGGCTTCGGCTTGGGTGGCGCAACGATCTGCGCGTCGGCCGAGGCGAGCTGGAGCGTTGCAGCGATCTGCGGCTTGGCGCGCGGCGTCGGCACCGGCTCGGCGGACTTGGCCGCGGCGGCGACCACAGTCGGCGTCGCCGGTTTCGCGGCCGGCGCCGGTGCGCCCTCGTCATCCTCGTCGCTGCTGGCAGCCGGAGCCGCCGACGTGCCCTTGAACAAGGCGGCGAAGAAATTGGTCTTGCTGCCGGAATCGTCGCCGCTGCCGCGTCGCTCGATCTCGGCCTTGGCGAGCTCATAACCCTTCAGCGGAACGCCGTCGGTTGGCAGATGCACTGTTTTTCCGTCCGGGAAAACGCGGGCGAGCTGGTCATGCGTCATGCGCGGCCAGTGCCGGATGCTGCCGGTATCGAGGTGCACGAAGGGCGAGCCGGAGGTCGGATAGAAGCCGACGCCGCCGCGCTGGAGGCGCAGGCCGGCGAAGCGGATCTGCTCCAGCGGCACGCCGGGGATATAGAAGTCCATCGCGTGGCCCAGCATATGCTGGCTGAAGCGCGCCACACCGGAGGAGCGGCGGCGGAGCATGGCGTTGGTAGCGGGGGAGCGGTAGGAGGAGATGATCTGAATCGGCTGCTTGCCGTCGACGTCGCGATAGACTTCCCAGAGGATGTCGAACAGGCGACGGTCCATGACCGTCTCGTCCTGGGTGCGCCAGTCGCGCAGAAAGTGATTGAGCTGCTTCAGCGCGGCTTCGTCATACCGGCCGTCTCGTTTGAAGGTGACGGTGAGGTCTTCGCCGGAATGGGTGTGATGAAAGGAGAGCGTCTTGGTTTCGTTCAGCGCGGCGGCGTCATGAACCGAACCTGCGGCAGCAAGCAGCAGTGCAGCAGCGAGGCCGATCCTGGATCCGGCCTTCACTCCCGCATGGGACAACGACAGCACAGCGAATTGGCGTGCGAGACCAGTCAGCACGTATGAGCCCACCCAGTCGACCAGCGTTCAAAATGGACTCTCCCGCCAACCCCGTAGCAGCGCGAAAGAGGATGAACGCTTTCTTAAAGCGAGAAGGTTAATTCGAGGTTGACCTTCCCGCCCCCAAACCAAGTCAGAATACAATCCTAAACGGTTGACTGTGGCAAAAAAACGCCCGCTGTCCGGGCCGAGGTTGAGGGTGGTTAACGTTAAGCGACCCCGTCCAGGGGCGGGGTCGCTGATTTTATTGCAGAATTTTACAGAGGAGCTGAGCCTCAGCGGGTAAACACCCGCTGCGGGCGGCGGCCCACCGGTGCGGGCGGCGCGGTCGGGGCTGGTGCCCCAAACAGCCGCTCGAAGAAGTTCGGTCCGGACGAGCCGAAGCCACCGCCATTGTTGGCCACCGCCACGCCAGAGGGCAGCGTCGTCGCCGGGCGCGAATAGCTCGGCTGCGAATGCGCCACGACCGCCTCGAGGTCCTTGCCGCGGTTGTTCTTCAGGATGTTGATCATGGTCGCGTCGCGGCCATAGATGTCCTTGCGAAACTGGAGCTTGCCGGCGTCATCCACGAACGCGGTCTGATAGGTGATGTTGACCGGGATCGGGGTCGGGAATTTCAGGTCGATCTCGCTCTTGCCGTACATGCTGCGGACGCGCTCGGGCGTGTACTTGTCGTTCGGCATGGTGATATTGAGCAGCACGGACGCGTACTGATCCGGATTCTGCACACGCATGCAGCCGTGGCTGAAGGCGCGCTCGTCCCGGGCGAACAAATGCTTGTCCGGCGTGTCGTGCTGATAGACAAGGAACTTGTTCGGGAAATTGAAGCGGATGCGGCCGAGCGCGTTGGCTTCACCCGGCGGCTGCGAGATGTGCACCGAGCCGTCGCGGTTCTGCTCGAGCTTGAGGCCCATGCGCTGAAGCACGGTCGGGTCCTGCTGAAGCGCCGGCAGATATTCGTTGTAGACGATCGACGGGGGCACGTTCCAGGTCGGATTGACCGTGATGTACTTCATCGTCTCGGTGAGCAGCGGCGTCGCATGCGTGCCCGGTTTGCCGGTGACGACGCGGGTGGTCCAGACCTGCTGGCCGCGCTGCATCACCTTCAGCGTATAGTCGGGAATGTTGAGGATGACATAGGCATCGCCGAGTGAGGGCGCCCCGAGGTCGCGCGGCAGCCAGCGCCAGCGCTCCATGTTCACCAGCACCACGTCGATCTGCTTGTCGCGCTTGGGGGTGTTGAGCGCCTTGACGGTCTTGTCGTCGAGGATGCCGGTCGCCTTCATCTCGGCGCCGCTCTGGAATCTGCGCACGGCGTCGGCGACCGCCGCGTCATAGCGGGTGTCGTTCGCGTTCTCGGTGATGCCGAGCTTGGCGCGCAGCTGCGGCACGCGCGCATCTTCCACGACGATCTCGGCCTGCTTCTTGCCGGCCGGGGTGTATTTCAGCGCCGGACCGTCGGTGATCTCGATCAACGGGCCGCTGCCGTGGCCGCGGAGCTCCGCGAGCTTGGCCTTCAGCTCCTTATAGAGCTTGTGCGGCGGGTTGTAGCTGTCGAGCGCGGCGGACGCATCCGTCGCGGTCGTGACCTTGGCAAGCACTTCGTTCGGGTCGACCGGGTGCTCGGGATAAAGGATGTCGCCGCTGACCTGCGACCAGTGCATGCGGCCACTCTGGGCGTGCCGCGCATAGTCGAACATACTGGCGGTGAGTTTCAGCTCGGCATCGGCGAGCGTATCGGGCGTGGTCGCGGCGGCGAAATCCGGCACCGGATAGTCGGCCGGATTGAGGCCGTCGGAGGCCGCGTCCTTCAGCCGTGCGATCACACCCTTGGCTGCAGCGGTCAGGCTGCCGCCTTGAGTCCAGACCGGCGCGAAGTCGCGCGCACCGTAAAACTTCTCGATCGCCGCGCGCTCGTTCTTGCGGTCGAAATGGCGCGACGTCTTGGCGCCGATGATGTCCTTGAGCCTGTCGGCGACCGGCTGGTCGGCAGCTGGAACGTTGCTCGCGGCCTTCACCGGCTCGGCGGCCGGAGCCGCAGCGGGGGCCACAGGCGCGGCCGGCGTTGCCGTCGCCGTCTCTGCCTTGGCGGGTTCAGATGTGGCAGGCTCGGTCTTCGCGGGTTCGGTCTTCGCAGGTTCGGTCTTGGCCGTCTCGCTCGTCGGCGCCTCAGTGCCGGGCGAGGTGGCGACGTCGGAAGGCCTGGTCTCGACCTTGTCGGGCGCCGGTGCGACTTCGGTCTTCACGGGCTCCTTCGCAGTGGCCTGAACGGTGGCGGTGGTATCGAGCTTGATGTCGGAGGCGGTTGGGGGCGGGACGTTGGCCGGCTCGGGGCGCGGGATCGCGGCCTCGATCGCGAGCTCGGCGGCGCTGCTGCGCGTCTGATCCTGCGCCAGGGCTGAGCTGGCCGACACCGTGAGGAAGGTTGCCGCGACCGTCATCAAGACACGGTCAAAGCCTGCACGGTGGTTCAAACAGTCACGCATTGTGTCACACCCCTCGGGTGAACTGTCCCTCGTGGAACAGCTTCGTTATCGTCGCTAAATCTTCGGCTAAACGCGCCGGCCGCTCGAAAGTCGCACGCCTGCACGCAACGATTCATACGCAGACGATATACGGGCCCCGTTTTTGCGGCCAGCGCTACCCGGGACAACTCACGACAAACTGACTTCAAGGCAGCCTTTTTGGCAACGAATTATGCGCATGCCCCACGCGCTTTTCCCTGTGTCTGTCACTTCCAGGTCACGGTTCGCGTCGCGACGAAATTTCACCGTGATGCGAAGGGCTTGCGGCCTCTTCGCGGCAACGGGCAATCCGCTGTGCAGATACGGCTCAGTGCGTCTCCTCGTCGCTTTTCCCGCCATGGCCAGGCACGCCTGCTTCGTCGAGTTTGCGGTAGAGCGTGGACCGGCCGATTTTGAGGCGGCGGGCGACTTCGGACATCTGCCCGCGGTAATGCGAGATAGCGAAGCGGATGATTTCGTTCTCCATGTCCTCCAGCGGGCGGACATCGCCGCTCGCGGTCAGCATGCAGAGAGTTCCTGCCGACGGGAGGGGAGCAATCGGTATTTCGTTACCTGATACCAAGGAAGGCGCCGCAATCGGCTCGAGCATCAGTGGCGCAGTCGGAATGTCGGTTGCGGGATGCGGCTGCGAAGCGAGCAGGGGAAAATCGCCGAGGCCAAGCTGGTCGCCGTCGCTCATCACCACCGCGCGGTAGACCGCATTTTCGAGCTGGCGGATGTTGCCAGGCCAGTCGAGCTGGGCGAGGTGAGCCACCGCTTCGCCGCTGATGCCGGTGATGGTGCGGTTCTCCTCGGCGGCAAAGCGCGCCAGGAAATGCCGCAGCAGATGCGGAATGTCCTCGCGCCGGGCCCGCAGCGACGGGATCGTCAACGGCAGCACGTGCAGGCGATAAAACAGGTCTTCCCGGAAGTGCCCCTGTTTGACCCGCTCCAGGAGCTTGCGATTGGTCGCGGAGATGATGCGCACGTCGACCTTGACGGGCTTGCGGCCGCCGACCGCCTCGACCGCGCCTTCCTGGAGCGCGCGCAAGAGCTTGACCTGCGCCGTCAGCGGCAACTCGCTGATCTCGTCCAGGAACAGCGTGCCGCCATGGGCCTCGACGAACTTGCCCATGTGCCGCTCGGTGGCGCCGGTGAAGGCGCCCTTCTCGTGGCCGAACAGGATGGACTCGACGAGGTTGTCGGGGATCGCGCCGCAATTCACGGCGACAAAGGGTTTTGCCTTACGCTCGCCGCTGCCATGAATGGCGCGCGCGAACATCTCCTTACCGACGCCGGACTCGCCCTCGATCAGCACGGGAATCGAGGAGTTCGCCGCCTTCTGCGCGGTGCGCATCACGCCTGCCATCGCCTCGGAGCGGGTGATGATGTCGGAGAAGCTCAGACGGCCCTCGCGGCTGTGACGGATGCGCTGCAATTCGCCCTTCAGTGCGGAGGCGTTAAGCGCGTTGCGCAGTGAAACCTGAAGCCGCTCCAAGCCGACCGGCTTGACGACGAAATCCGCCGCGCCGGCGCGCATCGCCGAGATCACGTTGTCGATGCCGCCATGCGCGGTCTGCACGATGACCGGGATGCTGAGGCCCGCTTCGCGGATTTTCGCCAACACACCCATGCCGTCGAGGCCGGGCATCACGAGATCGAGGATGACGCCGTCGATGGCCGGGGCGTCGGGAGCGGTGAGGGCAGCGATCGCGGCGTCGCCGGAATCCACGACGACCGTCTCGTAGCCGCATTTCTGCACCATGTTTTCGACCAGCCGGCGGGCTACAGCGTCGTCGTCGGCGATCAAAATACTAGCAGCCATGGTTTTCCCTGCACGCTACAACTATCTGTCTCGAATCGGGGCACTCTGGCCGAAGCCGATTAACGCACTCTTAAACCTTGATGCCCACGCCCGCCGTCGCGACGGTTGAACACAGGTTTCCCGCACAATGAATTCGCGCTCCAAGCTCGCTCTCAAGAAGTCTGCTCTCAAGAAGCCCGTTTCCAGCAAGTCCGCTCCCCGCAAGCCGAGCACCAGGAAATCCGCCGCCAAAGCAAAGTCCTCCAGGCCTTCCGCAAAGTCTCCGCCTGCAAAGCCTGCAAGCAAGACCGGCAAGCTTCCGGAGTGGAACCTGGCCGATCTCTATTCGGGGATCGAGGCGCCGGAAGTGGCGCGCGACCTCGACAAGATGGATGCCGATTGCGTCGCGTTCGAGACGGACTACAAGGGCAAGCTCGCGACAGGGACAGCAAACGAAGATGGCGGAAAATGGCTCGCTGAAGCCGTGCGACGCTATGAGGCGATCGACGACCTCGCCGGCCGTCTCGGCTCCTATGCCGGCCTGGTCCACGCCGGCGACAGCGTGGACCCTGCGATTTCAAAGTTTTACGGCGACGTGTCCGAGCGCCTGACGGCGGCGTCGACACATCTTCTGTTCTTCGCGCTCGAGCTCAATCGGATCGATGACGATATTTTGAACCGCGCGATGCAGACACCGGAGCTGGCACACTATCGCCCCTGGATCGAGGATTTGCGCAAGGAAAAGCCGTATCAGCTCGACGACAAGCTCGAGCAGCTCTTCCTGGAGAAGGCGCAGACCAGCTATTCCGCCTTCAACAGGCTGTTCGACCAGACCATCTCGGGCCTGCGCTTCAAGGTGGGCGTAAAAGAGCTCGCGATCGAGCCGACGCTGAATCTCCTACAGGATCCAGACGGCGCAAAGCGCAAGGCCGCCGCCGAAGCCCTGGCGAAGACCTTCAAGGCAAATGAGCGCACCTTTGCGCTGATCACCAACACGCTCGCGAAGGACAAGGACATTTCCGACCGCTGGCGCGGCTTTCAGGATGTTGCGGATTCCCGGCACCTCAACAACCGCGTCGAGCGCGAGGTGGTGGATGCGCTTGTCGCCTCGGTGCGCGCGGCCTATCCAAAATTATCGCATCGCTACTACGGGCTGAAGGCGAAGTGGTTCGGCAAGAAGCGGCTCGCTTATTGGGACCGTAACGCGCCGCTGCCCTTTGCCGCGACCGACGTCATCGGCTGGCCCGATGCGCGGAACATGGTGCTGACCGCCTATCGCGGCTTCTCGCCCAAGATGGCCGACATTGCGGAGCGCTTCTTCACCGATCGCTGGATTGACGCGCCGGTGCGTCCGGGCAAGGCGCCCGGCGCGTTCTCGCATCCGACCACACCGTCGGCGCACCCTTACGTGCTGATGAACTACCAGGGCAAGCCGCGCGACGTGATGACGCTCGCGCACGAGCTCGGCCATGGCGTGCATCAGGTGCTCGCCGCGAAGAACGGCGCGCTGATGGCGCCGACGCCGCTGACGCTGGCGGAGACCGCGAGCGTGTTCGGCGAGATGCTGACCTTCCGGCGGCTGCTGGCGCAGACCAAGAGCGCAAAACAGCGCCAGGCGCTGCTCGCCGGCAAGGTCGAGGACATGATCAACACCGTGGTGCGGCAGATCGCGTTCTATTCGTTCGAACGCGCGGTTCATACCGAGCGCAAGAACGGCGAGCTCACCGCGACCCGGCTCGGCGAGATCTGGCTGTCGGTGCAGGGCGAGAGCCTGGGGCCCGCGATCGAGATCAAGGCGGGCTACGAGAACTACTGGATGTACATCCCGCACTTCATCCACTCGCCGTTCTACGTCTACGCCTATGCGTTCGGCGATTGTCTCGTGAACTCGCTTTATGCGGTCTACGAGAATGCGGCCGAGGGCTTTGCCGAGCGCTATCTCGACATGCTTGCCGCCGGCGGCACCAAGCACTATTCCGAGCTGCTGCGGCCATTCGGGCTCGACGCCAAGGACCCAAAATTCTGGGATGGCGGGCTCAGCGTCATCGCCGGCATGATCGACGAGCTGGAGAAGATGGCCTGAGTGGCTGGCTTCTTACGGGGCGTAAAACGTCTGTTGAACCAAGAGTCCAGCAATGTTATACACCCGTATAACCGCTGGAGGTTAGCCATGAAGATCGAGATCAAGAAGATCGGCAATTCGGACGGGTTGTTGCTGCCCCGCGAGCTTATGCAGCGACTCGATCTCAAGCGCGGGCAGCAATTGCATGTCGTGGAATTGCCCGGTGGGGGTTTTCAATTGCTGCCTTACGACCCCGACTTCGAGCGGACGATGGAAATTGCCGATGAGGTGATGGATAAGTATCGCGATACGCTCGCTGCGCTGGCAAAATAGCGGCCGGCGCATGAGTGATCCTCAGGAGCCACTCTGGGTCACCTACGAGCAGGCTGTCGCAATTCATAGCCGACAGCTCCGGCGCTTCGGTGGCGCGCCCGGATTGCGCGACGAGGGCATGCTGCGTTCGGCGCTGGAGCGTCCGATCAACAAATGGCGCTATGAACAGGCGCCAATGGAAGAACTCGCTGCAGCATACGCGTTCGGCCTCGCGAAGAACCATGCATTTGTCGACGGAAACAAGCGCATCGCCTTCATGGCGATGATGGTCTTCCTTCACAAGAACGGCGTCGCCTTCAGTCCCGCTCCCGCGGAAGCGACAACGATGATCCTCTCGCTTGCCGCGGGCGAAGTCAGCGAGCAGAGCCTGGCGCGCTGGATCCGCGACAATTGGAATTCCAAATGACCTCATTTGCGGGAAAACCGCGCCCGCGTGCCGTTGCCCTGCCCGAAAGTTTGCGGTATCCCAGCCCAAGAATTCGACTTTTCGACTGGGGACAATCCATGGCTGACCATAGCGAAGTGGCGTACACCACCGCCGACGGCAACGACTACGTTGCGCACGAGCAGACCTACGACGGCTTCATCAAGCTGGTGAAGTACGGCACGGCCTCGGTCGCGCTCATCGTGATCCTGATGGCGATCTTCCTCACCTGATCGATCGGCAGCTGCACACGCCAGCGGCAGCAGCTGCCCAGAAAATTTGCATACAAACCGGTCCCAGAACCGGTATCGAACGCCGCGGGAGTAACGCTTTAGTTTGCGCGCGCGCTGTCCTGCGCCGCCGGAGGCCTCATGAAGATTGCCGTTGCCAAGGAAATCGATCCGTCCGAGCCGCGGGTCGCCGCTTCGCCTGATACGGTGAAGAAGTTCAAGGCGCTGGGCGCCGAGATCGCCCTCGAGCCGGGCGCCGGCCTCAAGTCGGGCCTGCCGGATTCCGAATTCACCGCCGTGGGCGCCACCGTCAGCACTGATGCGCTGAAGGACGCCGACATCATCATCAAGGTGAAGCGCCCCGAGGCGTCGGAACTCTCGCAATACAAGCGCGGCGCGCTCGTCATCGCCATCATGGATCCCTATGGCAACGAGGCGGCGCTGAAGGCGATGGCCGATGCCGGCGTCTCCGCCTTCGCGATGGAATTGATGCCGCGCATCACCCGTGCGCAGGTGATGGACGTGCTGTCCTCGCAAGCCAATCTTGCCGGCTATCGTGCCGTGATCGAGGGCGCCGAGGCCTTCGGCCGCGCCTTCCCGATGATGATGACGGCGGCCGGCACTATACCCGCGGCCAAGGTGTTCGTGATGGGCGTCGGCGTTGCCGGTCTCCAGGCGATCGCGACCGCGCGCCGTCTCGGCGCCGTCGTGACCGCCACCGACGTGCGTCCCGCCACCAAGGAGCAAGTGGAATCGCTCGGTGCGAAATTCCTTGCCGTCGAGGACGAGGAGTTCAAGAACGCGCAGACCGCCGGCGGCTACGCCAAGGAAATGTCGAAGGAGTACCAGGCCAAGCAGGCCGCGCTCACGGCCGAGCACATCAAGAAGCAGGACATCGTGATCACGACCGCGCTGATTCCGGGCCGGCCGGCGCCGAAGCTCGTCAGTGCCGAGATGGTCAAGTCGATGAAGCCGGGCTCGGTGCTGGTCGATCTCGCCGTCGAACGTGGCGGCAATGTCGAGGGCGCCAGGGCCGGCGAGGTCGTTGATCTCGATGGCATCAAGATCGTCGGCTACACCAACGTCGCCGGCCGCGTCGCGGCCTCTGCCTCCAGCCTCTACGCACGCAATCTGTTCTCCTTCATCGAGACCATGGTCGACAAGAAAGAGAAGAAGCTCGCCGTCAACTGGGACGATGAGCTCGTCAAGGCCACTGCGCTCACGAAAGACGGCGCCGTCATCCACCCGAACTTCCAGCCGAAGGTTTAAGGAGAGTCGCCATGGAGCATGCTGCACAGGTCGTCGACCCCTTCATCTTCCGGCTGTCGATCTTCGTTCTCGCCGTCTTCGTCGGCTATTTCGTGGTGTGGTCGGTGACGCCGGCGCTGCACACCCCGCTGATGAGCGTGACCAACGCGATCTCGTCGGTGATCGTGGTCGGTGCGCTGCTCGCGGTCGGCGTCGGCATGATCTCGAGCGGCTCGGGCTGGGCGCGCGGCTTCGGCTTCGTCGCGCTCATCTTTGCCTGCGTGAACATCTTTGGCGGCTTCCTTGTCACGCAGCGCATGCTTGCGATGTACAAGAAGAAGTCGAAGTAAGCGGCCACCTCGGGCTGAAGGGACAGATGGGGACCTGAGATGAACGCCAATCTCTCTGCATTCTTGTATCTCGTGGCGGGGGTGCTGTTCATCCTGTCGCTGCGCGGGCTGTCGAGCCCGGCGACGTCGCGCCAGGGTAATTTGTTCGGCATGATCGGCATGGGCATCGCGGTTGCGACCACCCTCGCCAGCCATCCGCCTGCGGACGGCGTCGCCTGGATCCTCGTGATCCTCGGTATCGCCATCGGTGGCGCGATCGGCGCCGTGATCGCCCGCCGCGTGCCGATGACCTCGATGCCGGAACTGGTCGCCGCCTTCCACTCGCTGGTCGGCATGGCCGCGGTGCTGGTCGCCGCCGGCGCGTTCTACGCGCCCGAGGCCTTCGACATCGGCACCCCCGGCAACATCCATCCGCAGAGCCTGGTCGAGATGTCGCTCGGCGTCGCCATCGGCGCGCTGACCTTCACCGGTTCGGTGATCGCCTTCCTGAAGCTTTCCGCACGCATGAGCGGCGCGCCGATCATCCTGCCGTTCCGCCACGTCATCAACATCGCGCTCGCCGTGGCGCTGGTGTTCTTTATCGTCGGCCTCGTGCTGACCGGCAGCGCGCTCGACTTCTGGCTGATCGTCATCCTCGCCCTGGTGCTTGGCGTGCTCATGATCATCCCGATCGGCGGCGCCGACATGCCGGTCGTGATCTCGATGCTGAACTCCTACTCCGGCTGGGCCGCTGCCGGCATCGGTTTCACGCTCGGCAATTCCGCGCTGATCATCACCGGCGCACTGGTCGGCTCCTCGGGCGCGATCCTGTCCTACATCATGTGCCACGCGATGAATCGGTCCTTCATCTCGGTCATCCTCGGCGGCTTCGGCGGCGAGACCGCTGCGGCCGCCAGCGGTACGGGCGAGCAGAAGCCCGCCAAGCTCGGCTCGGCCGACGATGCTGCCTTCATCATGAAGAACGCCTCCAAGGTCATCATCGTGCCCGGCTACGGCATGGCGGTGGCGCAGGCCCAGCACGCGCTGCGCGAGATGGCTGACATCCTGAAGAAGGAAGGTGTCGAGGTGAAATATGCCATTCACCCGGTCGCCGGCCGCATGCCCGGCCACATGAACGTGCTGCTCGCCGAAGCCAACGTGCCCTATGACGAGGTGTTCGAGCTCGAGGACATCAACTCCGAATTCGCGCAGGCCGACATCGCCTTCGTGATCGGCGCCAACGACGTTACCAACCCGGCCGCCGAAGAGGACAAGACTTCACCGATCTACGGCATGCCCGTGCTCCAGGTCTGGAAGGCCGGCACCGTGATGTTCATCAAGCGCTCGCTCGCCTCCGGCTATGCCGGCATCGACAATCCGCTGTTCTATCGCGACAACACCATGATGCTGCTCGGCGACGCCAAGAAGGTCACCGAGAACATCGTCAAGGCGATGTAGCGCGGAAGCAAACGGACCGTGCCCATCACAAAGGAATGGCACCGGTCCCATCGCATGCCTCCCAAAGCGACGCGCGCGCAGCGCGCAGCCGGCGGGCCGCCCGCAAGGCGGCGTGCCGCTGCCGCGATGTTCCGGCCAGCCTCCGGCCCCATGTCATGAAATTGCTGCGGAGCCGTCGCAAGCCGTGAGCCGAAAGGCCGGCCGCGTATCATGACCATAGTCAAGTGGATCGCCATCCTGCTCGCGGCCGTCTATTGCGCCGGTCTCCTCGTGCTGTATGTCCGACAGCGCCAGATGATGTTTCCGATCCCGCCC
The DNA here is from genome assembly GCF_023074095.1 of Bradyrhizobium sp. 137. Lineage (NCBI taxonomy): Bacteria > Pseudomonadati > Pseudomonadota > Alphaproteobacteria > Hyphomicrobiales > Nitrobacteraceae > Bradyrhizobium > Bradyrhizobium sp. 137. The sequence goes on from NZ_JADPKU010000053.1 coordinate 43,173, forward strand.
GCCGGTCGCACCGCACCCGATGCCGCGGGCCTTCCCGAGGCGGAAGAGCATGTCCTGACCACGTCGGACGGCGAGAAGGTCATCGTCTGGCACGTGCCGGCGAAGCGTAGCCGTCCCGTGATCCTGTATTTTCCGGGCAATGGCGATTTTCTCGCCGGTCGCGTCAGCCGCTTCAGGGCGATGACGGCCGACGGCACCGGCCTCGTCGCGCTGTCCTATCGCGGCTATGCCGGGTCGAGCGGTGCGCCGAGTGAGGAGGGTTTGCTGCGCGATGCCGCAGCTGCCTACGATTTCACGTCGGGGCGCTATGCCGCGGAACGGATCGTCGCCTGGGGCTTTTCGCTCGGCACCGGCGTGGCCGTCGCGCTCGCATCCGAGCATCCGATCGGCAAGCTGATCCTGGAGGCGCCCTATACCTCGGCGGTCGATATCGCCGCATCGGCGTTCCGGTTCGTGCCGGTGCGCCTCCTGATGCGCGACCCGTTTCGCTCCGACGAGCGGATCGCGCGCGTCACGGTGCCGCTGCTGATCATGCATGGCACGAATGACCTTGTCATTTCGATCGTGTTCGGAGAGCGTCTGTTTGCGCTCGCCCGCGGACCCAAGCAGTTCGTTCGCTTCGCGGGCGGCGGACACGACAATCTCGATGCTTTCGGTGCGATCGAAACGGCAAGGCGCTTCATTGAATCCTAAGCAGTTCGTCACGTGGCCCTGGCGCCTGGCCTTCGCCGCGATCCTCGCGTTGTCGCCGCAACACGCATGGGCAGCGACCGGGCTCGATGGTGCCGCCATGTGCTGGCCCTATGCGCTACCCTTTGCCGGCCTGTTGCTGTCGATCGCATTGGGTCCGCTGCTGTTTCCAAAAATCTGGCATCATCACTACGGCAAGATCGCCGCGGCCTGGTCGCTGCTGGCACTCGCCGCGCTCGTCATCTTTGCCGGGAGCATGGCAACGCTGGCGGCGCTCGTTCACGCCATGCTCGCCGAATATCTCGGCTTCATCGTGCTGCTGTTCTCGCTCTATGTCGTGGCCGGCGGCATCCTCATCACGGGCGATATCAAGGCCACGCCGGCGACCAATTTCGGCATCCTCGCGCTCGGCACATTGGGGGCGAGCATTGTCGGCACCACGGGAGCCGCGATGATCCTGATCCGTCCCTTGATCCGCGCCAACCGGCTGCGGCGCCACAATACCCATGTCGTCATCTTCTTCGTCATCCTGGTTGCCAATGTCGGCGGCGCGCTGAGCCCGCTCGGCGATCCCCCGCTGTTCGTCGGCTTCCTGCATGGCGTCGATTTCTTCTGGACCACGCGTACCATCTGGTTGCAGACCGCAATCGTGGCCGGACTGCTGCTCGCCATCTTCGTCGCCATCGACGTCTGGCGCTTCCGCAACGAGTCGCCGCCCGGCGACGCAGGTTGCGGGGAGCCGCTGCGCATCCGCGGCCTTGTCAATTTGGTGCTGATCGCGGCCATCGTCGCGAGCCTGCTGGCGTCGGCGATGTGGAAGCCCGGCATTGCCTTCGACATTCTCGGCACCAAGCTGCAACTGGAGGACGTCGTCCGCAATTTGGTGCTGCTGGCCATTGCGGCCTTGTCGGTTTGGCTGACGCCGGACGAGCACAGACTGGCCAACGGCTTCACCTGGGAGCCGATCCGCGAGGTCGCGAAACTGTTCGCCGGCATTTTCGTCGCGATCATTCCCGTCATTGCCATGCTCAATGCCGGCCATCACGGTGCCTTCGCCTGGCTGTTGTCGGCGGTGACGGCGCCGGACGGTGCGCCGCGCGAAGTCGCCTATTTCTGGTTCACCGGCCTGATGTCGGCGTTCCTCGACAATGCGCCGACCTATCTGTTGTTCTTCGAACTCGCCGGCGGCGACCCGCAAGTGCTAATGCATGAACTCTCGGGTACGCTCGCCTCGATCTCCATGGGCGCGGTCTACATGGGTGCGCTCACCTATATCGGCAATGCGCCGAACTTCATGGTGAGCAGCATTGCCAGCGAGAACGGCATCGAGATGCCGAGCTTCTTCGGCTATATGTTGCGCGCCGGCGCCGTGCTGATTCCGCTGTTCCTGCTGCTGACGCTTCTGCCGGTGGCGCCGATCCTGCACTGGCATTGAATCTCACGCCTGATTTGCTACTGCTCATGCCAGCACATGGAAGCGATGGATGAGCGCACATAACCCGATGCCCCGGTCGGCCTGGATCTTCCCGGCGCTGGCCGTGCTGTTGTTCGCGGCTGTTAGCGCGACGGACTACGTGTTCACGCTGTCGCTCGGCGGGCTCGTCTTCGCCATTGTCCTTCTGATCATCCTGTTCGGCACCGTATTCGCCGCGGTTCATCATGCCGAAGTGATCGCTGAGCGGGTCGGCGAACCCTATGGCACGCTGGTGCTGACGCTCTCGGTGACCATCATCGAAGTGGCGCTGATCACCACGATCATGCTGGGCGACAAGCCCGCCCCGGCGCTCGCGCGCGACACCGTGTTCGCCGTGGTCATGATCGTCTGCAATGGCCTCGTCGGGCTCTGCATCTTCATCGGCGGCCTGCGTTATCGCGAGCAGGGTTTCCAGCTCTCCGGGGCCAACGTCTATCTCAGCGTCCTGTTTGCGCTTGCCACCATCACGCTGATCATGCCGAACTACACCACCACCACGCCCGGGCCGGTCTATTCGGCGGTTCAGCTCGGTTTCGTCGACGTGGTCACGCTCGCGCTTTATGCGGTGTTTCTCTACACCCAGACCGTCCTGCACAAGGATTACTTCGTTCATGATCGGGCGCAGGGCGAGGGCGGGGAGGTGCACCTGTCAAGTGGGGCGCTCGCGCTCACCGTGGCGCTGCTCTTGGTCTCACTTCTGGCGGTCGTGCTGCTCGCCAAGAAATTCTCGCTGGTGGTCGATGCCGTGGGCGCCAGGATCGGCGCGCCGCCGGCCTTCGCCGGCCTTCTGGTCGCGCTCCTGATCCTGCTGCCCGAGGGCGTCGCGGCCATCGCGGCTGCCCGCAAGAACGACCTCCAGAAGAGCATTAACCTCGCGCTCGGATCGTCACTCGCGACCATCGGGCTGACCATCCCGGCCGTCGGCGTCGCCACCTACGCGCTCGACAAGGAGCTCGAACTCGGCCTCAACGCCCAGGGCAGCGTGCTCTTGCTCCTGACCTTCTTCTTGAGCATGCTGACCTTCGGCACCGGGAGGACCAATGTCCTGTTCGGTCTGGTCCACATGGTGGTATTTGCCGTCTACGTGTTCATGGTCTTCGTGCCCTGAAGCGCGACAAGGAGAGTTCCCGATGCTTGCCGCCCAGTCCGAGGTTCAGGTCGACGACGCGCAGGTTCGCGTGACCGAGTGGCGACTTGCGCCGGGGAGCGCCACCGGGCATCACACGCACGGCATGGACTATGTGATTGTACCCGTGGTGGCGGGGGAGATGACCATCGTGGCGCCCGGCGGCGAGAGATCCAAGGCGCAGCTTGCGGCCGGGAAATCCTATTTCCGCAAGGCTGGCGTCCAGCATGACGTACTTAACGAAACCTCAACCGAGATCGTGTTCCTTGAAGTCGAGCTAAAACCGTAGGTTGGCGTTGCTGTTTGCCATCGATCCGTCGCAGTTGATCCCTCACAATGCCCCAAAGTTCCCGCATCAGATCGCGCGGGGAGTGGCCGAGAAATGCTGAAATACCTCGCTAAAATCTCGATGGATATTTTCCCCTCGGTGCTCGCGACGATCATCGGGGCTTACATCGTTAATCACTACATCAATGCCAAGCCCGCACCCGATGCTCCTGCGGCCGTGGCGGTGCCTGCCCAGGCTGGCAGTGAGGGCAAGCCGGCGGATACCGCCAGCCTTCCCGCGCCCGGCGTCAAGGCCAAGGGTGTCTCCGAGAAGAGCGTCTCCGAGAAGAGCGTTTCCGAGAAGAACGCTGCGGACAAGCCGGCGGCCGAGAAACCTGCCGATCATCAGCCTGCTGCCGAGACCAAGGCCGCAGACGTTGCTCCCGCCGAGACCAGCCCGCGCGGCCGCACCGCCGCGCGCGAAAAGGCGGCCGCCAAATCCGCTCCGGCTGCTGCGGTTCCCGCCACCGCCCCGATGGTGGAGGCCAATTCGGCGCCGGCTGCGGCTTCCCCGGCCGCGGCCCCCGACGCCAACGATCTCGTGCGTGCCGCGATCGAGCGTCTGCGCAAGTCGCCTGAGGGCAAGGCCGCTGAGGCCAAATCAATCGAGACCAAGTCTTCCGAGACCAAGTCTTCCGAGACCAAGCCGGCTGAAAGGCCGGCGGAGCCTGCGGTACGGGAAGCAGCCCGTACCCCGGAGGCGCCGCGTGTGATCACCGCGGAGCCGTCCACGGTGCGTCCGCTGCCGCCGCCGATCACCGTGTCGACGCCGTCACCCGAGGCCTATGGCAATAGCGGCTCGTCGCCGCTCAACCCGCCTTACATGGCCTCGGTCGGAAATGACGACCCGAATCGGATCACGCCGCCGGCTGACATTCCCGTGCCGGTGATCGCACCGCCGCTCGATCTGCGCGCCGACGCCGCCGCGGCCACGACCATGCGGCGGCCGAAGACTAATGTCGCCGATGAGATGCTGTCCGGCGTGAAATCGATGTTCCACGCCGTTCTGCCAAAACCCGCCACTGCCGATTAGGACGGCATCTGAGCCGCGCTGTCAGCCGCCGACCCGGGCGAGGCCGCTGCGGGCGGCATCGTCGCGTGGGCGAAGCGAGACCGCCTTGGTGTAGGACGCCGCTGCCTTGGCCCTGTCGCCCAGCCGCTCATAGGCCTGTCCGCGGGTGGTCCAGACCTGGGCGTTGTGCGGATCGGACTCGGAGGCCTCGTCCAGATCGGCTGCGGCTTCCTTGATCTTGCCGAGCGCGAGATAGCTGGTGGCGCGGCCGAGCAGTGGTTCGACTTTCTGCGGGTTGAGCCCGCTCGCAGCGCTGAAATCGGCGATTGCGAAATCGTGCTGGTTATTGCCCTGATAGATCAAGGCACGGCCATAGAGCGCCTGCGCGTTGTAGGGATCGAGCCCGACCGCGCGATTGAATTCGTCGAGCGCAGCTGCGGCCTCGCCTGACTTCGCCAGGGATTGGGCCTTTGCCGTGTGCGCCTGAGCTTCGCTGACGTTGCCAGCGCTGACCGCGCTTTCGGCGGTCGCGATCGCCTTCGGCGCCTCCTGAGGCTTCTCCTTCTCCGGCATCAGCGATCCCAGATCGAAGGAGCAACTGCACAGCGCAATCCCGATCAAAGCCAACACGAACGGTTGCTGCCAGATCTGGCGTAGCCGCGCCAAGCTGCGCTCGGGGAAAGGGGAGGCCATCTACGGTCGCTCGCGCTAGAGCATGGTCCGAAAAGTGTGAAGCGGTTCTCCCTCGCGACAAACGCGGAAATGCGTTTGCGCGGAGATCATGCTCAAACAACAAACCAAAGCGCGATGACGTTCAATCCCAATCTCATCGTGCTTCAGTGCCGCATCGGTGGCGCCCCTGTCCCAGAATAGGCACCGCTCAAAACAATAACGCGGGCCAGGGGCCCGCGTTATCGAAAACTGAAGTCTTGCAAGATCCGGTAGATCAGCGCGGTCCGCGCGGACCTGCACCCGGGCCGCGACCGCCACGATCACCGCCCGGACCTGCGCCGAACACCGGCTTCGGCTTCATCGGCAGCAGGCCTTCGCGCTGCAGCTTCTTGCGGGCCAGCTTGCGTGCGCGGCGCACGGCTTCGGCCTTTTCACGGGCCTTCTTCTCGGACGGCTTCTCATAATGACCGCGGAGCTTCATCTCACGGAAAATTCCCTCGCGCTGCATCTTCTTTTTCAGCGCCTTGAGGGCTTGATCGACATTGTTATCGCGGACGAGAACCTGCACGCGGCATCCTCTTCAGGTGGATCGGATTTGAATTCTGGTAAGAATTAAGGGGATGGCAAAACGCGCAAGCCCTTAACCTTGAGCGCGCGGATGTATCAGACAAAACTGCAGATGTCCACCGGCCAAGCCGGGTTTCGGGCCAATTTCGGCCATTAAATGCGGCGAAAATACCTCTGTGCGGCCCCGATTTGGGCGATTTGACGCCCATGGCGGGGTCGTTTCCGGAGCTTTGTTCCGGAAACTTGAAATCAGGGGACGACACATGGACATCAAAAAATACGCCGCCGAAGCCATCGGCACTTTCTGGCTCACATTCGCAGGCTGCGGCAGCGCCGTCATTGCCGCCGGCTTTCCCCAGGTCGGCATCGGACTGGTCGGTGTGTCTCTGGCGTTCGGGCTGAGCGTCGTCACCATGGCCTATGCGATCGGCCACATCTCGGGTTGCCACCTCAATCCGGCCGTCACGATCGGCCTCGCCGCAGGTGGCCGTTTTCCGGCCGGCCAGATCCTGCCCTATGTGATCGCACAGGTGGCGGGCGCCATCGTTGCCGCGTGGCTGCTCTATGTCATCGCGAGCGGGGCGCCCGGATTCGACGTCGCCAAGGGCTTCGCGTCGAACGGCTATGACGCGCATTCGCCCGGCCAGTATAGCATGATCGTGTGCTTCCTCACCGAGGTGGTGATGACCATGATGTTCCTGTTCATCATCATGGGCGCCACCCATGGCCGTGCGCCCGCGGGCTTCGCGCCGCTCGCGATCGGGCTCGCGCTGGTGATGATCCATCTCGTCAGTATCCCCGTCACCAACACCTCGGTGAACCCGGCGCGCAGCACCGGCCCCGCGCTGTTCGTCGGCGGATGGGCGCTGTCGCAGCTCTGGCTGTTCTGGGTCGCGCCATTGATCGGCGGCGCGTTAGGCGGGGTGATCTACCGCTGGCTCAGCGAGGAGCCTACAGGTGTCGTCGCCGGCGCAAAGACGGCGTGATCGCAAGGGGGATCGCAGCGATTGCTGCGGTCCCCTCATTTGGCTTTTGTCGGCGTGACTTCGGTGACGTGTCCCATCTTGCGGCCGGGGCGCGGCGCGCCCTTGCCGTAGATGTGCACCGTGGCGCCAGGAACCGTCAGCCACTTGTCGTAGTCATTGATCTCGTCGCCAATCAGATTGGTCATGGTGACGCATTCACCGTGGCGCACGGGCTTGCCGAGGGGCCAGCCGGCGATGGCGCGGATGTGCTGCTCGAATTGCGACACGGACGCGCCGTCCAGCGTCCAGTGTCCGGAATTGTGCACGCGCGGAGCGATCTCGTTGACCAGCACCTTCGGTCCGGTGCCATTGGTGAGCACGAACATCTCGACGGCGAGCACGCCGACATAGTCGAGCGCGCTGGCGATCTTGCTGGCGATGCTGCGCGCTTCTTCGGCGAGCGAGTCCGCGATCGGTGCGGGCGCGCGCGATATCTTGAGAATGTGGTCGCGGTGCTCGTTCTCGGTGACGTCGAAGCACTCGACCTGACCCGTCGCCGCGCGGGCGGCGATCACGGAAATCTCGCGCTCGTAGGGCACGAATGCCTCCAGGATCGCCGATTTGGTGGCGAGACTGGTCCACACCTTGGCGATATCGTCGCCCTCGCGGATGATGGCTTGGCCCTTGCCGTCATAACCGAAGCGGCGGGTTTTAAGCACGGCTGGAAGGCCGATCCCGACGATCGCCTCGCGCAACGAAGCCACCGAGGTGACGTCGGCGTAAGCGGCGGTGCCGATGCCGAGCCGGGTGACAAAATCCTTCTCGGCCAATCGATCCTGGGTGGTCTCGAGGATCTTGCGGTTGGGCAGCACCGGGCGGCGCGCGTCCAGCACCATCGCGGCGGCCGCCGGCACGTTCTCGAATTCGTAGGTGATGACGTCGACCTCGTTGGCGAACAGCTCGAGCGCCTCGACATCGGCATATTCGGCGCAGGTCGCATTGAGGACAACGTCGAAGGCCGGCGAGTCCGGATCGGGCGAGAAGACCTGGCAGCGCAGCCCGAGCCGCGCCGCAGCCATCGCCAGCATCCGGCCCAATTGTCCGCCGCCGAGGATTCCGATGGTGTCGCCCGGCTTCAGCGTCACCTGCTTTGCGTCAGTCACGCCTTGTCCTCCGGGCGCTCGGCAACTGCCTCGGTCTGCGCCTTGCGCCAGGCGGCAAGGCGACCGGACAGGGCGGGATCGGACAGCGCCAGCACGGAAGCTGCCAGCAGCGCGGCGTTGATCGCGCCGGCCTTGCCGATGGCGAGGGTGCCCACCGGGATACCCGCGGGCATCTGAACGATCGAATACAGCGAATCGAGGCCTTTGAGCGTCTTCGATTCCACGGGCACGCCGAACACCGGCAGCTCCGTCAGCGCGGCCGCCATGCCGGGCAGATGCGCGGCGCCGCCAGCGCCGGCGATGATGACCTTGTATCCCGCCGCCTTGGCGCCTTTGGCGAAGGCAAACAGGCGATCGGGCGTGCGATGGGCCGAAACGATGCGGGTGTCGGCGGCGACGCCGAGCGCGGCAAGCGTGTCGGCGGCATGCCGCATCGTGTCCCAGTCCGACTGGCTTCCCATGATGATGGCGATCGGCGCGGTCATGACGTCAATTGTGCCCGGAAAACAGAAAGATAGGCCAGATTAAAGGTTCCGGCCGGCGGCTCGCAAGGCGGTGGCAAGGAGAAGGGAATGCACTATCCTGTCTTGGTGAATCCCCGCAAGCCTTCATTGAGCAGGATGCCCATGAAGAAACCAAAAAGGGCGAGTGCTGCGAAGGCCGAAAAAGGCCGGAAGACCAGCGCCAGCCGTTCCAAGGCCGCTGCCAAGCCTCCGGCCAGGCCGTCGCGGCGCCGAACGCAGGCCAATGGCGCCACGGAAAGCATCAAGGCGACCATCCGCGGCTTGCGGAGCAAGCTCAAGGCGGCGGAGCGGCGGGTCGCGGAGCTCGAAGCGGCCGCTGACACCGATTTCCTGCTCGAGATTCCGAACCGGCGCGGCTTCGAGCGCGAGCTCAACCGCGCCATCGCCTACATGAAGCGCTACCGCGCCAGCGGCGCGCTGATCGTGCTCGACGTCGATCGGCTGAAGCCGATCAACGATTCCTTCGGACACGCCGCCGGCGACGAAGTGCTCAAGGCGATTGCCGCGACGCTGACGCGGCAGGTCCGCGCCTCGGACGTGGTCGGCCGTCTTGGCGGCGACGAGTTCGCCCTGCTGCTGTGGAATCTCAGCGAGACCGACGCCAAAGCGAAGGCCGCCTCGTTCGAGCAGGCGATCGACGAATTGTCCTTCACCTTTCGGGGCCAGCACGTGGCTGCGGGCGCCTCGGCCGGCGTCGCGTTGCTGGGGGCGCAGTCCGACGCAGGCCGCGCCCTCGAGGAAGCCGATGCCGCCATGTATGTGCGCAAGGCGTGCCGGCGGCACGAGCCGCGGACCAGGCTGGCCGGGAGCTAATCCTACAGCGCGGTGAGATCTTGTGGCACATTGCCGAACTTGCGCAGCAATGTGGCGTCGCCGAATTCGCCGGTCATGGGATCGCCGCTGCGGCTGAACGCGATCGCGCCGATGTGACCAGCGCCGCGCGATAGGATTTCGGCGCGCCGCAACGCGGCCGTCGAGCTCTGGCACTCCTCTGCGGCGCCCGCGACGGGCGATCCGTCAGCATCGATCAGGAGGGGCATTGCAACGTAGTAGGTTACATCCGACATGGCGTTGCTCCGATGTTGAACTCAGGCGGCGCTGCTTTTGCTTCGCATCTTGCCGGGCGAGATCTCCGGAACGCAGCCGGCGGAAATCGCCGCCTGCAATTCCTCCAGCTCGGCTTCCAGATATTCATTGGCCATGATCAGCGCCTTGATGGTGCTGCGCAGATTGCCGTCGCACATCGCGATCGCCTGATCGCAGGCCTGTTCATAATGGCTGTTGTCGAGAAGGGCGGTTGCCGACATCTGCGTTGTCCTTGGCGTTTCCTGGGGGCGTTGGAAGCCAGAATGTTCCTATTTTGTTCTCGTTGAGTCAAGCAGATTCACGCACCCGCAAGCCGCCGCAAGGCCGCCTTGCGGATCAGGCGATGATGTCGGGCGTGATCTGGTCTTCGATGAAAGCGATGCGGTCGCGCAACAACAGCTTGCGCTTCTTCAACCGTTGTAACCGCAACAGGTCGGGGGCGGGCGACTGATGCAGTGCATCGATCGCCGCATCGAGGTCTCGGTGTTCCTGCTGCAACCGGGTGAGCTCGGCTTCGAGCTCACGCTCGTCTTCATTGGTCATGTCTGCGGTGGCCGAAAACCGATAGCCGTGAGATCTGGGCTGTGGATGCCCTGTGGAAATTATCGTCCTTGCGCGGCGTGACCGCAAGCGATCTGCGGCCGCCGGCCGCTGATCTTCCGCAACATATTTCTGCGGGTCGCCGCGGCGCTGTGCAAGCGCATTGATATCATGGTTTTTTCCTGCGTGGTTCCCTTACTCACGCTTCGTTACATATGAATTTTCAAAAATGACGGCGCAACCACGGATACCCATCGACAGAACGAATCGGTGATGTAGACTTCCCTCGTCCGGATCGAATCCTGAGGTTCAACCCTACCGAGGAGGTTTCGAATGACAATTCAGGCACATCTTGTTGAATTGGAACGGAAGCACAAACTTCTCGAAAACGAATTGCACGAAGCTCTCGTGCACCTTTCAACAGACGACCTGCAAATTGTTGAGTTGAAGCGCCGGAAGTTGATGGTCAAGGACCAGATCGAGCGTCTGAAGCAAGGCGACACGCTCCACTAGTGACCCCCGCAACAGCGTAGAGTTGATCGTACTCCTTAGGCAGGGATGAGCGCCTTTGCGCTCATCCCTGCTGCAAGGAGCGCGCGTCGTGCAAATTTGTGCGGCGTCAGCCTTTTGCTTCGACGCATTTTCTTGACGCAAACCGGTATCCGCTTTGCTCGAAACGCTCTAGATGTCCGCGAGCTCCGCGACGTGATCCGCGATTGCTAGCGACGACGTCAGTCCCGGCGATTCGATGCCGAACAGGTTGATCAAGCCTGCCACGCCGTGATCGCGCGGGCCCTGCATCAGAAAATCCTGCGTCGCCACCGCTGGCGGCACGATCTTCGGGCGAATGCCTGAATAGCTCGGAATCAACGCCCCGTCGGGCAGTGTTGGCCAGTATTTGCGGATCGCGGGATAGAAGCGCTCGGCGCGTGCCGGATCGACCTCGTAATTGATGGTCTCGATCCACTCGACGTCGGGGCCGAAGCGGGCCTGACCCGCCATGTCCAGCGTCAGGTGCACCCCCAACCCGCCGGGCTCGGGCACCGGGTAGATCAGGCGCGAGAACGGCGCCCTGGCACTGCAGCTGAAATAATTCCCCTTGGCGAGATAGGCCGGCGGAATCCGGTCCAGCGGCATGCCGTCGATGTTACGCGCCACATTCGTCGCCGAGAGTCCCGCGGCGTTGACGAGAAGGCTGCATTGCAGCGTCATCGGCGCCTCACCGCCGGCCTCGATCTCGATGCCGTCGGCGGCTGCCTTGGCACGGACCAGCGGCGTGTGGAACGCGAAGGCCGCGCCGGCCTCCTCGGCTTCGCCGCGTAGCGAGAGCATGTAGGCGTGACTGTCGATGATGCCGGTCGACGGCGACAGCAGCGCGGCGTCGCAGGCGAGCGCCGGCTCGAGCGCGCGTGCGGCCTCGCCCGAAAGCAGTTGCATGTCGAGCACGCCGTTGGCTTCGGCATGCGCCTTGATCGATTGCAGCTTCTCGGTCTCTTTCGCGCTGGTCGCGACGATCAGCTTGCCACAATTCTTGTGCGGGATGCCGCGCTCAGCGCAGTAGCGGTACAGCGCCTGCTTGCCGCCGACGCACATGCGCGCCATCCAGCTCCCGGCGCGGTAGTAGATGCCGGCATGGATCACCTCGCTGTTGCGCGAGGAGGTGACGGTGCCGATGGCCTCGGCTTCCTCGAGCACGACGACCTCGCGCCCGGCCTGAGCGAGCCTTCGAGCCACCGCGAGCCCGATCACGCCGGCTCCGATGACGACGCAATCGACCCTATCCATGGTCGTGCAGGACGTCAGTTGGGAGAGCCGGTGGCAGTGGGCCTTGAGGCGACGGCGCGCGGCCGTTTTCCGTTAAGGAAGCATTTATCATGTCAGGGCAATTGCCGTGTTTCGCGTCACATTTTTCCGTTGCGCGTACAGGCGTTTACCCGATCCAAACCCGCGAAGCCAGACAATCCGGCGTTGAAATCGCGGGTGGCGGATGGCTGAGAAAAACTGGCACGTGGGCAGTGCGCTTCCGATTGCTGTGCAGGCCGTCGTGTGCCTGGCCAGCGCGGTCGGCCCTGCGCACGCCTTTGCGCTGTCGGACAGCTTCACCGCTCCGGGCGATCTCGCCAAGCTCGATCCCAACGTGATCTGGGAAGTCCTGATCGCGAGCATCATCGTCTGCTCGTTCCTCGCCGCGATCGCGCTATGGATCCATTCCTCGCTGCGGCGGACCAGGCGTTCGCAGATGCGGCGCAATGCCTTCGTCTCCTCGGCAATGAACAATCTCAACCAGGGCGTGGTGATGACGGATGCGCAGCGGCGCGTCATCTTCTGCAACGACCGCTATCTCGAGATCTATGGCCTGACGCGGTCGGATATCCGGGCCAACATGAACGGCTCCGAACTCCTCGAGCTGCGACGCAAGCGCGGGGTGCTCGGCGGAGCCTCCGTTGACGAGTTCTACGAGAAGGCGGCAAGCAGCAACGGTTTGATCACCGAGCTGCCGGATGGACGGGCCATCCTGGTGAAATTTTACGTGCTGCCGAACGGCGGCTCGGTGGCGACGCATCTCGACGTCAGCGAACAGCGGCGGCTTTCGCAACAGCTCGCCTCCACCAAGCAGTTCCTGGAAACCGTGCTGGACAATGTGCCGGCCTGTGTTGCCGCGAAGAGCATCGAGGACGGCCGCTACATCTTCGCGAACACCGCCTATGAGCGCTTCTGGGGCTTCTCGCGGGATCACGTGGTCGGCAAGAATGCGCGCGAGTTGTTTTCGCCCGCCTCGGCGGCCACTATCGAGGCGACCGACCAGGCCGCGCTCAACTCGCCGGACGGTCAATTCCGCAACGACTTCGAGGTCGAGCGTGGCGGGGAGCAGCGGATGGTCGCCTCGATCCGGATCGCGGTCCGCAATGAAAGCAACAGGCCCGGATTCCTGCTGCTGGTATTCGAGGACATCACCGACCGCCGCTCGCTGTCGCAGGAACTGGAGAGCACCAAGAAGTTCCTCGAGCTCGTGGTCGACAACATTCCGGTCGCGCTGATCGTCGAGCAAGTCAAGGACGGCCGCTATTTGCTCGCCAACCGCAGCGCCGAGACGATTCTCAACCGCAGGCGGGAGGAAGCCACGGGCCTGACTGCCGCGGATATCTTCAATCCCAAGGAAGCCAAGCTGATCATCGCGCGCGACGAGGCCGCAATCAAGAAGCGCGGGATGATCACCGAAGAGCATCCGATCTCCACTAAGGACGGCTTGCGTCTGTTCCTGACACGCCGCGCCACCGTGTTGAGCGATGCCGGCGAGCCGCAATATCTGATCAAGACCCATGAGGACGTCACCGATCGCCGGCAGACCGAGTCGCGCATGGCGCACATGGCCTATCACGACGGCCTCACCGATCTGCCGAACCGCGCCGCCTTCCTCCAGGCGCTGACCCAGATGATCGAGGCCTGCGAAGGCACGGTCGAGGAGTTTGCCGTCCTGTGCGTGGACCTCGACGGCCTCAAGGAGGTCAACGACGTCTTCGGCCATGCGCTCGGCGACAAGCTCCTGATCGAGGTGGCCCAGCGGCTCCAGGACTCCGCACGCGGCGGCGTGGTGGCGCGCCTGTCGGGCGACGAATTCGGTCTCATCATCGACGGCAAGCAGCCGGACGCCGGAATGGCGCTGGCGCAGCAGATCGGCGAAGCCGTCGCCCGGGAATTCCAGATCGATGGTCGGCCGGTTCGCGCCGGTATCACCACTGGCATGTCGGTCTTCCCGCACAATGGCGCCGATGGTGCCTCGCTGCTTGCCAATGCCGGCGCGGCGCTGTTCCGCGCCAAGCAGAAGTCGCGCGGCACGATCAGCCTCTACCAGCCGGAGATGGACCAGCAGATCCGCGATCGCCGGGTGCTGCACCAGGACCTATCGATGGCGATCAAGAATGGCGAGCTCTCGCTCGCCTTCCAGCCGCAGGGCGCCGCCGGCCACAGCGTCGCCGAGAGCGAGATCATCGGCTTCGAGGCATTGGCGCGCTGGCAGCATCCGGTGCGTGGTCAGGTCTCGCCGGCCGAATTCATCCCGATCGCGGAAGAGAGCGGCCTGATCGTCGAGATGGGCGAGTGGATCCTGCGCGAGGCCTGCCGTGAGGCGGCGTCCTGGCCAAATCCGCTCCAGGTCGCAGTCAATCTGTCGCCGGCGCAGTTCATGCACGGTGACGTGGTTGGCCTCGTCCATTCGATCCTGATCGAGACCGGCCTTGCACCCGGCCGGCTCGAGCTGGAGATCACCGAGGGCGTGCTGATCGAGGACTTTGATCGAGGCCTTGCGCTGCTGCGCCGGCTGAAGGCGCTCGGCGTGCGCATCTCCATGGACGATTTCGGCACCGGCTATTCCTCGCTGAGCTATCTCCAGGCGTTCCCGTTCGACAAGATCAAGATCGACCGAGCCTTCATCATCAATCTCGGCCGCAACCCGCAATCGGCGGCAATCGTGCGAGCCGTGATCGATCTCGGCCACGGCCTCGAAATGTCGATCATCGCCGAGGGCGTCGAGACCACCGACCAGCTCGCCTTCCTTGCCAAGGAGGGCTGCGATGGCGTGCAGGGCTATCTGCTCGGCAAGCCCCTGCCGATCGGGAAATATGCCGGCCTCGTCGGCCGCGCTGAGGTCATGGAGCTTGCGCTCAAGACCGGCTAATGATGATGGGGCGCTTCGCTCCTTCTCGTCGGCTCATGGCGGATTACGACCTTGCGATCATCGGCGGCGGCCTGAACGGTGTCAGCCTCGCGCGCGATGCGGCTGGCCGCGGTCTGCGGGTCGTCCTGTTCGAGCAGGGCGATCTCGGCGCCGGGGCGTCGTCGGCGACGCCGCGGCTGATCCACGGCGATCTGTCGGTTCTGGAACGGCGCGGGTTCTGGCGGGTGCGCCGGGCGCTGATGGAGCGGCGGACCTGGCTCAGGATCGCGCCGCATCTGGTCCGGCCGATGCAGTTCGTCATTCCCGCCCATTCCGACGAACGTCCGCCATGGCTGCTGCGCGCCGGCCTATTCCTTTATGACAGCCTCAGCCGGAGCGGGCTGCCTGTCGCGACAACGCTCGACATCACGCATCATCCGGTTGGCAACGCGCTGAAGCGTCCGTTCGGCACGGCGTTCGAATATTCGGATTGCGTCGTCGATGATTCCCGTCTGGTGGTGGTCACGGCGCTCGATGCCGCCGAGCGTGGCGCGGTGATCCGGACCGGCGCGCGTTGCGTCCGCGCCGATCGAACCGACGCCTGGCGGCTTGCGGTGGTCGATCGGGGCCAGCGCCGCACGATCACGGCCCGGGCACTGGCCAACGCGACCGGGGCCTGGACGTCGGTGGTGGCGGAGACTGTGCTGCGGCAGCCGTTGCTCGCCATGGCCGCCATGCAGATGAGCCAGATCATCGTGCCCCGGCTGTTCGAATCCGATAACGTCTACGTCTTGCAGAACAACGATGGACGGCTGATCTTTGCCCGGCCCTTCGAGCGCGACTTCACCCTGATCGGCACGGTCACGCGTGAGTTCACCGGCGATCCCGCGATCGTGGCCATGCCTGGGGCCGATATCAGCTATCTTTGCGAGGCGGCCAGCCGCTATTTCCGCGAGCGCGTTACCCCGTCCGACGTGGTCCAGACGGTCTCCGGCGTCAACCTGACCCTGGCGTCCGCGCGCAGTCGTGATGGCAACACCCTGTTCCACGCGCGCCGGCGCAAGGCGCCGTTGATCACGATGTTCGGCGGCGACATAACGACGTCGCGCCTGCGCGCGGAGAGGGCGGTGACGAAGTTGGCGCGGTTCTATCCGATGTCGCCGCGCTGGACCGCCGGCGCAGTGCTGCCCGGCGGGGATTTTGCCTGGAATCGTTTTGATACCGAGGTCGATCTCGCGCGCGGCCGCTGGCGCTTTCTCTCGGAGCCGCAGGCCCAGCGGCTGGTTGCCGCCTACGGCTCGCGGTTAGCGGCGGTGCTCGGCGAGGCCAAGATCCGTGAAGAGCTCGGTCCCGCCTTCGGTCCCGAGCTGACCGGGGCCGAGGTGCGCTATCTCATGACCCACGAATGGGCGCGCTTCCCAGAGGACATCCTGTGGCGCCGTTCCAAGCTTGGTCTGACCATGCCCGCAGCGGATCGCGACGCGCTGGCCGCGTTCATGGCGGGTGTGAACGATTCATCCCGAACCGGTTGAGCTAGGCACGATCGGCCGCTAGCGTGCGGCGGAATCGGGGTTGGCAGGGAACATGACGGACGAGTTGCCCAGAACAGACGCCGCGGCGAATGCGGCCAGCGGAGATCAACATCCGGTGGCCGGGCAGCCGTTGCTGCGCATTGAGGGCGTCTCCAAGAACTTCGGGACGTTCCGTGCCGTGGACGGCGTGTCGCTCGACATCAGGGCCGGCGAGTTTTTCGCGCTGCTTGGTCCGAGCGGCTGCGGCAAGACCACGCTCTTGCGCATGCTCGCCGGTTTCGAGGCGCCGGACGAGGGGCGCATCCTGCTCGGGGGCAAGGATATCGCGCAGGCCTTGCCGCACGAGCGTCCGATCAACATGATGTTCCAGAGCTACGCGCTGTTCCCGCATCTGTCGGTACAAGACAACATCGCCTTCGGCCTGAAGCGCGCCGGTATGGCGCGCGCCGACATTGCCGCGCGCGTTGCGGAGATGGTCGCGCTGGTGAAGCTCGAGGGGCTGGAGAAACGCAAGCCCGACCAGCTCTCCGGCGGCCAGCGCCAGCGCGTCGCGCTCGCCCGTGCGCTGGCCCGCCGACCGCAGCTCCTGCTGCTCGACGAGCCCCTCGCCGCGCTCGACAAGAAGCTGCGCGAGAGCACGCAAGCCGAGCTGATGGAGCTGCAGCGCCGGCTCGGCATGACCTTCATCGTCGTCACCCACGACCAGGAAGAGGCGATGACGATGGCGAGCCGGATCGGTGTGATGAACGCCGGCAAGCTGGCGCAGGTCGCGACCCCGCGCGAGCTTTACGAGGCGCCGCGCTCGCGCTGGATCGCCGAGTTCGTCGGCGACGTCAATTTGTTCGACGGCGAGTTCAGGCTGCGCGATGGGCATCGCCTGGTGATCGCCACCCGTGAAGCGGGCACGCTGGTGGCGGCGGAGCCGCGCGAGCCGGTGAGCGAGACGAAACTGTCGGTCGCAATCCGGCCCGAGAAGGTCAAGCTCTCACGCCGCGGGCCGGTGTTTGAGGCCGGCCGTGAAACGGCGATCAACAGTCTGGACGGCGTGATCGCCGACATCTGCTATCTCGGGGGCACCACCACCTATAAGGTGAAGCTCGACGACGGCGGAATGGTGCAAGCTTCAGTCGTCAACAGCGCGCGCCTCGACGTCGATGCCTACAGTGTGAACCAGAGAGTCATCGCCTGGTTTACGCCCGACGACTGCGTGGTGCTGCCGTCATGAGCTCCCGCCGTATCTTCGCGCGGCCGGCGCGTTTTGCTGCCATCGCGCCTTACCTCTGGATGGCGCTGTTCTTCCTGGTGCCGTTCGGCTTCGTGCTGAAGATCAGCCTGTCGCAGACGGCGATTGCTCAGCCACCTTACGAGCCCGTGTTCGACCTGACGGCGGGATGGGAAGCGCTGAAGACGGCCCTTGCTGCGTTGTCGATTGACAATTTCAGGCTGCTGATCTCCGACGAAATCTACGTATTCGCTTATGTGCGCAGTCTCATCGTCGCGGTCACGGCGACCGCGCTCCTGCTCCTGATCAGTTACCCCATCGCCTATGGCATGGCGCGGCTGCCGAAGCGCTGGCAGGCGGTGGCGATGGTGCTGGTGATCGTGCCCTTCTGGACCTCGTTCCTGATACGGATCTATGCCTGGATCAACATCCTCCAGCACGATGGCCTGCTCAATCAGATCCTGCTGGCGCTGCATCTGGTCAGCCAGCCCGTGGTGTGGCTCTCCACGGACAGCGCGATGTGTATCGGCATCGTCTATTCCTATTTGCCGTTCATGATCCTGCCGCTCTATGCCACGCTCGCCAAGATGGAGCGGGCGCTGGAGGAGGCGGCCGGCGATCTCGGCGCGCCGCCGTGGCAGGTGTTCTGGCTCGTCACCTTCCCGCTGTCGCTGCCCGGCCTCGGCGCCGGCGTGCTCTTGTGCTTCATTCCAATCGTCGGCGAGTTCGTCATCCCGGATCTTCTTGCCGGCTCCAATTCGCTGATGATCGGCCAGACCCTCTGGCTCGAATTCTTCACCAACAAGGACTGGCCGGTCGCGTCCGCGGCGGCCATCGTGCTGCTGGTGATGCTGCTGCTACCGCTTCTGCTATATGAGCGGCTCCAGAAGCGGCAACTGGAACAGGGGCGCTGATACGATGCGCAAGCTCTCCCGTCTCTCCCGCTTCAACGTCGCCTCGCTCGCGCTCGGGCTGGCGTTTCTCTATTTGCCGATCCTCATCCTCGTCATCTATTCCTTCAACGCCTCGCGTCTGGTGACGGTGTGGGGTGGCTGGTCGCTGCGCTGGTATCACGAGTTCTTCAATGACCGCGCCATGATCGAGGCGGCCTGGATGAGCCTGCGGGTTGCGGTCTCGTCTGCAACCATTGCCACGCTACTCGGCACCCTCGCAGCGGTCGCACTGTCGCGTGGTGAACGCTTCCGCGGACGTACGCTGTTCTCCGGCATGCTCTATGCGCCGCTGGTGATGCCGGAGGTGATCACCGGATTGTCGCTGCTGCTGTTGTTCGTCGCGCTCAACGCCGAGCGCGGCTTCTGGACGGTGACGATCGCCCACACCACGCTGACGATGTGCTTCGTCGCCGTGGTCGTGCAGTCCCGCCTCGGCTCGCTCGATCGCTCGCTGGAGGAGGCCGCCATGGATCTCGGCTGCGATCCCGTCCGCGCGTTCGTGGCCGTCACGCTGCCGCTGATCGCGCCGGCGATCGTCGCCGGCTGGATGCTTGCATTCACGCTGTCGCTGGACGATCTCGTGATCGCGAGCTTCACCACGGGTCCCGGCTCGGCGACGCTGCCGATCCGGATCTACTCGGAGGTGCGGTTGGGGGTGAAGCCGGAGATCAACGCGATCTGCACGCTGGTGATCGCCCTGATCGCGGTGGTCGTCGTCATTGCCTCGCTCGTCTCGAAACTGTCGAGCTCACAGGGCGAGAGCGCGGCGCCGCTGTAGCGAAGGCATCATTCCGGGTGCACTGCGCGTGCACCGGAATGACCAGTTTGCCTACGACTTCACTGCACCCGCCGTGAGCCCGCCCACCATGTAACGGCGGAAGGCGTAGTAGACCGCGGCCGGCGGCAGCGCGTAGATGAAACCGGTGGTCATCAACAGCTCCCACGGGGAGTCGTCGGCGGCGAGGAAGTTGCCGAGCGCGACGGGGAGGGTGATCTCGCGGTCGTTGGAGAGCAACAGGAACGCGTAGAGATATTCGTTCCAGGCGAGCAGCACCGCATAGGTGCCGATCGCGACCAGCGAGGGCATCATCAGCGGCAGGTAGACCAGACGGAAGATCTGCAGCGTCGTCGCGCCGTCCATCACGGCGGCCTCGTCCAGCTCGACCGGCAGCTTGTCGGAGGCCTGCTTGAGCACCCAGATCGCGTAAGGCGAGGCGATCGTCACCATGGCCAGGATCAGCGACCAGTGATTGTTGAGCAGGCCGTAATTGCCCATGGTGCGGTACATCGGCACGGCGAGGAACGCGGCGGGGATGAAATAGGTAAAGAGCGCCAGGTTCAGCACGGTGCGTCCGCCCGGCACCTTCAGCCGTGAGATGGAGAACGCCGCCGCGGTTGCGATGAACAGCGTCAGCACACCGACGGAGACGGCGATCACCGTCGAATTCCAGAACTGAACGTAGAAGTCGCGCAGAAAGTAATGCTGCTGCTTGAACACGATCTCGAAGTTATGCAGCGTCGGATGATCCGGCCACAGCTTGCCCGAGAACGCGTCCTCCTTCGGGGAGATCGCGAACAGGAACATGTGATAGATCGGGATCATCGTCCACAGGAAGACGGGGATGCCGATCAGCAGCAGCCGCGCTTCGGTCGCGACGTCACGCCAAGAAAATTCGCTTACGCCGGGGAGCTTCATCGCGACAACCGTTTCATCATGAAGTACACGAGCGGCAGGACGAACGGCATCGCGCAGACGATCGACGCCATGGCCAGCGAGAGCTGGTCGAGCCGGAGATAGCGGATGCCGAGCGTCGACAGCACATGCGTGAGGTCGGCCGGGCCGCCGCCGGTGAGCAGATAGACGCTGTTGAAATCGCCAAGCGTCCAAATCATCGAGAGCAGCGTGCAGGTGACGTAGAGCGTCTGCATCGACGGCCAGGTGATGTAGCGGAATTTCTGCCACCAGCTCGCGCCGTCGACCTCGGCGGCCTCGAACAGATCGTGCGAGATCGCAAGCCGGCCCGTGATCAGGATCAGCGTCCAGAACGGCAGCGACTTCCAGATGTGCACGGCGATCGCCATGCTCAGCGCCACGGTCGGATCGTTCAGCCAGTTCGGGCCGTCATCGCCGGTGAAGGAGAAGATGAGGTGGTTGATCATGCCCCATTCCGGATTGAGCATGAAGCGTACCGACAGGATGGTCGGGATCGACGGCACCGCCCAGGGCAGGATGAAGATCACCGAGAGCCATTTGATCCAGGTGCGCTGCTGGGCGAAGAAGCCGGACAAGAACAGCGCGATGAGCATCTTGATATTGATGCCGATGACCAGGAAAATCAGCGTGTTGACCGCGGCGCGCGCGAAGATCGGGTCGTTGTACAGCGCGACGTAGTTCGCCGGAGCGCGCGCCAGCCACAGCCCATAGCAGACGGGATAAACGACGAAGGCCAGGAAAACGAGCAGGTAGGGCGCGAGCAGCACGATGCCCCAGACCTGCGCCGGGGTCAGCCGCGACGACAGAGGCGGGCCGGGAATTGCCTGATCGCCAGAGAGCGTGATCGCCATTCTTTTCGAACTCTTCAAAGAGAAGCCGGCCGCGAAACGCGGCCGGTGTTGTTCTTATACCTTTCCCCGCAACGCGGGGAGAGGGGCGGACGACTTAACCCGCGACCTGCTTGATGCGGGCAATCAGTTCGTCGACGGCCTTATCGACCGGAACCTTCTCGCTCACCACCCGGTTCATCGCCTTCGCCCACACGTTCTCGTTGTTGAGAACGGTGAATTTCCAGTTCTTGGTGAAGTCGAACGCGGCGGTGCCGCCTTTGAATTGCGTGTAGACTGCCTTGCGGTGCTTGTCAGCCTGCCAGAACGGGCTTTCCTGGCTTTCCTTCGTCACCGGGAACCAGCGGCCGAGCGCGCCCTCGATATAGGGACGGACGTTCTCTTCCTGGAGCAGGAAGCTGATGAACTGCTTGGCCTCGGCCTTGTTCTTGGCCGCGGTGAAGATCAGCCCGGTCTTGACGTCGGAGCGGTAGCGGATGGTCGAGCCATCCGGCGCCTTGGGGAAGGACGCCGTGATGATGTCCTGTTCATAGGCCTTCTTGCCGGCGTCGCGCTGTTCCTGGGTGAGGGCCTGGTTCTGCGAGTCCTCGAACCATTTCGCCGCGATCGAGATCGTGAAGTTGTGGGTCATCACGATCGTCTTGTTGTGGAAGGCAACGTTGTTGTCAGGATCCTTCCACGTCGTCGAGGACGGCGGCGTGCAGCCCTTGATGTACGTGTCGGTGTAGTCCTTCATCGCCTTGATCAGGTTCTCGCGGACCTTGGGATCATCGACCAGCAGCTTGCCGTCATCGTCGACCAGCTTGACGTGGTAGGCGTCCATGAAGGTGTAGAACGACTGGAAGGCATCGGTGGATTCCACGCCCATCGGCTGGCCCACGGCATAGATGCGCTGGCCGGTCGCCTTGCGGATCGCCGGCTGCACCTTGTCGCACCAGAACGACCAATAGCCCGTCCAATCGGTCGGAATGTCGCTCTGCTTGAAGCCGGCCTTCTCCAGCATGTCGTTCCAGATCTGGACGTGCATGCTCTGCTGCTTCAGCGGGAAGCCGTAATAGGCCTTCTTCTTGGTCACATCGTTGTAGAGGATCGACGCGTCCAGCGTGTTCTGCACGAACCGGCCCTTGATCGGCTCCATGACATCCGTGAGGTCCTCGAGCTTGCCCTCGTATGCCCACTTGCCCTGCGCCTGCACGTCATAGGAGTCGGAGTAGGCAACGTCGGGCACGGTGCCGGCATCGAGCGCCGCGACCGTCTTCGGAATCATGTCCTGGATCGCGTACTGCGACAATTCGACCTTGATGCCGGTCTTGGCTTCGAACTTCTTGATCGTCTCGATCAGCGCGTCGTCTTCGGAGCGATAGAAGCCCTTGCCCCACCAGACCGTAATCGTCTTCTGCTGCGCAAAGGCGGGTGCAGTGGCGGCGAAAAGCCCAACCGCAGCGACCGCCAATGATACTGCGCCAATAACCTTGGATCTCACGTTTTTCTCCCTCAAACGGCCGGTGTTTTTAGCCGGCCGTCTAAAACACTAGCGCATGGCGGAAGTCTGATCTAGCGCCATGTTGTCAGACCAATGTCGTGGGATAGAGCCTCGCGGAGATGCTTAACCCGCGTATCGATCCAATCGCCGCATCAATTCGCAGCGATTAATTCGCCTTGTGCGTTCTGGCTTGGCCTGCCCATGCGCAGCTCCACACACCTGCTCGCCGCCAGCGAAAGACTCAGCTGTTGTAAGCGGTATGAGGACTGAACGCAACGCAGCCGGCTCGTAGCGCCGCGGCGCTCCGGCTGCGGGAGCCAAAATGTCTCTGAAGGAAATGGGCCGATTGATCCAGGAGCTCAGGTTCGTCGGGGAACGGACTTGCACCGCTTAGCGGGCAAACTGTCAGCGTTTCCCCTTCAGCCCTGTTGAAATGGCATGCGAACTAGCCTGAGCGGATCGGGATCGCGCCTTGCCTTGCCCGCTGGTCCGGGAAAGCGAACGCCATGTCTCGAGCAGCATCTTGAGAAATTGGCTCGCATGAGGGGATAGTGTCGCCCCGCGCCTGCGCACGATTCCGATCGTCCGCGACACTTCCGGCTCGACCAACCGAATGGTGTGAATGACCGGATGATCGGCGGCGGGCGTCGCGAGCTTCGGTAGCACGGCAATGCCCAGTCCCGCTTCGACCAGGCCAAGCGAACCTGAGAGGTGAGCGACTTCATAGGACCAGTTCAGCTGCAGACCGTGTCGCGCCAGCGCATTGTCGATCAATGCGCGATTGCCGCTGTTGCGACCGACGGTGATCACCCGGTGCGGCACAATTTCCGACCAGCTTACCTGCTTGCGTGACGCCAGCGCATGGTCATGACGGCAGGCCAGGACGAAAGGATCCTCAACCAGTTTCTCAAAGTCAATCTCGGCATGCGAAGCACCAATGAAATTGATGCCGAAATCGGCTTCTCCGCGCGCTACCGCTTCCAGTCCCTCATTGGCACCGATGTCCAGAATCCGGATGCGAATGCGCGGATAGGCTTCGGCAAACCGGCCGATCGCACGCGGCAGAAAATAGAATACTGCTGTCGGCACCGCAGCCACCGAGACCAAGCCTGAACTTCGCGCGCCGATATCATGGATGGCGAGCACCGACGTCTCAAACTCGTCGATGAGGCGGCGCACCTTCGGCAGGAAGTCACGGCCCGTCATGGTGAGATTGACGTGGCGCGTCGACCGCTCGAGCAACGGCGCACCGAGGCTTTCTTCCAGCTTCTGAATGCGTCGGCTGAGCGCCGGCTGAGACAGGTTCAGCGCCTTGGCGGTGCGAACAAAGCTTCCCGTCTCCGCGACGGTGATGAACGCCTTGAGGTCGAGCAGTTCTGCGTTCATGGCAGCCTCCATTATATCGATATGCGGAATAATACATCGGATATTTGCATTTCACAAAAGAGTTCAGAGGGGGGATGGTCGAGTGAAGACGTCGCCGACGGAAAAGGTCCATGAACGATCAGATTGCGATTCCCTGTGTGGTCATGCGTGGGGGTACCTCGCGCGGGCCGTTCTTCCTGGCCCGCGATCTTCCGGCCGATCCCAGGTTGCGCGACGCGATCCTGTTGTCCGTGATGGGAGGTGGGCACGATCTTGGAATCGATGGAATCGGCGGCGGCAATGCCGTTATCAACAAGGTCGCGATCATTGGGCCGGCCTCGGTACCCGGCGCAGATGTTGACTACCTGTTTGCCCAGGTCCGTGTTCGTGAAGGGATCGTCGACACCTCGCCGAACTGCGGAAATATGCTGGCAGCGGTGGGGCCGTTCGCAATCGAAGCCGGCTTGGTCGCCGCCACCGCGGATCGCACCCATGTGCGTGTCCACAATGTCAACACCGGCAAGCTGATTGATGCGACGGTTGCCACTCCCGGCGGGCGGGTGACTTACGAGGGCGAGGCGCGGATCGACGGCGTACCGGGAACGGCCGCGCCCATCGAACTGTCCTTCCCCAACGCGGCCGGCGCATGCACCGGTCGCCTGCTGCCGACGGGACGTCCGGTCGACTGCATCGAAGGGATCGACGTGACCTGCATCGACGCGGCGATTCCGGTCATGCTGGTCCGCGCGGCGGATCTGGGCTGGGCTGGCCGTGAGGCGCCCTCGGACTTCGCCGACAGCGGCTTCCGTGCGCGTCTCGAGAACTTGCGCATCGAGGCGGGACGCCGGATGGGTTTTCCGAACTCCGCGACAATGGTGATCCCGAAGCCGGTTCTGATGGCGCCTGCGGGCGAGGGGGCGTTGAACATCCGGTACTTCATGCCGCATGACTGCCATAGCGCGCTGGCGGTGACCGGCGCTGTCGCGATCGCGACTGCCTGCGTGACGCCCGGAACGATCGCCGCAGAGATGGTCGGGCCGCTGGCACTGCCGGTCCCGATCACGCTCGCCCATCCCTCCGGCCAGCTCGTCGTTCGGCTGGAGCCCGGCCCAATTGCCCGGGTGCAGCGGACGGCCCGGCGAATTTTCGAGGGCCATGTCTTCGCCCGTCGATCGCACGTGCCTCATTCGGTGCTGGCGGCCTGAAGCCCGCCGCCTTCGAAGCCATCAAGAAAAATCAGAGCCATGGGAGAAACGCGAATGCAGAAGCAAGCGCTGGTTGGGCACCCGAACACGCAGGCGGGGAAGCCATTCTACCGGATTCTCTACGTCCAGGTGCTGATTGGCCTGATGCTGGGTGTCCTCACGGGCCATCTGTGGCCTGAGTTGGGTACCGCGCTGAAGCCGCTTGGCGACGGCTTCGTCAAGCTGGTCAAGATGATGATCGCGCCGATCGTGTTCTGCACTATCGTCAGCGGCATCAACAGCATCAGCGATTCCCGCGAGATCGGCCGCACGCTGGTGAAATCCATGGCGCTGTTCTACCTGCTGACTGTGCTCGCACTGCTGGCCGGGTTACTCGCTGTATCGCTGATCCAGCCGGGTGTTGGCATGCATGTGTCCGTCAGTACGCTGGATCCGTCGGTGGCCGCGAAATTCACCAAGCAGGCAGGTGCGACCGGATTCGCGGAGTTCGTGCTGCACATCATCCCGCATTCGTTTTTTGGAGCGTTTGCCGACGGCGAAGTGCTGCCGGTGCTACTGATTTCTGTCCTGATCGCTTTTGGCCTAAGCCGTGCCGGCGATGGCGGTGTGGTGGTGACAAAGGCAGTCGATTCGTTCTCACAGGTGCTGTTTGTGTCGTTCGGCTTCATCATGAAGCTCGCTCCGCTCGGCGCCTTTGGAGCCATGGCGTTCACGGTGGGGCGCTACGGCATCCGTTCGATTGGTTCGCTCGGACTGCTGATCCTGACGTTCTATATCGCCTGCTCCGTCTTCGTGGTCGTCGTGCTTGGCACGCTGGCGCGGCTTAACGGCTTCAGCCTGTGGAAGACTATCCGCTACTTCAAGGAAGAACTGCTGATCGTGCTCGGCACGTCGTCGTCGGAGCCGGCGTTGCCTGGTGCGCTACGCAAGCTGGAGCAACTCGGATGCCGGAAAGGCGTATCGGGGCTCGTGTTGCCGATGGGCTACTCTTTCAATCTGGACGGCAGCGCCATTTATCTCACCCTGGCTTCCATCTTCATTGCGCAAGCTTGCGACATTCACCTGTCATGGGGGCAGATTGCGGCAATGCTCGGACTGATGCTGCTGACTTCCAAAGGGGCGGCAGGCGTCACCGGCAGCGGCTTCGTCGCGCTTGTCGCGACCCTTTCGGTCATGCCGGATTTGCCGGTGACCGGCGTGGCGCTGCTTGTTGGCATTGACCGCTTCATGTCGGAGGCGCGGGCGCTGACCAGCATGATCAGCAACTGTGTCGCATCCATCACCATTTCGCTGTGGGAGGACGCCTGTGACCGCGAGGTGCTGGCCCGTGAACTGGGACAGAGCGGCACTATCAAGGTCGCGGCCGGGACGAAGATCGACGGGGCAACCATGGTGCACGAGGACAAGAGCTGGATCTCGACGACGCAATCGGCCGCTTGACGCCGCGTTTGCATCAAATCCGTCGCAGTATTGGATTTGGCAAATCGAGCCTGTGCGCAGGCTGCCAAGCCTAAGAGAGCGAGGTTAATCACTCTAGTTGGACTTGGCGCTCTCCTTCGCGTTCTCCGCCGCCGGCGATCCGTCCTGCGCCGGGCGCTTTCCGCCCCCGGTAATGCGCTGCTTCAGGAGATCGAGGAAGGGAGAGGCCGCAGGCGACTGCCGGATCAGGCTTTCGGGGTCGGGGAAAATCAGGGGATCGTCCCAGGGCCCCTGCACCATGAAGGGCAATTGAAAGCCTGACGTCGTGTTGAGGCTCGCGACGCCCTTCATGTCGTATTCGCGTGTCGGTACCGAGGCGGTGCCGGTCAGCGTGATCTTCGCCGCGGGTCCTTCGATGCGGATGTCCTCGGC
Organism: Bradyrhizobium sp. 137; assembly: GCF_023074095.1. NCBI lineage: Bacteria > Pseudomonadati > Pseudomonadota > Alphaproteobacteria > Hyphomicrobiales > Nitrobacteraceae > Bradyrhizobium > Bradyrhizobium sp. 137. Next base: position 70,146 of record NZ_JADPKU010000053.1, read on the forward strand.
GGTGGCGATCCCGTCGGAGAATTTCACTGCGATGGTGAGCTTGTCGTAGGGGGTCGAGCCGTTGCGGAAATTGCCGCCGCCCGACAGCGGCCGCCGCTCCAGCCGCTTGAGCAGCTGCTCGGCATTGAAGCCCGAGATCGCGCCGTCATGCCCGGTGACGGTGGCGCTGCCGTCGAGCGACTGCACGAGACCGAACGGGCTCGAGCCGGAGGCGAAGAGCGACACGTTGATGTTGCCGCGGCCCGACAGCTTGTTGAGGCCGAACAGTTCGGAGGCACAAGCCTGGAGGTCGACGTCGGTGAACTGGAATTGCGCCTTGATGTCGGCGACGCTGTCGGCGCGCGCGATGCCGAACGAGCCCTTGGCGATGCCGCCATAGACCTGGGCCTCGCCCACCGAGAGCGCCAGCGTGCCGTTGCGCAAATTGGCGCCGATCGCAGTGCGGCCGAGCTTCGACGGGCCGACCGTCAGCTTTGCCGCCGACAGGCGCATGTCGAGGTCAGTGGTCGAGAGCCCGTTAAGATCGAACAGCTGCCTGTTCCAGTCGCGCGCGCCGCTCGCGAGCAGGCGGAAGGTCGAGATATAGGGTGTGAAGTCGAGCGCGTCGGCGGCGAGCGTCGCCTGCAGCGTCTGCCGGCCGTTATTGGCGTAGGTCATCACGCCCTCAGCGGCATTGCCGTCGAGTTCGACATTGACGTTGGTGAGCGCGATCGAGGCACCCACGACATTGGCGCGCGCCTTCAGCGCGAAACGGCCGAAGCCGCCGCTGGCGGGCTGCGGCTGGCCGGTCCAGCGCAGCGCATTGCGCAAGGACGGGCTGTCGATGGTGAGCGTGCCTTCCATCATCGGGCTGGTGCGGTTGGCGACGCTGCCGTCGAAGGCGAGCTTGAGCGGCGCGCTCGCGATCCGCGCCTTCAATCCTGAGCGCTCGCCGGAGAGGGCGGCGACGAAATCGGAAAAGCTGATCGAGCCATCGACGCGCTCGCCGCGCCAGTCGAACTGTCCGGTCGCGGCGAAGGAGCGCGAGATCGAGGGCCAGGCCAGCGACAGGTCGATGTCCTCTAGCTTCTCGGTGGCGCGCGTGGCAACGTCCTCGTAATTGAGCACGCCGTCCTGGATCCTGATCTCGGAGAACGACACTTGATTGTCGGCGCCGGGCTTCATGGTGCGCGCAATGGTCTGGATGAAGGGCGTCCAGTTGCTCTCGCCGTCCGGCTTCAGGCTGACATGAATGCGCGGCCGCAGCAGCGTCAGGTCGGCGATTTCGAACCGTTGCAGCAGCAGCGGCAGCAGCCGCAAATTGGCAGTAAGGACGTCGACATGGAGCGCGGGATCGGTGGCGCCGCCGCCCTTGAGACCGACGTCGCGGAAGGAGATATAGCTCGCCGGCAGGACCGAAATGTCGATGTTGCCTGCGACACTGAGCTCGAGCCCGGTCACGTCGCGGATCTGCGCTTCCACCGCCTGGCGCAGCGCGTCACGGTTGATGAGCCAGGAGGTCGCGATCAGGGCGATCAGCGCCAGGCCGAGCAGCGCCGCGATCGGCGTCCCGAGGCGCTTCATTCCTTGGGCCATGGTCAATGGCATGTCCTGATCGGGTTGGTCATTGGAGCCAGAAGGGCGGGTCGGGAAACCTGCGTGCCCATGCCCAAGCCTTATTATGTTAAGTCCCGCAACTTGATGGGTTTTCTTGTCGCTTTCAAGGCCGCGGACGATTCTGCCCATGGCGTGGGCAGCTTCTATCACCCGGCCACGGATCGGAGAACCCCGTATCATTGACGGCTTCGGAGAATTTCGCCTAATAATCGCCGCCAATAAGGCGCGACGCCCGCAAGCCGAAGGTTCAGTCGAAGGTCATTTGCATGAACAAGGTCTATCCCGACGCCAAGTCGGCTCTCGATGGCATTCTGAAAGACAACATGATGATCATGTCGGGCGGCTTCGGCCTCTGTGGCATCGCCGAGGAGCTGTCGGACGCGATCCGCGAGTCCGGCGTCAAGGGCCTGACGGTGGTCTCCAACAATGCCGGCGTCGACGGTATCGGGCTCAGCCGGCTCTTGGAAACCCGGCAGATCAAGAAGATGATCTCGTCCTATGTTGGCGAGAACAAGCTGTTCGCCCAGCAATTCCTCGCCGGCGAGCTGGAACTCGAATTCAATCCGCAGGGCACGCTGGCCGAGCGCATTCGCGCCGGCGGCGCCGGCATCCCGGCCTTTTACACCAAGACCGGCGTCGGCACGCTGATCGCCGAAGGCAAGGAAGTGAAGGAATTCGACGGCGAGAAATATCTGATGGAGCGTGGCCTGTTCGCCGATCTCGCCATCGTGCATGCCTGGAAGGGCGACACCGCCGGCAATCTCATCTACCGCAAGACTGCGCGCAACTTTAACCCGATGATGGCGACCGCCGCCAAGATCACGGTGGCCGAGGTCGAGCATCTGGTTCCGGCCGGTGAACTCAATCCCGACCACATCCACACGCCCGGCATCTTCGTGAAGCGCATCGTCGAGGTCGGCACGGCCAAGAAGCGCATCGAATTCCGCAACACCCGCCCGCGACCCGCCGCTTAAGGCGCGCATGATCCGGAAAAGTGGATACCGATTTTCCGGCAAGATCATGCGCAATGAAGCACTACAGGAGAGTTAGATGGCCTGGACCCGTGAACAGATGGCCGCGCGCGCCGCGAAGGAACTGCGCGACGGCTATTACGTCAATCTCGGCATCGGCATCCCGACGCTGGTCTCGAACTACATCCCCGACGGCATTGACGTCAGCCTCCAAAGCGAGAACGGCATGCTCGGCATGGGCCCGTTCCCCTATGAAGACGAGGTGGACGCGGACCTGATCAACGCCGGCAAGCAGACCGTGAGCGAACTGCCCTCGACGTCTTATTTCTCGAGCGCCGATTCCTTCGGCATGATCCGCGGTGGTCACATGGATCTGTCGATCCTCGGCGCCATGCAGGTGGCCCAGAACGGCGACCTCGCCAACTGGATGATCCCGGGCAAGATGGTCAAGGGCATGGGCGGCGCGATGGATCTCGTCGCGGGCGTCAAGCGCGTCGTCGTGGTGATGGAGCATTCCGCCAAGGACGGTCCGAAGCTACTGAAGCAGTGCAACCTGCCGCTCACCGGCGAGCGCGTGGTCGACATGGTCGTCACCGATCTCGCCGTCTTCACCATCGACAAGCACGGCGACGGCGGCATGGCCCTGATCGAGCTCGCCGACGGCGTCTCGCTCGAGGAGGTCAAGGCCAAGACCGAAGCCGAATTCCGCGTTGCGCTGAAGAATACGTAAGGCCGTCGCAATGGAGGCGCGCATGACGATACGGTCAGCGCGTCCCGACGACGCCGGTTTTGTCGCACGAACCATTCTGACGTCGCAGCGCGGCTACCGCACGCGTGGCTGGTTCGACGTCGCGCTCGGCTGGCCCGAAGCGCAGTGCCTCGATTTCATCGCGCGCATCACCGTCGCAGACGCGGTGTCGATGTGGCACGTCTCGCAATTCCTGATCGCCGAGATCGATGGCATGCCTGCCGCCGCGCTATCCGCGCTGCCGGCGGCCGGCACCGGACCTTCGGCCTGGCGCGCGATCGAGGAAGTCGCCGCTGCAACCGGGCTCGCCGCGCCGGAGCTGGAAGCCATCCGTCGACGCGGCGCCTATACGCGCGCCTGCTGGGTTCAGGGCGGCGAGGGCGACTGGATGATAGAATATATCGCAACCGATCCCGCCTATCGCGGTCGCGGGCTGGTGCAGGCGCTGATCCGGCACGCGCTGGATAAAGGGCGGGCGGCTGGATTTGGCCGGGCGACGATATCGTTTCTGATCGGCAACGAGCCCGCCGAACGTGCCTATAGCAAGGCCGGATTCGTGTTCGCGGAGGAGAAGCGGGATCCCGATTTCGAGGCGCTGATCGGCGCGCCCGGCTTTCGCATGTTCGTGCGGACAATCTAGCCTGCGGCGCGGCCGATTTCATCGGAAAGCCGTTCCGCGCCCGCGACATGGTCGATCGGATCGATGCTGCCGTTGACGAGTTCGCGCAAGCCCGGCGCGAACCGCCAGCGCTGGCTGGCCGGCTGCGAACCGCCGACCAAGCGCGAAGGCGACGGCTCGAACATCTCGCTGCGCGCCTCACCAACAAAGACCGCCGGCGCACGCATCTGAGCGGGCGGACGATCGAGGGCTACGGCGCCAGCGTGTTGCCGAAAGCCGCCCGCAACCCGGCCGATCTGCTTCGTCGCATGTTCGGTCAGGGCTCGGCTGCCCATGTCCGAGGCTTGGCGGGACCACAACGCGTTCCGCGGCCACCCTGCCGCCGCCGCAGCGTCCCACGGAAACCCCAATCGAACCGGTTCCTTCCCTGCCGCGTCTCATCACGATGGCGAGGCATCTTTTCGCGCGTCCGGCTGGTGACGCGTCGATATCGGCAGGGAGGAAATTTATGCGTACCATCGCGAAATATCTGGCGACGACGAGTCTGGTCCTGGTGGCCTCGGCGGCGGCGTTGCCGTCATGGGCCGCCGACGTGGACGCCACATCGGCTATCGACACCGTCACCGTCTATCCCGATGGTGCCACCGTGACCCGTGTCATCGCGCTGGATCTGGCCTCTGGTGACAATACGCTGGTCGCGAAGGACTTTCCGCTCTCGCTCGATCCGTCCTCCCTCCGCGTCGAAGGCGAGGCGGGCGCCAAGCTGACCATCGGCACCATCGACGCGCGACCGCCGCGTGCGGCGCCGCCGGTGAACCTGCCGGAGCTCGACAAGCGCATAGAGGCGCTGAAGGATCAGCGCGCCGATCTGCAAGGTGTCATCGACTCGGCCACCGCCCGGCGCAAATTTGCGCAGCACTTTGCCGAAGCCTCGCCTGCCGGTCTCGGCGACAAGGGCGAGGCCCGGCCGATCACCGAATGGCGCGCGGCCTTTGCCGCCGTCGCCGAGGAGATCGCGACCGCCGACACTGCGATCCGCGAGGCCGCGCGAAAACAGCGCGAGATCGATCGGCAGATCGCGCAGCTCGAGGCCGAGCGTTCGGCCAAGCCGCCGAGCAAGCTGGAGGTGCGGATCGACGTCGCCTCGGCAGCCGCGACCAAGGCGACGCTGCGGGTGACCTATACCGTGCGCAATGCGCGCTGGCTGCCGCTTTATGACGCCCGGCTCGACACCGACGCCAAGGACCGCAAGCCGCAGCTCGAGCTGGTGCGCCGCGCCGAGGTCACCCAATCGACCGGCGAGGATTGGTCCAACGTCACGCTCGGCGTCTCCACCGTTCGCATCAGCCGCGGCGGCAGCGCCCCGGAGCTTAATTCGCTGGTCGCGCAATATCCGCAGGTGGCGAGACCGGTGGCTGCAGGAACGGTCTCCGATCTGGCGCGGCCCGCGCCGGTCGCACGTCAGATGCAGCCCCATCTTTCGAAAATGGCCGAATCGGCCGAGTCGCATGAACGCGCCGACGAGCAGCAGGCGGTTGCCGAGATCGGTGACTTCCACGCTACCTTCAAGATTCCCGGGCGCGTCAGCCTCGGCGCCGCCGAAGGCGCCAAGAGCCTCCGTATCGCGTCGGTGAATGTGCCCGCCGATCTGGCGGTGCGGGCCGCCCCGGTGATGGACCCGACCGCCTTCCTCGAAGCCAGCTTCAGGCAGAGCGACGAGGCGACTCTATTGCCGGGCAAGGTTGCGATCTACCGCGACGGCGTCTTCGTCGGCCGCGGCAAGATCACGGCGTCGGCCAAGGACGACATCGTGCGGCTCGGCTTCGGCGCCGACGACAAGGTTAAGATCGAGCGCGCGGTGCTCAAGCGCAACGAGGGGTCGGCGGGTCTCCTTGTCACGACGTCGAAGACCGACGAGCGCGCGTTCAAGACGACGATCCGCAATGGACACGACTTCCCGATCAAGATTGCGATCGAGGATCAGCTGCCGGTCAGCGAGAACGAGGACATCGTGGTCGAGATGCTGCCCGCAAGCACGCCGCCCACCGCGAGCAACATCCGCGACAAGCGCGGCGTGCTGGAATGGTCGTTCGACGCCAAGCCCGGCGAGCCCAAGGACATCAACTTCGCCTGGCGCATCCGCTGGCCGAAGGACAAGAGCATGGTGATCGCACCGGCCGGCTAGACGGTGTCTCTTCACCTCTCCCGTAGGGACAGGTGAAGTGCGCCGCAAGCTCTGCGCGAACAACTGGGCATCATCGCGCAGGCCCAGCCGCTCGCATCGATTGCGGCAGCACGTACGGTACGCCGTCGTCGCCTTGGTTCACGGCGGCATCGATCTCGAAGATGTCGCGGATGATCTCGCGCGTGATGACATCGGCCCGCGGGCCGTCGACGGCGAGCTTACCGCGGTTCAGCACGATCAGTCGGTCGGCGAAGCGGATCGCGAGGTTGAGGTCGTGCAGGATTGCGACCACCGCCGTGCCACCTGCCGCGCGGCGGCGCGCGGCTTCCACGAGGTCGATCTGGTGGCGCAGGTCGAGGCTCGAGGTCGGCTCGTCCAGCAGCAGAAGTCCGGGGCCGTGCTCGGCCTCGCCGCAGGCGAGTTGCACCAGCACGCGGGCGAAATGGGCTCTCTGCTGCTCGCCGCCAGACAGTGTCGGCAATTGCCGGTCTCTGAAATGGGCGAGGCTAACCTCGTCCAGCGCGGCATCGACGAGCGCGCTCGCCTCGCGCGAGCTGCGATCGCCCGCGCCCATTAGCACGATCTCCTCGACCGTGAAGGGAAAGGTGACGTTGATGTGCTGGGACAGCATGGCGCGGCGCGCGGCGAGCTCGCGCGGCGTGAAGCTGCTGATGTCGCGCCGCTTCAGCCGCACCTCGCCCTCGCTCGGGCGGAGATCGCCGGAGAGCAGCCGCAGCAGCGTCGACTTTCCGGCGCCGTTCGGGCCAATGATGGCGACCATCTCGCCGGCCGCGACATGCAGGCCAACCCCATCGAGCAGCGTCGCGCGGCCGGCGTGCTTGCTCAAGGATCGCGCCTCGATCACGGCGCTCATAGCGAGGCGAGCCCACGCTGCCGCAGCAGGATGGCCAGGAAGACCGGCGCACCGACGGCCGCGGTCAAAATGCCGATCGGCATCTCCGCAGGCGCCACGATGGTGCGCGCCAGCGTGTCGGCGCCGACCATCAGAATAGCGCCAAGCAGCACCGAGGCGGGCAGCAGCAGGCGATGCGCCGGTCCGACGACGAGACGGAGCAGATGCGGCACGACGATGCCCACGAAGCCGATGACACCGCTGATCGACACGGCAACGCCGGTCATGGCGGAAACCATGACGATCGAGATCCGTTTCAGGCGCTCGACGTCGACCCCGCCGTGAAAAGCGTCAGCTTCGCCGAGCACCAGGAGATCGAGCCCGCGCGCGATGAAGGCGCAGGCAGCAAGCCCGACGGCCAGGATCGGCGTGAGCACGGCGGCCTTGGTCCAGGTCGCGCCGCTCATCGAGCCCAGCAGCCAGAACGTGATGTCGCGGAGCTGGCGGTCGTCGGCGACGAACACCAGCAGCCCGATGGCGGCATTGGCAATGGCGGTGATGGCGACGCCGGCGAGCAGGAAGATCGCGATGGAGGTTCGCCCGGCACGGCTGGAGATGCCGTAGAGGATGGCGGTCGTCGTCAGCGAACCTGTAAAGGCCGCGAGCGGCAACAGCTCGGTCTGGAGGAAGCGCAGCGCTTCGCCGAAGCGTGAATCGGTGAAGACGATCGCACTCGCCGCCGCGAGCGCGCCGCCGCTGGAAACGCCGACCAGCGCGGGATCGGCGAGCGGGTTGCGAAACAGTCCCTGCATGATCGCGCCGGCCGCGGCGAGCAGGCCGCCGACCATCGCGGTCGCTGCGATCCGGGGAATGCGGATCGACCACAGCACGAGCTGGTGACGCGCCGTCGTGGCGTCGGCGATCGTATTGCCGGCAAAGCCGAGCGCAGCAGGCAGTCGCGAGAGAGGAATACCGGCCGCGCCAACCGTCAGCGCAACGATGGCGGTGAGCACGAGTAGCACGACCAGAAGGGGAAGCGCGAACGATGCGGCACGTGCTCGTGCGGCGCGTCGTCGCCGGCCTTGCGCATCCGTCCCGACCGCCACACTCATTGCCGGCAATTCGCCGCCGACAGGGCCGACGTGAACGCGCCGCCCTGTTCGGCCAGCGTCGGATAGAGCTTGACGGAGAGATCGCGAGCGGCCGCGGCCGTGCGCGGCCCGAACCCGAGCAGATAGAGCCCGTCCATGGTGATGAAACTCTTGTTGGACGCAACCGGCGTCAGCGCAAAGCCGGGATGGGCATAGACCGCTTCGGCCTGGAGCGAATCGTTGCCGCGCTCGATCGACAGCACGACATCGGGTTTGGCTGCCACGATCGCCTCGTCGCCGATGATCTTGTAACCATCATAATCGTCCACGGCGTTGGCGGCGCCGGCGAGCTGGATGATCTCGTCCGCCGCGGTCTTGCGGCCGGCGACCATGGCGCGTCCGTTCTGGAGCGACATCACGAACATCACGCGCGCCGGCTTCGTCACCTTGGCACGCAACGCGCGGAGCTGCGCGAGATCGGTGCCGACCGCAGCGCTCAGGCATTCGGCGCGCGCATCGACGCTCATGGCGTGGCCGACCAGCTTGATCTTCTCGATCAGACCTTCCTCGGAGAACGTCTCGGGCACCAGCACCAGCGGCACCTTCGCCGCCTCCAGGATGTTCATGGTCTCGCGCGGGCCCGATCCCTGGATCGCCAGGATCAGCGTCGGGTTGAGGCCCAGCACACCTTCGGCGGAAATCTGGCGCATGTAGCCGACGTTGGGTTTGTCGTGCAGCGCCGCCGCCGGATAGAGGCTCGTCGTGTCGACGCCGACCAGCCGGCTCTCCAGGCCGAGTGCATAGAGGATTTCGGTGATGGCGCCGCCGATCGAGACCGTGCGTGCGAAATCGGTGATGGCGACGTCGCGATTGCGCGCGTCGTGCACGGTGACACCGGCGGCGTGCGCGCCGGACATGAGCGCGAACGTGCCGGAGAGCAGGAGGCTTGCAAGAGTGCGACAAAATGTCATTGCGTTCACTTCGTCAGGATCAGCTTGTTCTGCGAGGTCAGGCGCAGGCGATAGCTGTCCTCGCCATGCGCAATGATGATCTCGCGCTCGGCCGCAAACAGCTCGCGGCTGTCGATCCGGCTTCCTCGCATGGTGAGGGTTCTCGTTGCTGCAGAAGGGCCTCCTGCCGCCCCCGCCGCGCCGCTGCTGCTGTCTCCTGATGTTGCTGACATTGTTGGTGTGATGCGCTTTCGAAATTCAGATGCGTCTTGCTTTGTATAAGGGGCGCGAGGCGCATTCCAACGGCAGCAATTTACAATCGATATAAACTGTAACCTGATGTCATTGACGGTCAGAGTGTTGCCACGTAACCAATTATGGCAGCGGGGAGTGCCCCGCGTGCTTTCGAAAGACAGCCAGCCAGTCGTTCGCGTTGCGAACGCACGCCAGCCAATAGACTCCAAAATTAAAGTGAAGTGCAGGCTGGGGCTGATATGGCTGACGGGGCTAGGTATTCGCGCGCCCTGATTTTGGGCGCGTCGGTGGTTTCAATCGCGGCAATGACGGCGGAGAGGGGGCTTGCACAGGCCGCCCAGCCGCAGGCCGAAAGTGCGTCGGAACGGCCCAAGCAAGCGAAACGCAAGCCGGTGAAGCCGCCAGTTGCGCAGCAGGCAGCGCCCGACTTCATGAACGCCCGCGCCCAGGCTGGAGGCGCCGCGCCTGTTCAGACGCTCGACACGATTACGGTCGCCGCGACCAAGACACCGGAGCGGACGATCGATGCGCTCGCGCCAGTCAGCTCGATTTCGCTCGACCAGATCCAGGGGCTTCAGCCCAACCGTTTGTCGCGCATCTTCTATGCCGTGCCCGGCGTGTCGTTCCAGGAGCGCGGCGACGATCCCGCAACCGTCATCAACATCCGCGGCTTGCAGGATTTCGGCCGGGTCGCGGTCGTGGTCGACGGTGCGCGGCAGAACTACCAGCGCACCGGCCACAACGCCAACGGCTCCTTCTTCCTCGACCCCGAATTGATCGGCGGGGTCGATGTCGTGCGGGGACCGACTGCCAATATCTACGGCTCCGGTGCGATTGGCGGCTTGGTCTCCTTCCGCACCAAGGACATCAACGACGTGTTACGCCCCGGCGAGCGCTGGGGCGTCGATCTCTCCGGCTCCTACGGCTCCAACAACAATCGCGGCCTCGCCTCGGTCTTCGGCGGCGTGCGCGCCACGCCCGATGTCGATGTCTTCGGCGGCGCGGTCTATCGCACGCAGGGCAATTACAAGGACGGCAATGGCACCGAGATCGGCAACACCGGTAACCAGGTCGAAAGCGGGCTGATGAAGCTCACGGTGCGCCCGGCCGTCGGTCACGAGGTCAAGTTCGGTGCCATCTTCCAGGATTATCAGTACGATATTGGTCAGTTCAACCGGGGCCCGGTGGTAACTGCGGCGCAGCGCGCGCTTTATCAGGGCTCCTCGGTTTACGCTTCCGACGCCAAGAATTACACCGGCACGATTACCTGGAACTATTCGCTGCCGAGCGACAATCTGTTCGATTGGCACATGTCGGTCTACGGCAACCGCGTCGACAACGACCAGACCAAGACCTATCACTATTCGACCGGAGGCGTGGCCTATTGCGGCGCGGGCAATTTCGGCAACAACATCTCGGGCTGCGTCGGCGACAGGCGCGGCTATGTCCTCAACACCTACGGCATCGACGTCAACAACACCACGCGCTTCACCGTCGGCGACTGGCGCAACGCCGTCACCTGGGGCGTCGACGCGTTCCAGGACGACGTCATCACGACCGACAGCCGCGGCAACTCCAACATCACCACGCCGAGCGGCATCCGTACCGTGTCGGGCGGTTTCGTTCAGTTGAAGCAGAACTACGGCACCTGGTTCGAGGCGGTGAGCGCGATCCGCTATGACCGCTACGACCTCGATTCCGGCAAGACCAGTGCCGGCGGCGACCGCTTCTCACCCAAGATCACCGTGGGCGTCACGCCGATCGCGGGCTTCCAGCCTTATGTCAGCTATGCTGAAGGCTATCGCGCCCCGTCGATCACCGAGACGGTGATTTCCGGCGCGCACGCGACCGGTGGCGGACCGGCGTTCTTTCCCTGCCCCGACGGCACCGTCGGCCTGTTCTGCTTCCTGCCCAACCCGAATCTTCGTCCTGAGATCGGCAAGAACAAGGAAGTCGGCATCAACCTGAAGTATGACAACATCTTCAGCGCGTCCGACTCGTTCAGGGGAAAGATCAACCTGTTCCGCAACGATGTCAGCGACTATATCGACCTCGTCGCTTCGGCGCCGGTCCTGGTGCCGCCATTCGGCTCGTTCAGCCAATACTACCAGTATCAGAACATCGCCAATGCCCGCATCCAGGGCTTCGAGGCGGAGACGATGTACGATGCGGGCAGCTGGTTCATCGGCGTCGCCGGTCACTACATCCAGGGCAAGAACGTCGCCACCAATATCGGGCTTGCGACCATCAGCCCGACCAAGGTCGTCACCGCCGGCGGTGTCCGCCTGCTTGATCGCACCCTGATCGTGTCGGCGCAGTGGGCTTCGTTCGGTCCGAACAACGACGTGCCGGCCAACTATATTCGCTCGACCGGCTACGATCTCGTCAATCTGTATCTGACCTACAATGCGACCAGGGACATCGTGTTCTCGGCCTCGATCGACAATCTTCTGAACCAGTATTACCGGCCCTATGCCATTCCCGGCAGCTCCACCGACGGCACCTCGCAGAACGACGTGCTGTGGACGAGCCCGGGACCAGGCAGGGTCTACAAGGCCGGCCTGAAGATCCACTTTGGAGGTGCGTGAGCCGCAGGGCACTGTAACACCACAACTTCCGCCGGGCCGCGCTGATGCTCCAGCGCGGCTTCGGCGCGTTTTCGTCTTGATCAGAAGGGGAGACTTTCATGTTCATCGCTATGAATCGTTTTCAGGTGAAGCTCGGCTCGGAAGCCGCGTTCGAGACCGTCTGGCGCAGCCGGGAGTCCTATCTCGGCAGCATGGCCGGCTTCGTTGAATTCCATTTGCTCAAAGGACCGGTGCTGGAGGACCACACGCTGTATTCCTCGCACACCGTGTGGGTCGACAAGTCCGCTTTCGAGGCCTGGACTCGCTCCGAGGAATTCCGCCGCGCACATGCGCGTGCCGACAACAAGACCGGCGAAAGCCTCTATCTCGGCCATCCCAGGTTCGAGGGGTTCGAGGTCATCATGACCGAGCGCAAGGCGAACGCCGCCGCCTGAGGCGGCCGATCACGAAGGGAGCTGGACATGTTGAGCACCGATCTCGCCGATCTCAAGGCGTATATGGCCGACAATCCGGGCGCCGTGATCGAGGACATTGCGCGCGAGCGCAAGGTCACCCCGCGCGCCGTGATCGAGGCGCTGCCGCCGTCCATGGCGCGCATGGGCGGCAGTGAGCATTTCGCCGCCGCCATGCAGGATATTGCCGAATGGGGCGAGGTCACGCTGATCGTCCACACGGACGACGCGATCTTCGAGTTCACCGGGGCGATTCCCGCGGGGGAGATCGGCCGCGGTTACTTCAACCTGATGCAGCCGAAGGGATTGCACGGCCATCTCCGCCACGAGCGGTGCGCGGCCATCGCCTTCGTCGAGCGTCCCTTCATGGGCAAGACGTCCGCCTTCGTCGCCTTCGTCAATGCCGATGGCGGCATCATGTTCAAGGTCTTCGTCGGCCGCGACGAGACCCGTGCGCTGCGTTCGGACCAACTGGCGCGGTTCAGGCAGCTAGCGGACCGGATCGCGCCGCAGCCAACCGCGTAGCTTCTTCTGTCTGACGGGAGATCAGGATGCAAAGCAATTCCAGGCTCCGGCACATGATCGTAACATCCGTGCTGGCGCTCGCGCCGACACCGGCCTTCGCGATCGACGAAGCGCTGTTACCGCGCAATCTGTCGCCCTGGGGCATGTTCGTCGGCGCCGACATCATCGTGAAGACGGTGATGGTCGGCCTCGCCGTGGCTTCGCTGGTGACATGGACGGTGTGGCTCGCCAAGACCGTCGAGCTGCGCCGCAAGGGCGCGCTGGCCTTGCACCGCACGCGCGCGCTCGAAGGCAACATGACGCTGGCCGAGGCCGCGGCACGGGCAAGCGATGCGCATGATGCGGTCGCCCAGCTTATCCAGTCCTGCGCCAGGGAGGCGGAGATCTCCGGCGGCGTGCTCGACAACGGCCTCCAGGAGCGGCTGGCGCTGCGGTTGGAGCGGGTCGAGGCGGCCATGTCCCGGGAGATCGCGCGCGGCACCGGCGTGCTGGCGACCATCGGCGCCACCGCGCCGTTCGTCGGCTTGTTCGGCACGGTCTGGGGCATCATGAATTCCTTCATCGGCATCTCCGAGAGCCACACCACGAGTCTTGCGGTGGTCGCGCCCGGCATCGCGGAGGCATTGCTTGCCACCGCGCTCGGCCTCGTCGCCGCGATCCCGGCGGTCGTGATCTACAATCATCTCGTTCGCGGCATCGCCAATTACCGCGCGCTGCTCAGCGATGCCTCGGCACAGCTTACGCTGCTGGTGAGCCGCCAGCGCGACCACAGAGAATTCCGCCTGGCGCGGGCGGCGGAGTAGGGCCATGTCCGCAAAGCTCGGCGCAAGCTCCTCGGTCAGGTCGCGCGGTGACCCGGGTGATCTCGACGTGACCCACGAGATTAACGTCACGCCATTCATCGACGTGATGCTGGTGCTTCTGATCATTTTCATGGTGGCGGCGCCACTTGCCACCGTCGACATCGGGGTCGATCTGCCGGCGAGCGCCGCCGAGCCCGCGCCGCGGCCGGACAAGCCGATCTTCGTCACCGTGAAGCCGGATCTTTCGATTGCCGTCGGTGAGGATCTTGTGTCCCGCGATGCGCTCGGCACCTCGCTCGCTGCCGCCACCAAGGGCCGCAAGGACGAGCGCATTTATCTGCGCGCCGACAAGGCGGTCTCCTATGGCGACTTGATGGAGGTGATGAACAGCTTGCGCAATGCCGGCTACCTGAAGGTCGCGCTGGTCGGCCTCGACGGGCGCAGCTGATGACCTCCGCAAACGCGTTTGCCCTGCACGAGCCGCTCGGCGAAAGGGAAACCATGCGCTGGAGCCTATCGGCGGCCGTAATCGTGGCGCTTCACATGGCCGCGGCACTGCTTGCGATGAGCTGGCTCAAGTCGCAGCCCGAGCAAGGTGTGAGCCTGCCGGCGATCATGATCGACATGGCACCGGTGACTTCGGCGCCGCAATCGATGCAGGACGACATCGCTCCAGGGCCCGTGATGCAGGAGGCCGACGCTTCGCCGCCGCAGCCCGTGCAGCAGCAGATGGCCGAGGAGACGATCGCGCCGACGCCGCCGCAGGAAAAGCCGGACGTTGTCGCGCCACCCGAGCAGAGATTGGAGCCGACCCCGGCCAAGCCCGAGCCGGCGAAGATCGTCCCGGTCGAAAAGCCGGCGCCGGCGAAGCCGAAGGTGGTTCGCCGCGAGGCGAAAAAGCCGTCTGAGGCGCCGCCGGCGCCGCGCACCAGCGCAGCCCCGCGCGCCGAGCGCGAGGCGGCAATGGCATCGGCCCAGAGCGCCGGCGCGGTGGCCTCCGTGATCGCATCCTACAATCAGCGCGTCCGCGCGCATCTGATGCGCTTCCACCAATATCCGTCCTCTGGCGGCGGTCAGCGCGGCATCGCGAGGCTGAGCTTTACGATTGCCCGTAGCGGACAGGTCACATCCAGCCGCCTCAGTGGTTCGTCCGGCGTCGCCGCTTTCGACGCTCAGGCCATGGCGATGATCCGCCAGGCCTCGCCGTTTCCGCCGATCCCGGACGAGGTCAAGAACGGCGCGATGAGCTTTACGATTCCGGTGGAGTTTACGGTACGATAAGTCTCCGTTGTCATGCCCCGCGAAGGCGGGGCATCCAGTACGCCGTGGCATTTCCGTATCACACCGCCGCCGCGGCCTACTGGATCGCCCGGTCGAGCCAGGCGATGACCGTATCGATAGAGCGTCGCCTCACTTCGCCTTCAGGAAATCCGCGACCTCCAGCAGCATGAACTCGTTTTCGTCGGCCTTGTTGGGGTCGCGGCTGGACGAGAACGGCAGATTGTTGTCGTTGCCGACGATGATGTGAGTGTCGTCGACGCGATCGACGTTCTCGATGGTGAAGAACGGGAAGGTGTAGACGCCGTCATTGAGCGGCTTCCTCGCCTTCTTGTCGGGATCCCTGATCTTCAAGAGGTCGATATAGCCGATCTTGCGCACGGGCTTGCCGACATTGGCATCGGTGAGCTCGATCTTGTAGATGCGCTTGAATTTGGCGAGGTCAGGAAAGCAGTTCTCGCCGCGGGTGCCTTGCGGGCAAGACTTGTCCGCGGTGCCTTCGCCGTTGTCGCGCTCGATGACGAGGCCGCTGGTCGGGTCGACCATGTTGAAGTCGCCGATGGCATTGCCGTTCTGCTCGAACACATACTGCCAGTAGCGTCCGGTGAATTTCTCGGCAGCGACGTCGAATTCGAGGATGCGGGAGGCTTCCTTGCCGTCGACCTTTTCCCAGTCCTTCTTGTCGGCGTCCCACAGCGGTCCTTCGAGCAGGCCGTAGAGGAATTTGCCGTCCTTGGACGATGCAAAGCCCTCAAAACCCTTGGAACGGCGGAGGTTGACATTAGTGTAGGTCGCGCCCGGCGCGGCCGGCGTTCCCACTGCCCAATTGTCCGGCGAGCGCACCGGCTTGCCATCGGCGACCGTCTCTAACACGGCCAGGATCTTGCCGGTTTTGTCGGCCTTCAGGATATAGGGGCCGAACTCGTCGCCGATCCAGAAGCTGTCGGCGATGATCTGGAAGCCCTCGGTGTCGAAGTCCGAGCCGGTGAGATAGCGCTTCTGGGTATCCTCATGAACGATGCGGAACGGCACGCGTCTGTCGGGATCGTGCAGGAAGATGGTCTCCAGCCGCTCGATCTTGCCGCTCGTCCAATCCATCTTGTAGTGGCTCAGGTATAGCATCGAATCCGGCGAGTTGGCACGCGCGCCCATACCGTTGTCGGTGATGACCCAGAACGTGCCGTCGGGCATGGTCTTGATGCCGGAATGGCCCTGCAGCGGTTGGCCCTTGAACGGCAGCGACACGCCCGTCGCCCGCTCATAGGACTTGCCCATCACGGTGCCGAGCGCGTCGACGCGCTTGCCCGTCGTGTATTTGCCCGAGGTCTTGAGATCGGCTGGCGCATCGGCGGGTGCGTCGATGAACGATTCGGCCGGCATCACCACGTGGCCGACGAGTTTGGCGGGGAATTCACCTTCGCTCTGAGCGAGCGCGGCGCTCGCGGTGAGAATGATCGTTGCGACGGTGCCGAGAAAAGTCGCGCGCATGTACGTCTCCTGTTGGCGGACGCACGCCTTATGCGGACGGCACATTGCAGTTTTGTGAAGCCGGGCCAAACGCCGCAGTTGCCCATCTACTCCTTTACCGCGCCCGTCAGCGACGACACGTAATAATCTACAAACAGGGAGTAGAAGATCGCAACCGGCAGCGAGCCGAGCAGCGAGCCGGCCATCAGCGCACCCCACTGATAGACGTCGCCGGTGACGAGCTCGGTCAGGATCGCGACCGGCACGGTCTTGTTGGCGCCGCTCTGGATGAAGGCGAGCGCGTAGATGAACTCGTTCCAGGACAGCGTGAAGGAGAAGATGCCGGCCGAGATCAGGCCGGGTACCGCCAGCGGCAGCGTGATCCGCCTCAGGATCTGCAGCCGCGTGGCGCCGTCGACCAGCGCGCATTCCTCGAGCTCGTAGGGAATCGACTTGAAATAGCCGATCAGGAGCCATGTGCAGAACGGCACCAGGAAGGTCGGATAGACCAGGATCAGCGCAAGCGGTGAGTCGAACAGGCCGAACTGCACGACGACGGTGGCGAGCGGAATGAACAGAATCGACGGCGGCACGAGATAAGCGAGATAAATGCCGAGCCCGACATAAGGGCTGCCGCGGAAGCGCAGGCGTTCGATGGCGTAAGCGGCAAGCGTGCTCGCGATCAGCGACAGCGTGGTCGAACCGATCGCGACCAGCATCGTCGTCCACAGCCAATGCGGATAGGCGGTGTTGAACAAGAGGTGCTTGATGTGCGCCAGGGTCGGCGACGAGATCCAGAACGGATTGTGCTCCTTGTAATTCATCAGCTCCGCGTTCGGCTTGAACGACGTGATCGCCATCCAGTAGAACGGGAACAGCAGGATAAGTACGAAGCAGCCGAGCGGCAGATAGATCATCATCAGCCGCCGCAGCCCGGAATCCCACGCCATCGTGTCGGGCGCTGCCTTCGCGTCGGCGACAGCCGGTTGGGCGACTGTATCAGTCATTGCTCTCTCCCTGCTGCCATTTGCGGCGCGCCAGTCCGAAATAGGAGAACAGCGTCGCGAACACCAGGAACGGGATCATCGACACCGCGATCGCGGCACCCTCGCCGAGCTCGCCACCGGCGATGCCGCGCTGGAAGGCCAGCGTTGCCAGCAGATGGGTCGAGTTGCCGGGTCCGCCACGGGTGATGGCGTAGACCAGCTGGAAGTCGGTGAAGGTGAAGATGATCGAGAAGGTCATGACAATGGCGAGGATCGGCATCATCATCGGGAAGGTGATGTAGCGGAAACGCTGCCAGGCGCTGGCGCCGTCGAGCATCGCAGCCTCGTAGAGCGAGGGCGAGATGGTCTGGAGGCCCGCCAGCAGCGAGATCGCGACGAAGGGAATGCCGCGCCAGATATTGGCGGCGATCAGCGAGAAGCGGGCCGGCCAGGCCGAGCCGAGGAAGTCGATGTTGCTGGAGCGCCAATGCAGCACGTCGACCAGCAGATACGAGATGATCGAGAATTGCGGATCGTAGATCCACCAGAACGCCAGCGCCGACAGCACGGTCGGCACGATCCAGGGCAGCAGGATGATCGCACGCAGCACGCTCTTGAACGGAAAATGGTTGTTGAGCAGCAGCGCGAGCCAGAAGCCGAGTGCGAACTTTCCGAAGGTCGCGACGGCCGTGTAGACCACGCTGTAGAACACCGCGTTCCACCAAAGGGAATCGGTGAGGAGATACTGGAAATTTTCGAAGCCGACGTAGATGCCACGCCGGCCGATCGTGGTGTCGGTGAAGGCGAGCCAGATGCCCAGGCCGAGCGGATAAGTCAGGAACACCGCGAGCAGCCCAATCGCAGGCGCCAGACACATCGCGATCAGGAACGGCTTGTAGTCGAACAGGCGTACAATCCAGTTCGGCTGCCGCTGCGCCAGTGCGGGGGAGGAGAAGGTGGTCACGGACATCGGTTCGGCGTCCTGTCTTGGGCTGTCGCTACCGCAGTCATTGCGAGCGAAGCGAGGCAATCCAGTCTGTCTCCGCGGTTACGGTCTGGATTGCGTCGTCCCTTCGCTCCTCGCAATGACGGCTGCCTTGTCGTGAGTTTTTATCGCCCCTGCCGCCGGAAGTACCGCTTGCACCGCTGCTCGGCTTCTGCGGCAGCCGCCTCCGGCGTGGCAGCGCCGGTCGCAACGGACGCGAACATCTGGATCAGCACGTAGTCGGCGCTGACGGCTCCCGTCGCTGTCGAGATCGGGCCCTTGTAGCCGTCGTAATAGGTGCTGTTCATCGTGTCCTTGAACAGCTTCACCTTGGGATCCTGCGACCACACGGCGGACTCGGCGTAGGCGGCCAGCGGCTGCGACCAGTAGCCGGAGTTGGCATTGAGCCACGGCTCGTACTGGTCCTTTTCCAGCATGTATTGCAGGAATGCCTTCGCCGCGTTGGGGTACTGGCTGTGCTTGAACACCATGGCGTTCAGCGTCAGGCCCGCCATCGGAGAGACCTTGGCCAGGCCCTTCGGCAGCAGCTGATGCTCGCTGTCCTCGGCGATCGCCTTGGTGGCAGGATCGTTCTTCAGCGAGAAGTACAGCGAAACGCCATTGGCGGTCAGGGAGATCTCCTGCGAGGAATAGGCGCGGTTGTTGCTGACGTCGTTCCACGACGTCGTGCCGGCGATGAAGGTCGGGTAGAGCTGCTTGACCCAGTTCAACGCGGCGATGGTCTCCTTGCTGTTGATCGTGACGTTGCCCTCTTCGTCGAGCAGGGATCCGTTGTGCGACCACAGCGCCCAGCTCGCAAAACCGTTGCCATCGCCCTTGGCATTGCCGAGCGCGAAGCCGGCCGGCTTGCCGGCCTTGTGCAGCTTCTGGCACAGGTCGAGGACGCCGGCATGGTCCTCCGGCACCTTGTCGAAGCCGACCGATTGCAGGACCGACTTGCGGTAGATGAGGGGGCCGGCGGTGGCGCCGAACGGCAGCCCGATCCACGTATCGCTCTTGTTCTTCTTGCCGTAGCGCTGCGCCAGCGGCAGCCAGCCGCCATAACGCTTGCCGAGATAGTCGGCGACATCAGTCAGTTCGATCAACTTGTCGATATAAATGTGCGGAGCATCGGAGAAGCCGATGATGATGTCGGGGCCGGCGCCGGAATTGGCGGTCACCGCGGTCTGCTGATTGATATCTTCCCAGCCGACGAAGTCGACCTTGACCTCGACCCCGGTATCCTTGGTGAACTTTGCCGCATTGGCGCGGAACACGTCCTCGTCGGCCTGGACGAAGCGTACCGGGCGCAGCATGCGCAAGGATGCGCCCTTCTCGATCGCGAGTTTCGGTGCCGCCACATCGGCAGCCTTGATCGTTGATGGCGTTGTTTGCGCTGCAGCACCGGTGGCCGCGAGCGTTGCAGCAGACAGGCCCAGCGCCAAGGCATCACGACGCGTGATGTCGTTCCTCATCAGTTCCTCCCTTGATGTCTCCCTCCCCGGCGTCGATCGCCGGTGAAGGGCCGTTCCGGTTTCCGGCGCCTTTGCGCCGGCCGCCTAGCTGTTCGGCCCGCGATCCATGCTGACCGGTTGCCAGCGGCGGAGCGCGGTGCTTTGCAGCACCGACGGATTGACGCAGCTTACTGGCCACATGCCCTGAAGCACCAGTGACAATTCGTAGCCCACGCGGCGCTTGCGCGCCTCGTCGAACCGTGCCGAGGCCGAAGCGACGTGGGCGGTCAGGGTCACGTTCTCCATGCCGAGCAGGGGATTGTTGTGCGAGGGCGGCTCTTTCTCCAGCACGTCGAGGGCGGCATGCGCGATCCAGCCCTCCTGAAGCGCCTTGATTAGGCTCTCCTCGTCCACCGTGGCACCGCGCCCGGTGTTGATGAAGATCGAGCCCTTCTTCATCTGCAGGAAGTGCTTCTCGGTCAGCATGTGATGGACCTCGGGCCGGGCGGGGGCGTGCATCGAGACGAAGTCGGATTGCGACAGCACCTCGTTCAGCGTCGCCGGGATCACGCCGTGGTCGTACATCAGCGTTTCCTGGATGAAGGGATCATAGGCCATCATGCGCAGGCCGAAGGGCGCTGCGCGTTTCGCAACCGCGCGCGCGACGCGGCCGAACGAGATGAAGCCGAGCGTCTGGCCCATCAGCCGCGGGATCTTGAGCAGCGCCGGCCGGCCCTCGGCCCAGCGGCCGTCGCGCACCATGCGATCCTGCTCGACCAGGCGACGGAAGCCCGCGAGCAGCAGCATCATGGCGTGGTCGGCGACCTCCTCGATGAAGGTGTCGGGGATGTTGGTGACGGGAATTCCGCGGGCGGTGGCGGCCTTGACGTCGACGCTGTCGACGCCGACCGAGCCGAGCGTGATGACCTTGCAATTCTGTAAGCTGTCGATGATGCTCTTGGTGATCGGGATGCCCTTGGCATAGATGGCGTCGGCGTTTTTCGCGGCGGCGATGAACCCGGCCTCGTCGGCCGGCGCCTCGATGATCTCGGCATCGATCGGATCGAGCGCCTCGCGCTCATAGGAGTAATCGCTGCCCGCGACCGTGAAGCTCGCGCCCTTCGGCGTCACCACCCTGTATTTCGGCATTTTCTGCTCCCGATTTGGTTTCTTGTTGTGGCCTGCCTTCGTGGCTGACCTTTGCGTCTTTTACGCGAAATCGACGCGGCCGCGTACAATTCCCGGTTGTTGGCGCGGAGATAAATTGCCGGTTTGTGCGGCTGCGTCCGGGCTTCTACGGACGACCGTAAGTAACTTGATAAGGGCTCACACATAAAAGTTGATTCGATTTTGATCGAACTGGTCGCGTGCCCGTATCCCGTCATTGCCGGAGCTATCCCGTGAAATTGAGCAATCTGAAGATCGCCCCGAAGCTCGGCATTCTTGTCGGCGTCACCTTGTTGGGCCTGTGCATCTCCGGTGTCCTTGCCGGCTACCTGATGAAGCAGGAGATGGTGAATGCACGCATCGATCAGGCTAAGGCTATCGTCGAGCTGGCACGCAACTACGCGGGCGCTCTGAAGAAGCGCGTCGATGCCGGCGAGCTGACCAAGGATGCGGCCCTGGCCGAACTTCGCCGCTACGGCAACGCGATGACCTATGACAACGGCGCGGGCTACCTGTTCGGCACGTCGTATGACGGCATCACCCAGCTTGCGCCCGATCCGAAGCAGATCGGCACCAACCGCATGGATGTCGTGACCAATGGCCGCAAGCTGTCGCTCGAGCTGATGGACGGCGTCAAGGCGAAGGGTTCGATCCTGCTGTATTATGAATATGTGAAGCCCGGCCAGGAGAAGCCGATCCGCAAGATCGGATATGCAGTCGCCGTGCCTGGCTTCGACATGTATCTCGGCACCGGCGCCTATCTCGACGACATCGACGCCAGGATGGGCCCGGTCTATTGGCTGCTCGGCCTGGCCATGCTCGGCATCGTCATCGTTGCCGGCAGCGTCGCCTGGCTGATCGGCCGCGGCATCAGCCGTCCGCTGGCGCTGCTCGGCGCCCGTATGAAGGACCTCGCGGATGGCAAGCTCGAGGGCGACATTCCCGGCGTCGGCCGCGGCGACGAAGTCGGCGCGATGGCCTCGACCGTGCAGATATTCAAGGACAATGCGGTCCGCATCCGCGACCTCGAGAAGACCGAGGCGGATGCCAAGGAGCGTGCCGCGGCGGAACGTCGCAGCGCAATGGAAAACATCGCCAACGACTTCGAACGCAGCGTCAACGGCATCGTCCGCTCCGTCTCCTCGGCCGCCGCCGGCATGCAGAGCACGGCGCAGTCGATGACCGCGACCGCGACCGATGCTTCCTCGCGTGCCGCAACGGTCGGCGCTGCCTCGCAAAAGGCCTCCGGCAATGTCGGCACGGTTGCCGCTGCCGCCGAAGAGCTGTCGAGCTCGGTTGCGGAAATCTCCCGCCAGGTCACCCGCTCGACCGAAGTCGCCAGCCGCGCCGTCAGCGATGCCGAGCGGACCAACGCTACCGTGCAGGTGCTCTCGACCGGCGCCGAGAAGATCGGCGAGGTCGTCAAGCTGATCCATTCGATCGCCGCGCAGACCAACCTGCTCGCGCTCAATGCCACCATCGAGGCGGCACGCGCCGGTGAATCCGGCCGCGGATTTGCGGTCGTCGCCTCCGAGGTCAAGGCGCTCGCCAACCAGACTGCGAAGGCGACCGAGGAGATCTCCGCGCAAGTCGCGGCGATGCAGACCTCGACCAGCGACGCGGTCACGGCCATCACCGGCATCACCCAGACGATCGCCGAGATGAGCGAGATCACCGCCGGCATTTCAGCGTCGATCGAGCAGCAGGGCGAAGCGACCCGCGAGATCGCCCGCAACATCCAGTCGGTTGCAGCCGGCTCGAGCGAGATCAACGCCCATATCGGCAGCGTCACGTCGGCCGCGGAAGCGACCGGCAGTGCAGCCAGCGACGTGCTCACCAACGCCCGCGAGCTGGACAACCAGTCCGGCGCGCTGCGCAGCGCCGTGGACGGCTTCCTCGCCAAGGTGCGCGCGGCGTAAGCCCGTGCGCTGAATTCGTAGAGTGGGCAAAGACGCAAAGCGTCGTGTCCACCCTTTTCTCTCGACTGTCATGCCCCGCGAAGGCGGGGCATCAAGTACGCCGCGGCCTCTCGGTTCAAATACAGCCGCCTCTGGAACACTGGATCGTCCGCCTCCGCGGACGATGACATTGTCCGAGGAGCACGTCCTACTGCTTTTCGATGTCCGCGTTCGTGATCAGCTTCTCCCACAGCACGAGCTGCTCGTTCATGAAGATGCCAAGCTGCTCCGGTGTGCCCGAGAAGGCGTCCATGCCGAGGGTGGCGAGCTTGGCCTTGATCTCCGGATTCTCGACGATCTTCCTGATCTCGGTATTGAGCCGCGTCACGATCTCCTTGGGCATGCCGGCCGGGCCGAAATAGCCCTGCCATGACGAGATGTCGAAGTCCGGCACGCCAGCCTCCTGCATCGAGGGCAGATGCGGCACCAGCGGCGAGCGCTCCTTGGTGGTGACCGCGAGCGCGCGCAGCGCGTTGCCGTTGACATGCGGCAGGCCGGTCAGGATGTCGACAAACATCATCGAGACGCGGCCACCCATGACGTCGTTGAGCGCCGGCGGCGAGCTCTTGTAGGGCACGTGCAACAGGTCGAGCCCGGCATTGTGGGCAAAGGTCGCGCCGGACACGATCGCCGAGGACGAGCCCGAAGCGTAGCTCAGCTTGCCTGGGTTTGCCTTGCCATAGGCGACCAGCTCGCCAACAGTCTTGGCCGGGACTTCCGGGTTGACGACCAGCATGAACGGCAGGTCGCCGGTGCGCGCGATCGGCGTGAAATCCTTGACCGGATCGTAAGTGAGGCTCTTGAGCAGATAGGGATTGGCCGAATGCGTGGTGTTGGTCGTCACCAGCAGCGTGTAACCGTCGGGAGCGGCCTTCGCGACGTAGGTTGCGGCGAGCATACCGTTGGCGCCCGCCTTGTTCTCGATCACGATGCCGACGCCGAGCGCCTGCGACAGATGCTGCGAGATCAGCCGCGTCGTGGTGTCGGTGCCGCTGCCGGCCGCGAACGGCAGTACCAGCGTGATGTTGCGGCTCGGATAATTGTCGGCCTCGGCCGTGGATGCGGCGGCGAGGCACAATGCGGCCGCGCCGATGGCTCGCAGGTTTCGAGTCAACGCTGAAATCATATCTGGACGGTCCCTCTTTGTCGTTGGCGGGGAACCTAGCGTCTCCTCATTGAAATCGGAAGCGGTGAGTTTGTCTCCGGTCTCCGCGTGGCGGAATTACTTCGCCGCCGAACCCTGGCGCGAGGCAATCACGACCCCGGCGAGCACCAGCGCGTAGCCGATCAGGTGGAACGGCTGGAGCTTTTCGCCGAGCAGCAGGATCGCCATCGCCGAGCCGAACACCGGCACCAGATGGAAGAACGGCGCGGCGCGGTTTGGGCCGATCAGCGCGACGCCGCGATTGAAGAAGAGATAGGCCAGCGTCGAAGGGAAGATCAGGATGTAGCCGAGGGTTGCCAGCGTCGTGCCGTCGAACTGCAGCACGCGGCCGCTTAGGGCCTCCCAGATCGCGGTCGGCAGCAGCATCGTCGCGCCGCAGCAGGTGGTGAAGGACAGGAAGGAGAGTTGGTGAATTTTTGGCCGTCGCGGGATGAAGGCCGAATAGAGACCGAACGCCACCAGCGAGGAGGCGAACATGATGTCGCCTCTGTTGAAGCTGATGCTCGCGAGTGCGGCGAGATCGCCGCGTAGGATGATGATCAGCACGCCGAGAAGCGAGATCGCGATGCCGGCGAACTGCGCACCGGTCAGCCGCACCCCGAACAGCACCAGCGACCACAGCGCCACGAACAGCGGACCTGCCGACTGGATCAGCAACGCGTTCAGCGCCTCGGTGTATTGCATTGCCCAGTACGAGATCGCGTTGTTGAAGGCAAATCCCACCAGCGACAGGAACAGCATCAGGGGCAGGCTGTTGCGCAAAGCAGGCCAGTCGCGCTTCAGATGCGGCCAGGCGAACGGCAACAGGATGAGGAACACGCCGAACCAGCGGATCGTGGTCACGGTCAGCGGCGGCACATGCGCGCCGACATGACGCGCGAGCACGATGTTGCCGGCCCAGAACAACGAGCTCAGGCTCAGCAGCAGATAAGGCTGGTTGTTGAGCCAACTGGCCGTATTGGAGGCCGGTGGCGCGGGGGAAGCGATCGTCATTGGCGTCGGATACGAGCTTGCGCCGGATTGCCGTCATGACACAAGTCACGCGGCCGCAATGCTACAATGCAGGCATGACCCGGGGAGGCGTCATTGGCGGTTAATATGTTGGACGCAACGTGCTCTTCCCCTCTCCCACAAGAGGAGAGATGATGGCAGCGGTCCGCTTGGATACGCTGCTAACTCGCCTGCTTGCGTGACGCCACGAACACGCCCGCCAGCACCAGCGCGAAGCCGAGGAAATGGAAGACCTGCGGGTGCTCGCCCAGGAACACGATCGCCATGATCGAGCCGAACACCGGCACGACATGGAAGAACGGCGCGGCGCGGTTGGCGCCGATCAGGCGGACGCCGCGATTGAAGCAGAGATAGGCGAGCGCCGAGGGGAACACTGCGACGTAGAATAGGGTCAGCAGGTTCGGCCCGTTGAGCTTCATCACGGGGCGCGCGAACAATTCCCAGATCTCCAGCGGAATGAGGCAGGCGGCGCCGCAGCCGAAGGTGAAGGCGAGGAACGACAGGCCGTGCATCGGCGGACGCTTCAGGGTCAGTACGGAATAGAGCGCGAAAATGACCAGCGCGACGATGAAGATGAGGTCGCCCTTGTTGAACTCGATGTTCGACAGCGTGGTGAAGTCGCCATGCAGCAGGATCGTGAGCACGCCGCACATCGACAGCAGCACGCCGAATGCCTGCGCCGCGGTGAGCCTGATCCCCAGAATGGCCAGCGACCACAGCGCCACGATCAGCGGGGCGGCAGACTGGAGCAGCAGCGTGTTCAGTGCCTGGGTATGCTCCAGCGCCCAATATTGCAGCGTGTTGAAGGCGCCGATGCCGGTGATCGAGAGCGTGATCATCAGGCCGAGCCGGCCGCGGATCGCGGGCCAGTCCTGCGCAAGATGTTTCCAGGCGAACGGCAGCACCAGCAGGAAGGCGAAGAACCAGCGCAGGAATGACAGCGTCACCGGCGGGATGTGGCCGGCGGCGAGTCGACCGACGATGGCGTTGCCGGCCCAGCACAGCGCGGTGATGCTGAGCAACAGATAAGGCTGGTTGGCAATCCAGGTTTGGCCGGCGGTTTCGGCGCCTGTGCTCTGGCCCGTGGCAGACATGTGATTGGTTTGGCCCCGCGTCATGCGCCGAGGCTTCCGGCCCGGCGAGATCCGGGCCGGTTCATAGCCCGGCGCCGTTCAAAGACACGGAAATCGGGGTTGCATCAATGGGGGACGGATGCATCGCGACCATGCAGCGGCCGAGATCGCGTCTAGCGCTTTGGTCGAGGCTTTGGCTCGGCTCTGGAAGGTCTCTGGATTTTCGGGGGATATCAAAGGCTTGGATGGCCTTCCCAGCCCCGAAAAAGCCCCGTTCTTGCTTGCCTAGAGGGGCTGCTTCCTTTATCCGGTTGGCTGCCTTGCGTGCGGGCGGCTCCGGCCGCCGATTGGGCTGGGCGCAGGTATGATCCCGGAAGAGTGGGCACCGGTTTTCCGCGAGGATCATGCCTCCTAGAGACAGATTGAACAGGGATTACCCGCGAATGGCCAATGTTGTCGTCGTCGGCGCCCAGTGGGGCGACGAAGGGAAGGGCAAGATCGTCGACTGGTTGTCGGAGCAGGCGGACATCGTCGTCCGCTTCCAGGGCGGCCATAACGCCGGCCACACGCTCGTGATCAACGGCAAGACCTACAAGCTCGCGCTGTTGCCCTCCGGCGTACTGCGCGAGGGCAAGCTGTCGGTGATCGGCAACGGCGTGGTGTTCGATCCCGCCGCCTTCCTCGACGAGGTCGCCAAGCTCAGGGCGCAGGGGGTCGATGTCAGCCCTGACAATCTGCGCGTCGCGGAAAACGTCACGCTGATCCTGCCGCTGCACCGCGAGCTCGATGCGCACCGCGAATCCGCCAGCGCAGCGACCGCGATCGGCACCACGCGCCGCGGCATTGGACCTGCCTATGAGGACAAGGTCGGCCGCCGCGCCATCCGCCTGATGGATCTTGCTGATCATCAGACGCTGCCGCACAAGATCGATCGCCTGCTGGCGCATCACAACGCGCTGCGCCGCGGCCTTAACCTGCCGGAATTCGACAGCGCGGTGATCCTGAAAGAGCTGATGGCGATGGCGCCGCAGCTGCTGCCCTATGCCGAGACGGTCTGGCGGCTGCTCGACATCAAGCGGCGCGAAGGCAAGCGCATGCTGTTCGAGGGCGCGCAAGGCGCGCTGCTCGACGTCGATCACGGCACTTATCCCTACGTCACCTCGTCCAACACGGTGGCGGCGCAGGCGGCGACCGGCGCCGGCCTCGGGCCGGGCGCGGTCGGTTACGTGCTTGGCCTGTGCAAGGCCTATACGACCCGCGTCGGCCAGGGCCCGTTCCCGACCGAGCAGGACAACGAGACCGGCCGCAAGATTGGCGAGCGCGGCCGCGAGTTCGGCACCAATACCGGTCGGCCCCGCCGTTGCGGTTGGTTCGACGCCGTGCTGGTCCGCCAGGCGGTCCGGACCTGCGGCATCAACGGCCTGGCGCTGACCAAGCTCGACATCCTCGACGGCTTCGACACGATCGAGGTCTGTACCGGCTACAAGCTCGACGGCAAGGAGATCGACCATTTCCCCGCCGGTGAGGGCGCGCAAAGCCGGGTCGAGCCGATCTACGAGACGATCGAGGGCTGGAAGGAGCCGACCGCCAGCGCACGGTCCTGGGCCGACCTGCCGGCCCAGGCCATCAAATATGTCCGCCGGATCGAGGAATTGGTGGGGTGCCCGGTCGCGCTGCTTTCCACCAGCCCCGAACGCGAAGATACTATCCTGGTGCAAAATCCGTTTGAAGCTTAACGATATCTTACCAGGACGCGCGTATAGTTGAGTTGAAATGGCTGATTACTATCCGCTGATCGCCCGCGCTATTGCCGCCCTGGACCCCAATGCTCCCGGCGAAAGCCGTCGCGCGCTCTATGAGCGTGCGCGCACGGCGCTGATCGCGCAGCTCCGCAGCGTGCAGCCGCCGCTCTCCGAATCCGAGATCACCCGCGAACGGCTGTCGCTGGAAGAGGCCGTCCGCAAGGTCGAATCGGAGGCCGCCCAGCGCGCCCGCGAGGCCTCGCGCCCCGGTGGGGGCACTCGCCCTAGCGGCAGCGGCGATGCCTTCCGCCGGGCTAGCGCCCGCGCGGCCGAAGGCAACGCTCCCGCATCTCAGCCGGCCCCGCCGCGCGCGCCTCCGGCCCCGACGCCGCCGCGTGCCGACCGCCCGTCCTTTGGTGCTGACGATCAGGGCGACGCGCCGCGGCCGCCGCGTGCGCCGCGTTTCGACGCCCCGCGCCAGCCCGGCCCGTCCGCTCCGCCGCCGACGGCGGAGCCGCAGACGCCTCCACCGGCCGGACGCGATCGCGCGGGTGCGCGCCGCCCGCCGGACATGGGCCCGCCGCCCGCGCTACCACCCGCACCGGGCGTGCGCGGCTTCCGCGACATCACGGCCGATGCCAACGATCTCGGCGGCGCCGCCGCGCAGGCGAGCCGCGCCGCGCGCCGCACCTACGCCAACGTGCCCTCGCCCTCGCCGGAGTTCGACCGGCTGGAGCCGAGCCTGGAAGACCGCACCGGCGAGTCCGAGCCGCCCTATTCCTACGACGAGTCGGTCGAGGAGGCGGAGCGCTACACGCCGCAGCCGCCGTCGCAGCGTGCGCGCGTTGCAGCCGAGCGCGACGCCAAGAAGCGCGTCCGCACCGGCTCCGCCTTCCCGTTCAAGAGCGCGATCGCCGTCGGCATCGTGCTGATCCTGGTCGGCGCCGGCATCCTCTGGGGCAAGCAGCTGGTCCAGATCGTCAACGGCTTTCTCAAGCCGTCCGCGACCCAGGTGGTGGAGGCGCCAAATCCGGCCCAGCCGCAGAGCAAGCCGAAGATCCCGGATCGGGTCGGCCAGCCTTCGGCGAGCGACCAGCCGGTCGCGCCGGTGGCGCAGAAGGTCGTGCTCTATGACGAGGATCCGTCCGATCCGAAGGGCAAGCAATATGTCGGCTCTGTGGTGTGGCGGTTGGAGCCGATCAAGGCGTCCGGCAACCAGAAGGCCGACATCGCCGTGCGCGCCGACATCGAGATCCCCGACCGCAAGTTCAAGATGACGATGTCGTTCCGCCGCAACACCGATTCCTCGCTGCCGGCGAGCCATACCGCGGAATTGACCTTCATCCTTCCGCAGGACTTTCCGGGCGGCAGCGTCTCCAACGTGCCGGGCATCCTGATGAAGTCGAACGAGCAGGCGCGCGGTACGCCGCTCGCCGGCCTCGCCGTCAAGGTCACCGACGGCTTCTTCCTGGTCGGCCTTTCCAATGTCGACGCCGACCGCGCCCGCAACGTCCAGCTCCTGAAGGAGCGCTCCTGGTTCGACGTGCCGCTGGTCTACGCCAATCAGCGCCGCGCCATCATCGCGATCGAGAAGGGCGCCCCCGGCGAGCGCGTCTTCAACGACGCGTTCGCGCAGTGGGGCGATTGAGCTCTTCACCTCTCCCCAGCAGGGAGATCTCGGATTGCAGCAATCCGGGTGAGGGGCCGCGCCATTTTGTGAGACTGCAACCACTCACCCGGATCGCATCTGCGATGCGCTCCGACCTCTCCCTACGGGAGAGGTGAAGCGAGCTCTCTCGCGGTCAGCAGTGCAATCGAAATTGAACGGCCTTACTGCGCGGCGGCTTCCCGCTTGCGCGATGCGGCGTGCTCGCGGTCCATCACGGCGCGGCAGCCGGGACTGACATGTGCCTTGTTCCGCACCATGCAGGCCCTGATCCTGGGGATGTCGGGAATTTCACTGGAGCACAGCCGCATCGCATCGCCCGAGCACATCTGCTGCGCTTCGGACGAGAAGGCGAGACCAGGTGATGTCTGGAATGCGATGGCGGTGGCGGCGACGGCGAAGAGAGTTGCGATCGTCTGATAGCGTGTCATGCGGAATGGGTCCCCGAGTTCGTGGGCTTGAGCCACTTGATTTTGGGGCGCCGCACGCGGCTTGATCTGCCGCATGTCACAGCCTTCACGTCGGGAACTTTGGTCCCGCATGTGGTCGCTCGATTACTTGATGTTCGAATCGAAAGTGCTGCGCCGCCCGAGCGAAGTATGCGCCATTGTCACGGAGCTGCAATGGTCTGCGTGAAGGAATTTGCAATTGTTGCGCGAGAGTCACGCAAAGCCGGCGCGCGCGGTCAGATCAACCGATCGGGCGATGGCTCGCTTGCGCCGCATCGCTCGTGCCGAGTGATGCGGCGTGTTCTTCGACCGCGGTGACGCCCTTGGCCGTGAGTTCGAACAGATCGCCGTCCTTCATCACATAACCATCGGCGATCAGTTCGCCGATCTTGCCGTGGCGATCGTCGGCGAAGGCAACGGACTGGCTGATATCCCGCAGGATCGAGAGTTGTTCATCGCGCAGCATGGCTTCACACTCCGTTCGCGGGTTCCGGTCCTCACATTCCGTGACTCTGAAACACCTTGCTGCAAGACTTCGACAGCTTGGCCCGGTTGGCTTGCAGGCAACTCTGAACCGCACCGTCATTGCCGAGGTCCTTGCGGCACAGGCGCGATGCATCCCGCGAGCAGGCCTTCTGCTCCTGCGGCGTGCCCATGTGGCCTTGGGCGAGAGCAGGTGCGTTCGACAGACCCGTTAGGGCTGCTAGCGCGAATGTCGCCAGAACAAGTCTACGGGGCATCGGGGCTCCAATCTGACAGGGACAATTCAGGTCCTGCATGAACTCGTCGCTTTGCCACTTGTTCCCTTCAGGCGGAGCCTGCGCCCCGCTATTCAAGGTTCCCGCCGGCGCTGCTATAAGGTGTCGAAGTTAAGAGGGTGCTCGATGAAACGCTATCTGGTGTTTGCGCTAGTCGGTCCGTTCGTCGGCGGGTTCCTGCTGCTGCTCACGACGACCTATCAGTCCGGCTATTGGACCCAGACCAGCCTCGGCGAGGTCGGCAAGCTGTTCGCAGTCTTCTTCAAGACCCTGCAATACAGCTATCTGTTCGGCTTCCTGCCCTCGTTGATGATCGGCGCGGTCGACGACATCCTAATCCACATCAGACGGATCGGCCCGGTCCTGCGGATGCTGCTGGTCGGCCTGTTCGCCTTCGTCCTGGCCTCGATGACCTACAGCTCGCGGGGGCCGGATTCGGGCGCCGTGCAGTTCATCCTGTACGGCCTCGTCGGGTTCGTACCGGCAGTGATTTCATCCTGGTTCGTGCATAGATATGTCGAGGAGCCGCAGGCAATGACCGCACCAACCTGACTGCGCGACCTTCGGGCGCGGCCTAGCAACCTCCGCCGCCGCGGCGCGTTCATTGGAAGCCATGACCATGTCCGACGACGACATCCTTGCTCCGCGCCGATCCCGTTCGGGAAGCGGCTCGCATGCGACCTTTGCGGCTAAGCAAGCGCGCGGGCCGATCATCGACCAGGAGGGTCACGAGATTCGCCCTGAGACGCTGGAGCAGGGATTTCGCGAGTTTCGCTTCGAATTCGGGCAAGGCAATCCGTTCGGCAATCTGACGCGCGAGCAGCGGATCGCGCGGCTCGAGGCGATCGCAAAGCTGCTCGACGTTGCCTTCATCCTGCCCGGCACCAATATCCGCTACGGCATCGACGGGCTGATCGGGCTGATCCCGGTCGTCGGCGACATCATCACCACCGCGATCTCGTTGTGGCTGGTGCGCGAGGCGAGGGCGCTGGGCGCGCCCTGGTACATCACAGCGCGCATGCTCGGCAATGTCGCGGTTGACGGCGTGGTCGGCCTGGTCCCGTTCGCGGGCGACGCCTTCGACGTCATGTTCCGCGCCAACATGCGCAACGTGCGCCTGCTCCGCCGCTGGCTGGAGAAGCAGCCGAGGATTTAAGCGTCGCGCGCATTCTTCGCCCATCCCCGCAAGCGGGGCGGGGGGAAACGCAAAAAGCGCGACGGCCCTTCGGCCATCGCGCTTTCAGCGCACATTACATGGCTTTACGAAAGCTTACGCCGCGTCGGCATCGGTCTCCGCCGGCTTGCGACGGCGGGGCAACGGGAAGGCCTCACTCTCATAGAGCGAGCGGATGCCGTTCTGGTCGAAGCGCGCTTCCTCGACCTGGAGATAGGCGCCGTTCAGCGAATCCGTCGGCAACTGCTCCATCGCGAACTGCACGGCTTCGGCCGCGGTGCCGAACCGGCGATAGGTGAAGCCCGCGCGCTTCTTCTTGCGGATCGCGGCGGGGAAGAGTTCGGCGGAGGTGTTGAAGTTGAACGGACGCAGTGGACGCATGGTCAAAGACCTCGTGATCTTCTCTGGGGCTTTAAGCGCGTGGGGTTGGGGAGGGCAGAGGCCGCAATCGAGCGGGCCCGCCGCACATGGCATTTTCGTCCTCTAATATAGGCCGATTTGACAAAAATGCGACCCCTGCGATGCGAGATGATGAATCCGCGCATGGCAGCCCCGCGCGCGCGATAAATCAAGCAATTTCAAATGGTTGCATGATTTACAACTTGCCGAGAAGCAGCAGCACGACCAGCACCACGAGCACGACGCCCCCGATCCCCATGCCGGAATGGCCGAGGCCATAGCCATAACCGCCGATCCGGCCGGACAGCCCGCCCAGCAGGTAGATGATCACCAGGATGATCAGGATGGTCCCGAGTGACATCGCATTCTCCCTGGCGGCCGCCAAAATGCGATGACTGACCGCACCGCCACGAGAGAAAGCACACTTCGCCGCCCGGGTTCCGGGACAGAACCCGGTGACGCGCCAAGTTTATTTCGGCTCGAGCTTCAGCGCGGCGGAGTTGATGCAGTAACGCAGGCCGGTCGGCCCAGGGCCGTCGGGGAAGACATGACCGAGATGGCCGCTGCACTTGGCGCACAGCACCTCGGTGCGGATCATGCCGTGGCTGGTGTCGCGCTCCTCGTCGATATGGCTCTCGATGGCGGGCTGGTTGAAGCTCGGCCAGCCGCAGCCGGAATCGAACTTGGCATCGGAAGAGAACAGCACGTTGCCGCAGCCGGCGCAGACATAGGTGCCGGCGCGCTCGTCGTGCTCATATTCGCCGGAGAAGGGACGCTCGGTCGCCTTCTCGCGCAGCACCGCGTACTGCATCGGCGTCAGCTCGCGCCGCCACTGCTCTTCGCTCTTGATGAGCTTGTCGTCCGTTGTTTTCGTCTTGGGATCGGGCATGGGTCTCCCGTTTCTCTCGTCATCTCGTGATCAGTTGGTGGCCTTGCTGGCATTCACCAGCGTCGGCTTTTCAATGTAATTATCCGCGAACAGCTTTTTCAGGTTCTCGACCTTGGGGATGTCGTTATAGGCGATGTAAGGCTGGTTCGGGTGCAGCGTCAGATAGTCCTGGTGATAGGCCTCCGCCGGATAGAACGCCTCCAGCGCGCCGACCTTAGTCACGATCGGCTTGTTGAAGACCCGGGCCGCGTTGAGCTGGGCGATATAGGCCTCGGCCACCTTCTTCTGCTCGTCGGAGGTGGTGAAGATCGCCGAGCGGTATTGCGGGCCCACGTCAGGGCCCTGCCGGTTGAGCTGGGTCGGATCGTGCACCACCGAGAAGTAGATCTGGAGAATCTTTCCGTACGTAATCTTCTTCGGGTCGTACTTGATCTCGACGGACTCGGCGTGACCGGTGCGGCCGCTCGAGACGGTCTGGTAGTCGGCAGTCGCCCTGGTGCCGCCGGCATAGCCGGAGACGGCGTTGACGACGCCCGCGGTGTGCTGGAAGACGCCCTGAACGCCCCAGAAGCAGCCGCCGGCGACGACGGCGGTCTGGATTCCGCTCGCGGGCGCTGCATCCATAGCGGGAGCGGGGATCACGACCGCATCCTCCGCGGCCATCGACGGCACGGTGAACGAAAACGCCAATGCGGCGGTCGCGGCAAACAGGGACAGGGCACGGAAAGGAATTCGGCTCATGGCGCATCCTCGTTCGAAGGCGTTAGTGTAGGGCGATTGGCGTCAAGCGAACAGCCCGCTTGGAGGCAGTTCGTTACCCGAGATACGGGCCGGCCGGGCCATTATTACTTAATGCCGGACACGAGTCCGTGAAGTGAGCAACTCGTCATTCCGGCGGCGGGGGAGATACTCAGGAGCGCAAGTGCGCAGCATAGTTCGAGCTGCGCATCGCCTCGGAATGGCCAGTGTCACGACGCTTCGGCCCCGAACCTTAAACGACAATAGAGAGCCGCTTCGCCGCGCGCGTGATCCCCGTATATAGCCAACGTGCCCTGGAGTCCTGGAACGCAAAGCTCTCGTCGAACAGCACGACGTCGTCCCATTGCGAGCCTTGCGACTTGTGCACCGTGAGCACGTAGCCGTAGTCGAACTCGTCATAGGGCTTGCGCTGCTCCCAGGAGATCTGCTCGACGCCGCCCTCGAAGCAGTCGGCGCGCACCGAGACCTTCGTCACCTTGTGGCCGAAATCCTCGTCCGGCGACAGCCGCATGCTGAGGATGCGCGATTTCGAGCGCGACGTGTTGCGCGACTTCACGCGCCATAGCCCACCGTTGAACAGGCCCTTCTTGCGGTTGTTGCGCAGGCACACCAGCTTGTCGCCGGCGACCGGAAAGGCGTCCTCTATGTTCTGGCGCTGGCGCACCCGCATGTTGTAGGCGCGTCGGGTGTTGTTGCGGCCGACCAGCACCTGGTCGGCGCCCATGACCCGGTCAGGATCGAGCTCCTTACGCGACACCACCTCGCTCTCGCCGTAACGGCCGATGTCGAGTTCGCGGCCTTCGCGCACGTCCATCGACATCCGCACGATCGGATCGTCCTGGGCCTGGCGATGTACCTCGGTCAGCATCGCGTCGGGCTCCGAATTGGTGAAGAAGCCGCCGCCCTGGATCGGAGGAAGCTGCGCGGGATCGCCCAGCACCAGCAGCGGGCAATCGAACGACATTAGGTCCCGCCCCAATTCGGCGTCGACCATCGAGCATTCGTCGATCACGATCAGCTTGGCTTTTGAGGCTGGCGCGTCGTCCCACAGCTCGAAGCTCGGCTGCTCCTCGCCGGATTCGCGGGCGCGATAGATCAGGGAGTGGATGGTGGAGGCATCGTCGCAACCCTTGTTGCGCATCACCAGCGCCGCCTTGCCGGTGAAAGCGGCGAACTTCACCTCGCCGTCGACGCCCTCGGCGATGTGCCGCGCCAGCGTGGTCTTGCCGGTGCCGGCAAAGCCGAACAGGCGGAACACCGGCGGCGTGCCGCCGCGGCCGGGTTTTGCTTTCAGCCAATCGCCAACGGCCTTGAGCGCGGCGTCTTGATGCGGGGTGAATGTCGGCATGGCTTTCCGGGAAGAGCGGGCGCCACACTTAAATGAGTCGCCACTGGCAAACTAACCGTTCGTTCGCTGCAATCAAGTCATTCTCCCGCACGGCGGAATTGCTGCTCCGTAGACAGCGTTGCCTCACGCACTAAGATGAGGCCAACAAGAACAATGTGGGAGAGCGACGCCATGAAGTTCGGCATCTTCTACGAGCTGCAATTGCCGCGGCCCTGGGTGGCCGGTGACGAGCTCAGGCTCTACCAGAACGCGCTCTCGCAGATGGAGCTCGCCGACAGGCTCGGCTACGACCATGCCTGGGTGGTCGAGCATCACTTCCTCGAGGAATATTCGCACTCGCCCTCGCCGGAATCCTTCCTGGCCGCTGCAAGCCAACGCACGCAGAAGATCAGGCTCGGCCATGGCATCCTTCAGCTCACCACCAACCACCCGGCACGCGTCGCCGAGCGCGTCGCGGTGCTCGACCTGCTCAGCAACGGCCGCTGCGAATTCGGCATGGGCGAGAGCGCGTCGATCACCGAGCTCGAGCCGTTCGGGCGCGACATGGAAAGCAAGAAGGAGGTGTTCGACGAGGCCGTGGCCGCGATCTTCCCGATGTTCAAAGACGGCGGCAGCGAGCATCACGGCAAGTACTTCGACATCCCCTTGCGCAACGTCGTCCCGAAGCCGGTGCAGAAGCCGCATCCGCCGCTGTGGATGGCATGCTCGCAACTGCCGACCATCGAGCGCGCCGGCCGCCACGGCTTCGGCGCGCTCGGCTTTCAGTTCGTCAGCGCCGATGCCGCCCACGCCTGGGTGCACGCCTACTACAATGCGATGACTAAGCGGCTCACCAAGCTTGCCGATTACGAGATCAACCCGAACATGGCGCTGGTCTCGTTCTTCATGTGCGCCAAGACCGACGAGGAGGCGCGTGCCCGCGCCGACGGCGCCACCTTCTTCCAGTTCGCGCTGCGCTTCTACGGCGCCGCGCAGAACCGCCAGCGGCCCGCGCCCGGCACGGTCAACATGTGGGACGAGTACAACAAGTGGAAGCGCGACAATCCGCAAGCCCAGGAGGCAGCGTTGCGCGGCGGCCTGATCGGCTCGCCCGAGACCATCCGCAGGAAGCTGAAGCGATTCCAGTCTTCGCATATCGACCAGGTCATCCTGCTCAATCAGGCCGGCAAGAACAGCCACGAGCACATCTGCGAATCGCTCGAGCTGTTCGGCCGCGAGGTGATGCCGGAGTTCCAGAACGATCCGGCCCAAGCGGCCTGGAAGCAGGGCGTCATGAGCGGCGAGATCAAGCTGGAGGAAATCGACACGCAGGCCTTCACCGACCGCTACGGCAAGCTCGCGATCAACGTCGCCCCGGTGAAGGCCGCGGCGGGCCACGCCGTTCGGTAAGTCATGCTGCTGACGCAATCTCTGTCTTAGTCGGCGACAACGTAAAACACTGCGTGGGAACCGCTCTGGTTCCCCACGACGGTTCCATAGCCAAGGGGTTGGCACGAATCCGCAAAACATCGGCGCAAGCTTCATGAACGCTTCCGCGTTCGCTTGCTCTGTTTGCGGTGGCGGGAACCGGCGATCGAAAAAATCATAGGAGTTATGATGCTGTTCCGCTCGAGCGCCGCACTTTGCGGCGCCCTGGTTGCGCTTGCCGTTTCTGTTACCGTTGCTCGTGGTGAAACGCGGGGAGTTCACTCAAGCACCGTCGTCGATGCTAGCTCCGAGAATGCGCTCGTCGGCGCTGCCTCCATGTACAATCCCTTTAAGCCCGGCAAGGAGGAGGGCGGTCCGCGCACAGCCTCCGGCGAGCGTTATGATCCCTCTGCCTGGACGGCTGCCATCAAGACGAGTTTGCGTCGGAGATTTGGCGGGGTCCCATTTGGCGTGAGGCCAAAGTTTGCCCTCGTCGAGGCCGTCGGCAAGAAGGTCATCGTCAAGATAAATGACGTCGGACCACTCAGGCCCGGCCGCATCATTGACTTCAACGAGCGGACGATGCGCCATTTCGATCCAAGCCTGGAGCTCGGAGTCATTAAGGACGTAAAAGTTAGTCCGCTTTCAGGGGACAATTGGACACTGGGACCGGTGGGCTGAGAATCCAAGTTGGAAGAGGCAGTGCACGTCCCGGGACGGCGGGGCCGCCTTGACGGTCTAAAGTCTACGCATATCGACCAGATCACCCTGCTCAAGGAGGCCGGCAAGATGAGCCACGAGCACATCTGCCAATCGCTCGAGCTGTTCGGCCGCGAGGTGATGCCGGAGCTCCAGAACGATCCGGCGCAGGCGGCGTGGAAACAGGGCGCGATGAATGGCGAGATCAAGCTGGCGGACATCGATACGCAGGCCTTCACCGACCGCTGTGGGCAAGCTCGCGATCAACGTCGCGGCGGGGAAGGCGGCGGCGGGTTAGCGGGCCTGTGCAGCTGAACCGGTATGCGGTGATCAGTGCACAAGCGCGGCATTTTGACCCGGAGCAGACCTCTCAGCCCGTTTCGTATCCAATCATTGGCTAGATGGCGATCATTGCAACTTTGTCCCCTTTGGGTTGTTGCGGAAATGGCGATGCCTACTGCGGCGCCTGACGCAATCGGCCCGTCAGACGGCCGCGATCAGCTTCGCGAGCCAACGCGCTGCCTCTAGCGGCGAGCTCGGTTGGCGCACGTCATCCTTGTTTAGCAATTCGAGCGTCGGCCGATATCGGCGCGCGTGGCGCGTGCTGTCGATCGAGAGCAAAGCGGCACGCACGAGCGCCTAGCCCTAAACGCAATGCGCGTCTCCGACGGTCAACGTCGCTCCTTATCGCGCTGGTCTCCCCGCTCTCGTCGTCACCAGCAAGCGCCAGGCAGCGCGAGGAACGATTCAACAAAGCGTGAGTTCGACCCTAAATCCAAGAAATAAAGCAAGAGGGTAAAGGCGATGACACGATCTGTGGAGGAGTTGAGACGCGAGTCCGAGCGCAACCGTGCAGAACTGGCGGCTACGGTAGGGCGACTAAAGGAGCAGATATCGGACACCGCCGACGACATTCGCCACAAGGTCTCGCCGCAGCACATCAAATCCGAAGTCACCGAATACGTCAGCCACAAGACCCAGAGTTGGGTCGAAGGGCTCAAGCAACAGATTATGGACAATCCGATGCGCGCAGTGGCCGCGGGCGCCGCAGTGGGAGTTCCGTTGCTGCGGTTGGCGCGAGGTGTGCCGTTGCCACTTCTGATGATCGGCGCCGGGCTTGCCCTGACTTCGAAGACAGTGCGGGATCGCGCTGCAGACGCCGCCGGTCCGGTCATGGATAATGCGGGGCGAATGCTAGAGGAGGTGACGGAGGGCGCCCGGGCCATGCAGGGCGATGCCAAGGAGACGCTATCCTCCGCTCAAAGCCGAGCCGCCGAGATGGCTGGTGACGCGCAGGACAAGGCCGCTGGAATTGCCGCTGATCTGCGGGCGAGCGCGGCTCGGGCCGCCAGTTTCGCGGGTGAAAAGCTCAAGAGCGGCATGGATGCAACCAAGGATGCCGCTGCCAGCGCGCCTGACCAGGCCCGTCAGACCATTGGCGACAATGCCGCCCTCATCGGAGGCTTGGGCATGGCGATCGGCGCCATCATTGCTGCGGCTCTTCCCGAGACCAGGGCTGAAGCCAAGGTCATGGGGAGAGCAAGCGACGGAGTGAAGCAGGCCGCGGCGGCTGCGGCGCAATCCGGATTCGAGGCAGCGAAAGACGCGACCACATCGGCAGCCGATGTTGCGGCGCAAAGGGTCGGCGAGGCTGATCTCGGCGCCCACGCCAGCCGTATGACGCAGAACATGGCGGACACATTGAAAGAGGCTGCCGGCGACGTGGTCAAAGCTGCCTTTAGTCCCCCTCAAACCAACACTTGAAGGAAAACCATCATGAGCGATTTGGACCCGCACAACGTAACGCAGTTCGCAAAGGATCAGGACAAAGGCACCGCGAAGGATCTGAAAGGACAGATCGGCGATGCCGGAGCGGAGATGAAGCAGCGCGCCGGTGATGCTCTCCAGGCATCGGCTGATCTTGCGCGTGACAAATTCAGTGAGGCCGCGGATGCAGCCAAGGGGGTCGCGGAGGGAACCGTGGACCAGATCCAGAGCCAGGCCCGTGAGCAGCAGCGGTCCGGTGCCGATTTCATCGAGCGCCTGGCGGGCAATATCCGCGAAGCCGGAAGAGCTTTTGAGACCGACGTACCGTTCGCGGCACGTGGCATCGATTCCGCCGCCGACTATGTCGAGGACGCCGCCCAGAAGATCCGGGAAGGGAGCTTCCGGGATCTCGTCGAAGGCGCAACCGACTTCGCCAAACGTCAGCCTGCGGCCTTCCTCGGAATATCGGTGCTGGCAGGCTTTGCGGCCGTCCGCTTCCTGAAGGCATCGGGCGGACACTCGTCCCCAGGGCAGCGCGACACGACGAACAGATCGTCGCCGGGAAGCGGTCAGAAGCCGGGCGGGACCTCATTTTCGGCGGGAGAACAGACCTGGCCTCAGGGGTCCGTGCGGCGTGGCCCTAATCCCCAACAAACCTCATCCACGCAGGGCAACACAGTACCATGAGCATCGAGCGCGATATCAAAACCAGTCAAAGCGAGTTCAGGGCGATCTCGACCCTGCTCGGCGATGCCATGTCGCAGTTCGCCAAGCTCTTCCAGAACGAGATAGAGCTGGCAAAGGCGGAGGTTGGCGAAAAGCTTCAGAAGATCGGCAGCGCGCTAGGCTTGATCGTAGGCGGCGCCGTTCTGGTGATCCCGGCGATCGTCATGGCACTGTTCGCCCTATCCGCCGCATTGATCTCCGCGGGATGGTCGCAGCCGGTCTCTTATCTGACGTCGGCAATTATCGCGGCGGCCATCGCCGCCGTGCTGGTCGCCGTTGGCATCAACCGGCTTGATGCGCGTCATCTGGCCCCCAGGGAAACGATCGGCCAGCTCGAAAAGGATAAGGACACTGTCAAGGGAATGGTGCGATGAGCAGCACAAAAACCAGCTTTATGGACAATTTGGTGGCCGCTGCCCGGGAAAACCCGCTTGCCGCCGCGCTGATCGGAGGTGGAGCCCTCTGGCTGTTGGCCGGCGACCGGCAGCTTAAGACTGCGGCGCGTTCGGCTGCGGATGCCGTCGCGCCGGTCGTCGACCTTGGGACGAGTGGTCTCAGGTCGGCGGCATCCGCGATCAAGCAGACCGAGGCTCCCCCAACCGCACCTGAAATGGACAACGATCGGTCGACGGGCGTCGGAGAAACCTTGGGAGGCGCGACCGCTGCCGCTTCCGATGCGGTCTCGGGAGCGGCCGACAACGTCCGAGATCGTTTCGACGAGGGCGTTGCCTTCGCGCAGGAGAAGTTCAGCAGGCTCGGCAACGCGTTTCCGGACAGGGAGGCCATAAACAACGCGAAGTCATCACTCGCCAATATGCTCGAACGGCAGCCGCTCGTGCTTGGGCTCGTGGGCATCGCGATCGGTGCGGCGGTTGCAGGCGCGTTTCGCGCCTCCGAGATCGAGAACAAGTATATCGGCGAGGTCAGCGACGATGTGAAAGCCGACCTGAACCGGCGCGCCGGCGCGGTGTCGCAGGCCGTGCGTGAGGCCTCGGACACGGTTGTCGCAGAAATCAGCGACACCAGCGCCGAAGTAGTGGACCGAGTTAAGCAGGCCGGCACGGACGCTGCGGCAGCTGCCCGTGCGGAGGTGAAGTCTCTTTGATGAGACCAGAAAGGGGCGCGCTGGCCGTCAACGGCGCGCGCCCTTTGCTCGAGCTTGATCAGGCAGGATGCTTCGCACGCAAGTCGCTGCGGAGAAAAGCCCGGCCTTCTGCTCTTCAAATCGTGCGCCGTTGTCGTCCGGCGATGAGGCCATACACAAAGAGCACGATGATGGCGCCGACCACGGCGCCGATGAGTCCGGCACCCTCTCCAGGACGGTACCAGCCAAGGGCTTGGCCGAGGTAGGTGGCTACGAAGGCGCCAACGATCCCGAGGATGGTCGTAAGGATGAACCCGGAGGGTTCGTTGTCACCTGGCATGATGAACTTTGCGATCACCCCCGCGATAAAGCCGATAATGATGGTCCAAATAATGCTCATTCTCCACTCCTCCTGAATAAACGACGACGGCAGTGCGAAGGCTATGAGGTGGGTAAACGCCCCTCAGGCGTGTACTTGTCGATTGCTTGGGGAAGCTCGCGCGATAACCTTGCGAGGATCTCCTCGTGAGACAGCCCGGTTTCCCGCTCCAGTTTGTCCAGCACGTCGGGGCCGATCGCTTCCCGCAATTGCGAGGGCGAGATGTCCTTGTTGGGCCCTGAACTGACCCAAGACCGAGCCGCGTCCCCGTGGCCGCTTTGGTCGAATTTCTCCAGCAGCTCGCCAATTCCGCCCTGCAGTAATCCTCCGACACCCGCCCCGCTCAGCATGCCCGTGAGATTGCCGAGCAGGCCGCCCAGCGGCTGGCGGGTGTTGGCGGGTTCAAGCGAGCCAGATCCCGGTCCTCTGAGCAACTCCGCCAGCTTGTCGCGGTTCTGATACCCGGCGATGGCCAGCAGTCCGAGCAGTGCGGTCATGGACGGCATTCCGCGGCTCATCTTGTAACTCCGTGATAAGGTTAGACAGCTCGAACTCGGCCAGTCCGGTTCTGTTCCTAGGCATGCATTCGCAGCTCGCCGGCGCCGGTGCAGGCGAAACGGAAGCGGGCGTGATGAGCGGCCAACGAGCGGGCGCCGCGTCAGTTCAATCCCAATATGGAATAGCCGGGCGGGCGATCATCAGCCAGAAGATGGCCAGCACGGCTGCGAACGCCGGAAATCCAAAGGCGAACCACCACCGGAAGAGACGGTCATACTCGGCAGGCAGCTTGGCGTCGGTCTCGACCGCACGCACGGCGAGATCGCGCATTCGCATCTGCATCCACACCACCGGCAGCCAGAAAGCGCCGGTCACCACGTAGAGTGCGATGGACGCCGCAATCCACCCCTCGCGAAGAGAATACCCGCTCGACCACGCGAGCCATGTGCCGGTGATCGGCTGCAGGATGACGGCGCTCGCGGTGAACAGGAAATCGGCCAGCACGACCGTCCGCGCCACCCCCGCGATCTCGCGCGGGTCGCCGCGCAGATGCGCCACCAGCATGAAGAAAGCGATGCCGGCACCCGTG
Source organism: Bradyrhizobium sp. 137 (assembly GCF_023074095.1). Taxonomy (NCBI): domain Bacteria; kingdom Pseudomonadati; phylum Pseudomonadota; class Alphaproteobacteria; order Hyphomicrobiales; family Nitrobacteraceae; genus Bradyrhizobium; species Bradyrhizobium sp. 137. The sequence goes on from NZ_JADPKU010000053.1 coordinate 112,659, forward strand.
CCGAGCAGGACCGCAGCACCGATGATGTGCACCATCTTGACCAGAAAATAGAGCATCAGCGATCCTCTCGGATCGCCATGGCGACCAGATTGAGCATCAGCACCGGCCAGATCTTCAGCATCGGTCCGAGCGGATCGGCCCACAGCCGCGGCACCAGCGCCGTACCGATCACGACATAGGTCAGCGAGATGATCAGTGCTGCCCGGAGCCCGTAAAGGCTAGCCGGCCGCCACAGAATGGCGAGACCGATGACGATGTCGGCGAGGGCTCCCGCAATGACGGTGAGGGCAGCGAACCTTTCTCCCAATCCGCCTTCCCGGACGTACGACATTCCGATCTCCCAGCCCGGTCCCAGGGAGATGATGCCGGTGACGATCCAGAACAGACCGAAAACGCCGAATATCAGCGGCTTCAGCGCATACAGCCGAGCAAACCAACGCTCCTGCACCGAGGCGGGCTCGCTTGCGAGCGCGGCTGCAAGGTCACGCGGCACGATGCCCGTAGCCTGACGCCAAGGCTCGGGATCGCCGGTCGCGCCGCGCCGCATCTCGGCCTGTGCCGTCGAGTTGACGGGCGTTACCCAGCCCAGCATCTGGGCAACGTCCCCGGCGCGGTAAGCTGCCGAAGCCGCCCAGGAAGGCAGGTGCAGCCGGTAAGCCGGCCTCCAGCGCAGCCAAGAGCGAAACAGCGCGACCGCGTCGCTGAAGGCAATCCGCCGCGGACCGGCCAGATCGAGCGCGAGGCGAGAAGGCGCGCCGGGTTGCAGGAAGAACAGGACCGTGTCGACGACGTCGTCGAGATGCACAGGTTGAATAGCTGCCGTATCGGGCATGATCGGTAGGACCGGCAGGGAGGCCAGCCCTCGCAACAATGCGCTGCCACCATAGGCGGGCCGGCCTACAACGACTGAAGGCCGCAGCACGACCCAGTCGAGGTCCCGCGCCATCAAGGCGGCTTCGCCGTCGCGTTTGGTGCGCGAAAAATCGGTCCGGGCATCGCGATTGCTGCCGATCGCCGAGAAGAGGATGACACGGCGGACGCCGGCGCTTTCACACGCAGCATAAAGTGCCGCGCTGCCGGCGACATGAACGCCTTGCATGTCCTGCCCCTGCAGGGCACCCGCCGCATTGATGACGGCATCGACGCCCGCAAGAATGCCCTTCCACTTCGAAGCGTCGGTGGTCCGGGCAACATCGAGGGTGATGTGGTGCGCATTGGGTGCCGCCGGATGACGCGACACCAATACGCATTCATGCCCGTCGGCGGAGAGCCTGGCGTGGATTGCCGATCCAATAAGCCCCGTCCCCCCAACGAGCAGGATGCGCATCGACTGGTCCCTCAATTGGTCGCCCCGGGGAACGCAAACCGCTGATCAATTCTGAAGGCGCAGACGAATAAAGCAGGGCTGATGTAATGGTTCCTCGCGGCGGAACAGGTGAGTTTGGTGCAGACAGCGCCTTGTCGCGACCGCCCTTGCCGCAGATGTTGCGTCGCCATCGATATGAGAGGGTCGCCGCGCCGACGCTAGATTACCGGACGCGGCGGCGGCGCAGGACCTGTACGGAGAAGCGGGAAGGTGGCGATTCTCGAGCTGAAATAAAAATGTGCATCGCCGGAATTGCGTTTCTTGACCCAAGCCTCCGTATGACCTGGGGCGCCGCCGAGCACCTGATCGTCTCGAGTCTCAGTCCTGCAACAAGCGAACTCCTGGAATGGCCATGGCAAAACATCGGATCTACACAACGAGCTTCGCAAGCGTTTACCCACTTTACGTCGCGAAAGCAGAGAAGAAAGGACGCAGCAAAGCCGAGATCGATCAGATCATCTCCTGGCTGACGGGCTATGGTCAGAAGGAGCTGGAAGCTGAACTGGAAAAACAGACGGACTTCGAGACCTTCTTTGCAAAGGCCCCCAAGATCAATCCTTCCCGATCCCTGATCAAAGGCGTGATTTGCGGCGTCCGAGTGGAGGATATCAAAGAACCAACGATGCGAGAGATCCGGTATCTCGATAAGCTGGTCGATGAGCTGGCCCGGGGAAAAACGATGGACAAGATTTTGCGAAAGGAGTGATTCTCGAGCGCCTGATTGAGCTCTTTGCGAACCCATCGGCCCAACGGGCGGATACCGCTCCATCTGATCGCGAGGATGAGGCAGCAGCTGCTGGTGCAATACCGGCCGTGTTCCGCTCTCCAACTTCCGGCGAAATCCCGTTCCTGCTATCCTCCAACAAAAGAACATCTTGCGGAGGAAAACGATGCGGTCTCAGCCGGTGCCCGCATATCCAGCGGCTGGCGATACAACGTCGGCGGTGCTCGCCATCGGACGCCCCGATTTCCCAAATGTCCTGATCGATACGCTGCGGCGGCAGGCCGATGTCGGCCATTGCATGGTGTTTGCGCTGACCCGTGCCGGCGCTGCGCGCTGCCTGCTCGATGCCGGCAACATCCCGATCGGCGGCGATCTCGGCGCGGCCTATGCCGGACAGTTCCACGAATCCGATCCCAACCGCGATGCGCTGTTCGAGCGCGAGGGCGGCGCGCCGATCATGCTGCCTGCGTTCGCGCCGCGCATGTATGGCGCGCGCTACCGGAAAATCTTCTTCCAGGATTCGGGCATCGTCGACAAATGCGCGACTGCGATCTGGACTGGCGACACCTGCTTCTACGTCAACTTCTACCGCCTCGCCGCGCAAGGTCGCTTCAGCGCCCTGCAGCGAGAGCGCCTTGAGGCGATCGCGCCGGCGATCGCCGCGAGCGTTGCCCGCCATTTTCAGCACACTGCAACGCCAGACCGGACGCTCGCCGGGTTGTTCGCGAGCTGCGCGCCGCTTGCCGCCCTCACGCCGCGCGAGCAGGAGGTCTGCCGGCGCATCCTCGCCGGCTTCAGCTCCGAGGCGATCTCGAAAGACCTCGGCGTCAGCCTGCATTCGACCCTGACCTATCGCAAGCGTGCCTATGAGCGGCTCGGCATCTCCTCGCAGAGCGAGCTGTTTGCGATCGTCCTGCGCCTGCTAGCGTGCAGTCTGAACTAAGGCGCGGACTCGGGGTCCGCGATATCCACTTGCGAGGTAAAGCGGATACGCGGTCCCGCCTCCGGGACCGTCGCCTCGCGACCCGCAGCCGACAACACTCCTCCGGCCCCCGGCGAGCCGCATTGAACTCTCCAGCTCCGCTCGCCATGTGTGGGAGACAGCTTGGAGCAAACAATGAAGCAGCTTTTCACCTGTGTGGCGACCGTGGGCTGCCTGGTCACCTTCCACTCCGTCGCGCAAGCCCGCTCTGCATTCGACGGATCCTGGGACCTCATTTTCGTGACGCAAAGAGGACCTTGCGATGCGACCTATAATTTCACCGTCAACATCACCGACGGAATAGTTACACATCCGAATCTAGTCAGGTTCAGAGGCCACGTGGCGCGTTCCGGCGCGGTTCGGGCCTCGGTGACAGTTCAGGACAAATTCGCCTCCGGCTCAGGTAGACTCTCGAGCAATGTTGGCCGCGGGACGTGGAGCGGCCATTCAGGAAACGCGCGCTGTTCAGGCTACTGGACCGCACAGCGCAATTGGGCGCGCTGAGCCAATGTCGGAGTGGCCCGCAGGGAGCAGAGAACGCTCGCTGATTGCCTATGGCCCGAGTAGAATCAATCGACGGTATGGTTGACAGTTTGCGAGGCTCCCTGCGAAGCCAACGTGCGCGGACGTACCTGTGGAATAGAGGACTGACTCGCTCTCGCTATCAGTCTCAAGACGGCCAAAGCACTTGGTGCGATCATTCGGCCACCGCCGGACAGCCGCACGAAGTTATCGGCTGAGATCTGGTGTTGGCCCGAATGCGAATTCCGGACGCAACGTTCAAGGGTCCGCTCATCAGGGAAAACCGGAAATGACAAGCCATTCGCGTGACCTGCGCTGTTGACCCGAAGCGGGCGTAATCAGAGCAATGGCTTCTTCATCAGAAAAGTCGATCCGTCCGGACGTTCTTCGAAGTGAACAAGTTCGTATCCGAGCTTTGTATAGAACGGTTTTGCCGTAATCGAGGACGATAACCAGAGCTCAGACAAGCCCTTGCCGACAGCATGTCTCTCCAGATACTCGACTGAGCGTCTTCCGATGCCTCCACCTTGGTGTTCCGGAGCGACGAACAAAGAGTGCAGCTTTCCCTGGCCAAGGCTGACCGTCCCGACAACGACGCAATCACTCGCGGCTACGAATACGTCCCGCTGCTCCATTTTTTCGATGACCCTGTCGAGCGCGAAATTCGCACAAATCAATTCAATGATCGCCTGATTGTAGTCGCGCGAATTCGATACGCGCACCGCATCTTGAATGAGCGTGCTCAGTGCACTTGCATCGGCCGTCGAGGCCTTTCGTATCTCGTGATGGATCATCAATATCAGTCACACTATGCAGCCTCCAGAGCCTCTACCTCAGCGCGCAAAGAACAGATGTCGCAAGTTCCTTTCGCAAGCAGAACAGCGTCTCATGTTGGCCCGTAGCTGCCTCGCCCAACCATCCAACGACCGTCTGCTTTCAGGTGGAGAGCGGATTAGGGCCGTGAAGTCTCTTCGCTTCAGCATGTGACCCCAAACCCGAAGTCGGCCCCTGGGGGGTGGTGCGCTTGCGGAGGCGAAGATCGGTAACCTCGAGATAAACGATCTCTGAACTGCCCGTTCGGCCGGCGTTCATATCATCCCTTTAGGATCTCCACACAGTAGTGAACCCCAGCCGTAGTTTGCAGCCGTGGAACCGAATCACGCGCTCGATAATTTGCGCAGGGACATACTCACAATGGAGGAGACACAATGAAGAAGCTTCTCATTTCGGCTGCTGCCGCTGCAATCATGACCGGCGCTGCCTCCGCCCAGACGGAATTTTATGTAGTGCAAGACACCTCCACGAAGAAATGCACGATCATGGACAAGAAGCCGACCACCACAACCGCCGTCATTGTTGGCGACGGCAAGGTGTTCAAGACACGCACTGAAGCTGAGACCGGGATGAAGACCATCAAGGTCTGCGCGCACTAAGGGAGCGGTGGCGAGAAGCGATGACTCCCACTCCGTCCGCTCCCATCGACAAGAGAGAGGCCGCCGAAGTGGCCCCCTCTATTCATCGGAACATACCAACTGGAGGATCAGCCATGTTGAAAGGAATGCGCAAGTATGCATTCAGCGCCGCAGCGGCAACTGCGCTTTTTGTAATCCCGATCTCGGCCTTTTCCCAATCCTTTGAGATTGGACCGGGAGGCGTCCGAGGGTACGACCGTCGAGGGGGCGGGCAATGCGAGCAATTGCGGCTTGCCTGCGAAAACAAGGACGCGCTAGGGGAACGGGGCGAAGGAAATTGCCGCAGGTATCGGGAGACCTGCCAAAGACCAGTACGCAGGGATGTGTGCGCCGAATTGAGACAGGCCTGCCTCTACAAGAACGAGCTGGGCGAACAAGGCGCAGGAAATTGCCGCAGGTACCGCGAGACTTGTCGGGGGCGCCTGTAAAGGTCTCGCCAATTTTCAGGGTGGCGGAGTGGTCCGGCATCGCTTGGCACTGCCCCGCGCACTCGTCATCGCGAAGGCCGCCTCAGTTGGCGGCCTCGTTCATATCAGGCCACCCGCGCCATGTCGCCTACTGGCCCGAATGCGAAGTCTAAGCGCCAAACAGTCTGCTTGTCGGGGGTGACCGGAAATGGCGATGCGCCCGCGAGCGATAGCCTTTGCGCTCGCGGCCGGTTGTTCAAGGACGTCCGACAAGCAATGGCAGCACGTCTGCACCGCCCGCCATGAGCGGATTCGACGGCTCGAAATGTTCCCGCAATTCTCGCTTCCGGACGAGTGAGCGCGCATCGAGAAACGCATCCTTCAGGCTGACGGCTTTCCGGAGCGCGACGTTGAAAAAAGCGTCGCCAAAATAGGTCCACTTGGCCTTGTCCTGGCAGCCGAACGACGAATGCTTGTCATCGGCCGCGGTGATGACCAGCACATCGGGAGTCGCCAGGCGCGGGATAAAAACCCCGGAATAACAAGCCGAGATCACCACCACCTTGTGTCGCACACCTGTCTTCGCGAGCATGTCGCGGAGATGAGATGGTGTGAGCGTTTGTGTGAGCCGCCCCGCCTTGATTGCAAGGCCATCAGGAGAGCCATGCGAGGTGAGAATCAAAAAGAGAACATCTTTCTCGGCATCCAAGCGGTTGGCTGCCGTCTGCAACGACTTGGCCAGAGCTTCGATCGTTGCATTTCCCCCTTTCTTGGAATTGTACTCCACGTTGATCGGTCCCGTCTCGAAACGGCCGGCCACGACCTGAGCCGCGCCGGTCGCCTCGGATCTAAACACGCCTTGATCCCCGTACAGGCCAAAGGACACCACGCCAACCTTTCCAGCGTCCGCAATCGCATGGACCGGAGGAACCAACGACCAGATGGTCAGAAAAAAAACGACGAGCGGCGCGCCGAGCCGCCTGATCGAGGACCTGGAGGTCATCGCGAACCTCGTTTCGAGATCGCCGCTACAGAACTGCGGCTCAACACAAAATAGCGGAAATCCAGTGAATTTCCATCCTTCGGAATGGCACGTGCAAGGGTCCGGATACGGCCCATTGCATCCTTTGACGCGGTGTAGCTAGGAGTCCGTTCACAGGGACAGGCCGGGAGTTCGCGTCCGAGGGCCGGATCGTGGGTCGACCGCAAACTGCCCAGTTCAACAGCTAATTATCATTGCCAACGAAACCTGAGCCCCACGATGAGCCCTCGACGGATGGATGAAGGCTTTTACGGTCCCATCCTCGCCGAAGCGGGATGTCCGGGCACCTGGAAGCGCTTGCCTGTGTCCGTGATGTTACTGCCATCGACCTTCAGAATGGAGAAGTCCTGCGTCAGATAGTTGCCGATGAGAAGGTACTTGCCGTCGGGCGTGAAGACAGCAGCCTCGGGCAAGCCGCCGACCTCGATGCCTGCGGTCTTGCTCACTTTCTTGCCGTCGATCTTGAGAACCGAGATGCTACCGTTCTTTTCGTAGAAGTATGCGTTCTTCATGTTGGAACCGCGCAGAATGACCGCAACCGCGACGTCGCCCTTGGGGCTGATTGCAAGCCCCTCGGGGCCGTCGCCCACCACCACGCGATCGATGATGCGTGGCGGATTGGCCTCCAAATCGATGACGCTCGTGGTATCCACACTTCCATCGGAAGCACCTGCGTTGCCGTTATCCGAGGTCAGGGCGATTTTCCCGCCGGGTGCGGCCGCGACATTGTAGGGCCACTGGCCGGCCGGCAGATCGATCTTGTTGTACGTCACCTTATCGCCCGCGATGTCCAGCATGGAGACTTTGTGAGCAGGGAAGCGGGCGACCAGGGCTCGCTTGCCATCAGGGGTGAACGTCACGTGCGATGGACTGTCCGGCATCGCAACGGTGTCCGTGATCTTCACGTCAGTGCCGTTCACGGAGAGGACGCTGATCGAATTGTCTCCGCGATTGGCGACCAGTGCCATCTTGCCATCTGGACTGAAGCTGAGCCCGGAAGGTTGTTTCCCGCCAGTGAGCGTTGCAGCCAGCTTGGGCGGATTGGCCTGCAGGTCGACGACGTAAATCTTGTTGTCCAGCACCTGTTTCAGCGTGTCGCCCTCCTTGACGACGTCGACCGAGTCGGCGACCAGCGCCACGGTTCCGCTGGGATCGATCGCAACGTTCACGGGCGGTCCGACCACTGAGTTCTTCAGCGGCAGGGCACCGATGATCTTGGGGGTTTCAGGAGAGGCGAGATCAACGATGAGAACCTGATCCTTACCAGGTGCAGACAGAACGGGCTTGCCGCTTTCGTCCCACAGAAGCTTCTCATCGAGGCCGACGATCAAGAGCGGCTTCGCGTGCCCAGTGCTAAAGCTCGTACTGAGCAGCATGACGGCCGCAAATGATAATCCTATGGCACGGTTACGCCACATCTTGGCATCCTCCCGAAAATGACGCCCGCCTCTGCAGGGCTGGTCTTAGCAGTTTACGAGGTGAGGCTTTCGTTCGCTAGTGGTGCCTCGTCTGATCTCCTGGCTTCTCGCCTGTCGCCCTCAGATGGTCATCGAGGGCTTGGCGGGTCGCCTCGGTAAGCTCGAATTTGACGGGACGACCGGTCTTCTTCTGGCGGACACTGGCTCGATCGGCCGCATAGCCGCTGGGTGCGATATCATCGACTTTGAGGGCGACAACGTCGCAACCACGAAGTTTGCTATCGATAGCGACGTTGAACAGCGCCAGATCGCGAATCCGACCTTCGACCTGGAGCTTTGTTCGAATGGACCAGACGTGCTTGGGACGGAGTGGCGGCTTCGCGCCAACGATCTTTCCCTTATTCCACGGTCGCCGCTTGGCGACGTTCACGTTGGGGCTTGGGACATCAGTCATGATGACCTCCTCAGTTGATGAGGCCGGTCATTTTCGGGCGAGCAACCTTTTGAACCTACGTCGGCTTATAGACAATTGCAGGCGTACTTTGGTCCTATTGGTTGGCCGGGTGGGTGCAAATGTCCCATAAGCGACATCGGGGCATTTACTGGCGGAGGGCGCGCAAATGCAGAAAGTAGGGTATGCGCTGCCAACGTCGGGCAGCACTGGACAAGACGGCATGTTCGGGAAGGGATGGCTCTCGAAGCATCTCGACTAAGAATCCCGCGCTCTCTAGCGCTAAGAAATAAGCTTCGATAGGGCGATGCTCGCTATGGAACGTCATCGCCAAACCGTCACGCTCGACCGCGTCAGCATATCGAAATGCACTGAGATAGTCGCCCTGGATGATGAAACGCGCTTCGGCGCTTGCCTGTTCGAATCTCCCAGCGGAATTGATCGGATGAACAATTGCCACACAAAATCTGCCACCCGGTTGCAACACACGCGCCGCTTCTCGGACGGCCGCAGGCATATCGCTGATATCTTGAAGTGACATGAAGGCGATTGCTAAGTCCGCGCAGGCGTCGTCAAGGGGTAGCGCCGTGGCGTCCCCCAAACGCACGTCCGTCGCCGGGTCGAACTCTCGCGCAGCTTCGACCATAGACGGCGAACTGTCGATTGCGACGACCCTGTGCCCAAGTCCCTTCAGGTCACGGGTTAGCCGTCCTTCGCCGCAGCCGATATCTACCGTTTGTCGTCCGGGCGCAGGCAACAGATGAAGGAATTGATCTCGGTGAAAGCGCCAGTAGCTATCATGTCCGGGAGCGCGCGCCCATCGTATCCAGTGACTGGCCTCGGCTTCCCAGCTGACATTTAGAGGCACAGCATCTGCAATCGTTCGTGTGATGCTCATGATGGGCCCTCTGGACCATCCAGACCTTTTGCCTCCGCTCGCGCAAACGTCGTCAGAGCCTTGGTCATGGGATATCCGGAACTGGTCCCAAATCCGCCGAGCGGCGGCCCATTTTCGACATAGCCGTTGGACACGTAAAATCGGCGCGCGGTCTCAGTGCTCGTCAAGCTACACTGGTTATTGCCTCTTTCTGCGGCTCGCGTTTCTAGCGCCCGCAGTAGGGCGCGGCTAACTCCCCAAAATCGCGCGTCGGGCGATACGTAATTGAGGCCAATCGTTCCGGCATCGGTTACTGACCCGACCGCGAGGATGTCGTTATTTTCGACAGCCACAAGCACCGAGTTGTCCGTCTGTTCGACCCAAGCACAGAAATTCTCATGCGTCTTATTGCCCAACCATCGTGCCAAGATGGAGGGGTCGCTTCGGTGGTCAGCTCCGCAAAGCTCCGCTATCGATCGCTGCAACACAATGCAGGCAGAAGGCGCATCTTCTGGTATAGCTTCTCGTATTTGCATCCAGTGATTTTGGCATACGGCCGATACCCGTGGCAATGGGCAGCCTCGCTGCAATGTCGCCCACTGGCCTCGTGCCGACCTCAGCTGAGAGCGCCGCGAGATCCGCTTGCTAAAGGTGACCCGAACAAGGCGATCCGAGCGGGCCAAGGCAGCCTTTGACCCGACTCCGACATTGCAACGTGCGTCGTCGTGCAGCCGATCAACTCGACTTTACGCCATTGGAGCATCCAAGCTGACGTTCGCCGCCGTGCCGCTGGTCTCGAAGGCACGGCGGCGTCCACGTGCGTCACCGCGCGCTGCCCGTGGTTAGCTCTTGCGAGTGCACCGGGATCATCAGGTGCTCATTGGGTTTGCCGGGGAACATGACGTAAGGCTGGGTCGCGTCCTTGACGTCCAGATCGCGCGGATAGGGACTAAGCATCTCACGTGCTGCGCCCCCGACAATCATCACGTGCGGGCCGGTCTGGACCCAATGCTTGTGCGTGTGCCGTTCGGCATGATCATGATTGCTCGTGCCGGTGTCCCCGGCCAGCATGAAAATCAGGCCGATCTTGTTCGGCGGCTCCTGTTTGGCCTGTAGAGCTTTGCGCCATTCCATGGCGTTCTGATCATCACATTCGGGCGTTCCGTCATTTCCGATAAAGCACGTGAAACCGTTCGATCCGGTTTGGACGGTCTTAGAAGACCCATCCGGCTGCATCATGGTGATCGTCGCGTTATTCACGACCGACGGCGGGGCGGCGGTCTTCACCTTGGCGATGTACTCTGGTTCGGTCTTCGGGATTTCCTCCGTTGGAAGAGCCGATGCCGACGTGACGAGCGCTGCCGAAGCTACGCAGAACCCAACCGACGCGAGAGCATAGAACCTGTTCATGGCTTACCTCCTGCAAAGTGGGCAACCGCACGAACTGTACACCGAAACCAACTGGGCGTATCTTCCGAGGTATGGCAGGGATATTTCCTTTCTCTATGTGACTCACCCAATCTATTGCTGCTTTGCGGGCACTCGACTCCGCCTCGCCACGCGGCGTCATCAGCTGCGCAGCGAGGCCTGGAGCTTTTCAGCGCCGTTAAGCCGAGGCAGGGAATGCGACGCTGGAACCGCCTTCCCACTGGCGCCTGAAGTGCTATCCTGAACGCACGGGTAAGCCACGCGGAGCGATAACTATGCGCACAGTAGTCCGAGCCGCAAATGTCATGTCGTTCTTCATGATGTTCTCCGTTGTAGCTTTGCCGGCGTGGGCTGCCGGACCAGAGGCGGAAGTGAAGGCGCTCCATGCCGCCGATCAGACCTGGCTAAAAGGCTTCACGGCCGCCGACGGCGATACGATGGCGAAGTTGTACGACGAACGCGCAGTGTTGATGCCTCCTAACGCGCCGGCTGTGACGGGTCGCGACGCCATTCGCACCTTCCTGGCGAACATGTCGTCGGAAGCAGCCAAGGCCGGCCTTGTGTTCAGTTTCGCCGACAAACAGGATGGCGGCGCAAACGGCAACCTGGGCTGGTCTTCGGGCTCCTATACGATCAAGGACAAGGCAGGGAATGTGGTCGAGACCGGCAAGTTCCTGTCAGTATCGAAAAAGGTCGGCGGCAAATGGCTCTACTGGCGCGACACTTGGAACGCTGACAGTCCGCCACCAAAATAAGTCCGCTACATCGCGCTTCAAGTTGCACTTCTCTTGCTGGACAGCGAGATCACGTTTTCGCGCGGCGTTGCGATCTCTCTGGATCGATTGACACGCCGAATGCGTCCCTGCGGTGTCCAAGCAGAATCTTTAATGTCGCCTCTTGGCCCGTCGCTGACCTTTGCTCAGACGGCTGCGAAGTCCCGTTTCGGGAGCTGAGCCGAACGCTTAGCACTCCGATGCGAGTGACGTTTTTCTCTATCGCTTTAGGATTGTGGCAATTAATTCACGCTATTGGCTCGGCCTATGGCCTTCGAGATGCCCACGGTTGGCGTTAAGGATAGTGTCTGATGTACTTCCTCACTGCCTGTCTGATCGTCGTCGTCGTGAGTGCCGCGGTATCGCTTCGTCGATCCAGAAATCTATCCCAGCCTCAGTGGGCTACCCCGGCCCAGCGGCTCGCAGCACGGCGGCGAGCGCTTTGGCCGACAATCTGCGCGGGGTTTTGTCTGCTGGGGCTGCTCGGATTTCATCATTTTCAACACGAGCCAGAACTTGGTCCCACCGCGACGACCTATCTCATGATGCTTGTTACCTCTTTCTTCGGCGGTTCGTTTCTTGGCGTCATTGGCGGGATGGATTGAGGTAGCGGGGATCAATGCAAGGCTAAAACGCGCCGGACTATGACAACTGACAAGCTGTCATGTCTTTGGCATCGTCCTGTTGGTGTCCGGGCCCTTAGCTCAGAGCGCCGCGAGGTCTACTTCCTGAAGGTGACCCGAACAGGGTCATGCAAGCTGGCCAAGGCCGTCTTTGACCCTGACCGGACATTGGACTTCTTTTGTTGAATGCTCAGGTGCCAGTCTGGTACCTTTTTTATTCCGGTCGGCTACGGCCTGGAAACCGCATCCGGAATTTCGATGGAGTCATCCCTGCATGGTGACAAAAAAATTTCACGAAGTTCGTTGCCTCGCCGAATCCGACGGTCTCGGCAATGGCCTCGATAGGCCACGGTGTGTACGCAATAAGCCGCTTCGCCTCGAGGATCACGCGCTCCTCGATCATCATCTTGGGCGGAAGACCACGCACCGCAACGCAGGCGCGACGCAACGCTTTGGTTGAACAGCCGAGCCTGTCGGCATAGTCTTCGACACGGCGCGTCCGCATGAAGTGGGCTTCGACCTCCGTGAGAAAGTGCCGGACTGTCCGATGATAACTCGAGAGCAACGGAGCTTCGTGCCGGTCCGAGCAGCGAGCGATCTGCAAGAGCAGGACGTGAAGCTGGTGCTGCAAGATGTTTGCGCAGGTCGTCGAGCCATCGCTACATTTGTACTCATCAATTATCGCGGCACACCCGGCGCAAACTCGCCCGTATGAATCCGCATCGAGGTTGATCGCTCCACTTGCCGCCGCATGATCGAGCGCCGAGCCCCGGACCAGCGGATGGTTCGCCGCCTCATCGGGCAGGACAAACTCGGGCGTAAAGAGAACGACCGTTGCCTCCACCTCTGCGCCGGGCACGAACTGCTGCACCTGGCCTGGGCGAACATGCAGAAGCGTCCCCGCCGTGCAGCGCAAACGCTCGAAGTCGAGGAAATGCGTCGTCGCCCCCGATGAGAATAGCATCAAAAGATGAAAGGCAGGACGTTGCGGGTGGTCAAAATGATCGGGCGGCACGCGCCTGAACAATTCCGACAACGCGAGCGGCTCGATTCCCAATTTTGGGAAGCGCCTGTTGAAGTAGTGGACCCCTTCAATGGGCTTCATCAGGAATCTCGCGCCGCATGGCCGACTGTCCGATTTTGATCATCTGACGGTACCAGACTGACCTAGCTATGCGCAATGCGATACGGCACGCTCTCGTATGCACAAGGAGGGCTTCACCATGCCGAACAAGCTGATCCGTATGATTGCCGCAACACTCAGTTTCATCACCCTCGCGCTCAGCCCGCCCGCGCCAAGCGCCGCAGCCGGCACGGAGAGCGCGGCGATCACATCCGCCAATCACGCCTTCGATGAGGCATTGTCTGCGCGTGACATCGCGGCGATGGACATGATCTGGGCGCACGAACCACATGTGGTCGCGGTTCATCCTGCAAGCAAAACGCCGATCATCGGCTGGGCCGCTGTGAGGCAGAGTTGGGAAGCGACGTTTGACCGCTTTGCCGAAATCTCGGTGTCGATGCAGGACCCGCAAATTCGCATCAATGAAAACGTCGCCTGGGTCGTAGGTCTCGAGGAGATTCGAGGCAAACTGAAAACCGGCGAGGCCGCAACCTTCATGGCTTTGACCACGAACATATTCGAAATGAGCGGCGGCCGCTGGCTAATGGTCCTGCACACGACCTCGCGCGTTCCACACTGACCTATGCAAGCCCAAGTTCAGTTACAGGGAGCGGAACAATCTGAAAGCGAGGTAGGTTGGCGACTGTCCTTGGTCCGTAGCTGCCTCGCCCGACCATTCAACGACCGTCTCCTTTCAGGTGGAGAGCGGATTAGGGCTGTGAAGTCTCTACGCTTCAGCATGTGACCCCATGGCCGACATCGCTGTGTTGAGCTATATTGGCGCAGGAGCCAACGTCACTTCGCGATCATCAGGATGAGTCAGGTCGGCGCTAGTGCGCCCGAGGTGTACCAACCGTAATACTGACAGGACCTGTTCCTCGAAACCGGGCGACCGCGTGATCGGCGTTGCTTAGGAGGACGGAGGTAAGCCTCGTCTCCATCCTCTATTCTAGGGAGGCATCAACAGCAGGGAGCTAACATCATGCGCACATTTGGAGCTGTATGTTTCTCATTATTGCTGTCAGCAATTCCTGCTACTGCAGCAGATCAAAATCTCAAGGAGGAAATTGGGAAGATGGCTTCAGCATACGAGCAGCACTTCAACAAACAAGATGCTGCCGGGATTACGGCACTTTATACGAAGAACTACCTGCGTGTTACTCAGAATGGAATTGAGCCCGATAATACCAAGTTTTATGAGGACGGTTTCAAAGCTGGACTTAATCGCCTCGAGGTAAAGGTGACCGAAGTTCAGCCATTGTCAGAAAACATGGCTCTGTCAACTGGCGAAGCTCACATTACTGGAAAGAGTGAGAAAGGCGATCCCCTAGAAATAAACGCGATTTGGACTGCTCTTGATGTTCGTGAGAATGGGCAATGGAAAATTCGTATGCTGACGTCGGCTCCTAAGGCACCGCCGCCGCAGCCGCAACAAGCGGGGACCACGGCGACTACAACGGGGAACGCGCCGAGTGGAAAATAGCGCCTACCCGAGAGAAGTTCGTCGTGACCGGCTTTCGCGCCCAAACGGGCGGAGGCAGCAACTGAAACGTAGGTCTGTCGGCCACGGAAGCCGACTCGCGTCCGCTGCGTGAGACCAAGGGGCCTCCCCTCTCGAAAAATGACGGGATAGCGCGGCTCCTTGATCGGACCGAGGATCAGCTTTTAGTGAAGACCGGACTGCAGCAAGTACAGCCCTGCAGGACCGAGTCTGGCCCTACGCGACGAAATGCGCCTATCACCTCCATGCCACCGGAGCTGATAGAGATCGGGCGAAAACTGGCGCGGTTGACCCTAAACGGAAATCGGGCGTCGCCTGATCGGATTCACAAAATCGCGCTCAATGTCGTTGCGACAAGATGCATGGTTTGCTCCCTAAATCGTGCGGGCTGTTCGCCACACGGGGTCAAGCTGAAGAACCCGGTTTCGTCTTGGAAGGATGTGCAGAGGATTCACTCGTTCAGAGATGAGCACGCGGCAATAGCCATCCCATGATCTTCTGATACGGATCGCGACGACTGCGAATGAATGCGTTCTCGTTCTGCTGAGCGGCGGTCCTGGCGAATTCAGAAATCCCCTCCAAAGACTGGCGTTTATCCTTCGGAAGCTTCGCCCATTGGCGAATGATCTTCCGGCGGGCTTCGCGTTGCTTTTCCCTTATGTCAGGCATCTGGAAGCTCCTTGAAGAGGATTATTCCGATCGACCTAGTATTGTTTGGGCTCACTAGAACTTCAACGTCCAATCAAGAACTCTTAGCCCCTCTGATCGTGAAGCTCTATACACGGGAGCCAGTCTCATATTGGCTTTACAGGCCCGCCGCCCTAGAATTGCGGCGATCGCAGGACGGGCGAAATGCAGTATGTTTGCGACGCACCGAAGGGCAAGACCTGGTTCCGTATCGAGACGGAAGGTGAAGCGATGCATGAGTCGCGCCTGATGGACCACACAGTTGAGAAATATTTCCGCCGCGAGCGGGAGAAGGCAGTCGAGTCCTGGCGTCCCGAGCGGCCCAACGCGATCGAGCGCGACATCGGCCTCGAGGCCCATGTACAGCGAGAGATGCCGCTTTTCCTCACGCTGCGCGACAGGGAGGGCAATGCACTGACTACAGCGATGCTGCCACCCGGCGGCAAGGATCGCGGCGGGTTCCGGATCATCATCGTTGCCGCATCCAATGCCGATCCCTATCCTCAGCAAGACGCGGCCATCGCTGCACTGGGAGCACATTTCGGTCTCACACTCGATCGCAATCGCTGCTTCCCCTACGGCCGCTAAGGAGCCTGATAAGTACCGCCGCTTGATTGAGCGATGTCGGCTCATGGACCCATAGCTGTCTCGACCGAAAGCGCTCTCCAAGGCCGCCCACGAAATTTTGCGAAATGCGGGTGGACGGTCGCTGCAGGAGTGCAAGCCTTTAGCTGATAATCTCCCTGACCTTGATGCCGCGCAAGGTCTCGATGCAGTCAGCTACCAAATGCAAGAGCTCTTGCCGCTTTATGCTCTTCACCTGACGACCTTCCATATTGATTAGTATGTATCTCGCCATGTCGTAGGCGACTTCAAACTGCGATTTGCCGGTAACCTCGACATTGATTCTTTCAGCCATTTCGCTCCCCGCTAGTTATAATTGGAAAGGAGAAGCCTATTGGAAAGCGCGTGGCCAAGTCGAGTCTGTCTTCCTTTGCGGTTAGATCATATCGGCCTGAAGGTCCGCTGGCGCTGCAACTCGAAATGCAGAGCATTAAACTAGTCCCGCTTTTGGCCCTCAACGAACATTCGCTTATGTCCGATGTTGTGGACAATGCGGGCTTCGCCATCGCACCCGCGCGTACTCGACTCTTGAAGACACGTCCTGAGGCCGCCTGTCCCAATCGCTGGGGACAGACGGCGGCTCCTGAAGGCGCTAACCTTGGCAGGCACATAGCAAGGGAGCGAAGTTTGAGCACCGCGCCGCGCATCGACATCGACCCGGCCGCATTCTGGGCCGATCCCTATCCGATGCTCGCGACAATGCGCAAGGAGGCGCCGATTGCCTTCGTGCCGCAGCTCGGCTCGACGTTGCTGACGAGCCGCGACGACATCTCGATTTCCGAGAAGCAGATCGACGTGTTCTCCTCGCACCAGCCCGCAGGTCTGATGAACCGGCTGATGGGCCATAACATGATGCGAAAGGACGGCGAGGCGCACCAGGTCGAGCGCCGCGCCATGTTTCCGACGGTGTCGCCGAAGACGGTGAAGGCGCATTGGACCGCGCAGTTCCAGGCCCATGCCGACCGCATCATCGATCGCATCGAACCGGGACGGATCGACCTCATGCGCGATTTCGCGCTGCCCTTCTCCGGCGAGTGCCTGAAGTCGATCACCGGCCTCACCAATATCGGCTTTCAGGACATGGATGCGTGGTCGCAGGGCATGATCGAGGGCATCGCCAATTATGCCGGCGATCCCGCGATCGAGGCGCGCTGCCACGCCGCGACGTCGGGCATCGATGCCGCGATCGACGACATCCTGCCGGTGATGCGCAAGCATCCGGACCAGAGCATTCTCGGCGTGCTCCTCGCCTCCGGCATGCCGATGGAGAGCGTGCGCGCAAATGTGAAACTCGCGATCTCCGGCGGCCAGAACGAGCCGCGCAAGGCCATCGCCGGCACGGTATGGGCGCTGCTGACCCATCCCGAGCAGCTCAATCTCGTGCGCAAGGGCGAAGTGTCCTGGCTGCAAGCGTTCGAGGAATATGCCCGCTGGATTTCGCCGATCGGCATGTCGCCGCGGCGCATCGCAAAGCCGTGGAGCATCCGCGACGTGTCATTCGAGCTCGATGAGCGCGTGTTCCTGATGTTCGGCTCGGCCAATCGCGACGAGAAGCATTTTGAGCGCGCCGACCAGTTCGACGTGAGACGAGACACATCCAAGAGCGTCGCCTTCGGCGCCGGTCCGCATTTCTGCGCCGGCGCCTGGGCCTCGCGCGCCATGATCGCCGACGTCGCGCTGCCGACCGTGTTCGCGCGCGCGGGGCAGCTCGAGATCGCCGATGACGAGGAGGTGCGGATCGTCGGCTGGGCGTTCCGCGGCCTGCAGAATTTGCCGGTCAATTGGCTTCATTAGGTCGGCCGGGGCCCCTCCATCCCGAGCCCCGCCATGATGCCATCTTGCTCCTGTTTTGCCCGACGAGTCAAACGAACTTCGGATAATGCGTAAGTCATTGTTTTCGCACGCCCTGGCTACTGTGCATGGGGTTGTTTTTGCGGTTTTGGTTCCGGCCGCGAGTCTCGAGACCGAACCCGCGCGGCCTTCACATCCGCGTGCAGAAAAATTCCATCTTCATTCGCTCCGCCGCTTGAAAGATTAATCACGCGCTTCGCCGCACGCGCAGTGTTCGCATCGCTATTTTCCTGAGCGTCTCGACAGCTTTCGTAGCGCGCCCCATCATTCACGAGACCTGAATGAATGACGGCCGCACGCGGCCGGGAGCTTGGAATGCATCGTCGCGACTTCTTGAAACTCTCTGCCGGAACTGCAGCCGCTGCTGCCTTCGTCTCGCGCGCCAATGCGCAAGGCGCAGTGAAGGAAATTCGCATCGGTTACCAGAAGACCGGCGTGCTCGTCATCGCGCGCCAGCAGGCCGCCCTGGAGAAACATTTTTCTCCGCAAGGCATCGAGGTGAAATGGATCGAGTTCTCCTCGGGCCCGCCGATGATGGAGGCGATGAACGTCGGCAGCCTGGACTTTGGTTCGGTCGGGGACTCGCCGCCGGTGTTCGCCCAGGCAGCGGGCGCCGCGATCGTCTATGCCGCCGGCCAACCCATCACCAACGGCCAGGGCATCTTGGTGCCGAAGGAGTCCCCGATCCGCACGATCGCCGACTTGAAGGGCAAGCGCATCGGCTTCACCAAGGGGTCCAGCGCGCACAACGTCGTGGTGCAGACGCTCGAGAAGGCGGGGCTCACCTATGCTGACATCACCCCGGTCTATCTGACCCCGCCGGACGCGGGCCCCGCCTTTGCCAATGGCAGCATCGAGGCCTGGGCGATCTGGGATCCGTATTTCGCGATCGGTGAGACCAAGCAGAACGGCCGCATCCTGATCAATTCGCGCGAGGTTACCAAGACCAACTCCTTCTACATCGCGAACCGCGAGTTCGCGAAGAACCACGGAGTGGTCCTGCAACAGATCGTCGATGTGACGACCGCGGCCGGTAACTGGGCCGAGCAGCACCGCGACGAGGTCGCCAAATCGCTTGCCGCGATCACCGGCGTCCCGCTGGACATCCAGACCGTCGCCGCCAACCGCGCGAACTTCGTGGTCGGCCCCGTCACCGACGACATCGTCGCGACCCAGCAGGGCGTCGCCGACCGCTTTCATAAGCTCGGCCTGATCCCGAAGCCGATCGTCATCCGCGACATCGTCTGGCGCAACCCGGCAGCCTGATCGTGCCCACCACTCTCCCATTTCAAAAGGTTTGAACATGAGGCGTATCATTCAGCGTCTGATCGCGGCCATCGTGCTGTCGATCGGCATCGTCGCCGCCGCGGTCGGCACCTCCTACGGGCAGGACAAGGTGATCCGCATCGGCTATCAGAAATACGGCAAGCTGGTGCTGCTCAAGAGCAAGGGCACGCTGGAACCGAAGCTCGCCGCCGATGGCTACAAGGTGGTGTGGACCGAATTCCCCTCCGGTCCGCCGCTGCTCGAAGCGCTCAATGTCGGCGCAATCGACTTCGGCAACACCGGCGAAGCTCCGCCGATCTTCGCGCAGGCCGCCGGCGCCCCGATCCAGTATGTCGCCTATGAGCCGCCGGCGCCGAAGGGCGAAGCGATCTTGGTGCCGAGGAACAGCCCGCTGAAGTCGGTCGCCGACCTCAGGGGCAGGAAGGTCGCGCTGAACAAGGGCTCCAACGTCCACTATCTTCTGGTCAAGGCGCTGGAGAAGGCGGGTGTCAAATATTCGGAAGTCGAGCCGGTGTTCCTGGCGCCGGCCGATGCACGCGCCGCGTTCGAGCGCGGCGCGGTCGATGCCTGGGTGATCTGGGATCCATTCCAGGCCGCAGCGGAAGCGGCCACCGGTGCGCGCACCTTGGCCGACGGCACCGACATCGTCGCCAACTACCAGTTCTATTTCTCCTCCAAGAAATTCCTCGAAGCCAACCCGAAGATCGTCGACACCGTGCTCACGGAGCTGAGCGCGGTCGACGACTGGGCCAGGGGCGACATCCATGCGGTGGCCGAGCAGCTCGCGCCGTCGATCGGCTTGTCGGTCCCCGTGGTCGAAGTGGCGCTGAAGCGGCAGGCCTACGGCGTCAAGCCGATCACCGATGCCGTCATCGCCGACCAGCAGCAGGTTGCCGACGCGTTCTTCGCGCTGGGCCTGATCCCCAAATCCATCAAGATTTCCGACCTGGCTCGGAAACCAGGATCATGAGCAACACCATGAGTAAGCAAGCGAACGCCAACATCCTCTGGTTTCTGCCGACCCACGGCGACGGCCGCTATCTCGGCACCGGCATCGGCGGCCGTGAGGTCAATTTCAACTATCTGCGCCAGATCGCCCAGGCCGCCGATCAGCTCGGCTATTTCGGCGTGCTGCTGCCGACGGGGCGGTCTTGCGAGGATTCCTGGATCGTTGCCTCCTCAGTGGCGCCGTTCACCGAGCGGCTGCGCTATCTCGTGGCCGTTCGTCCGGGCCTGCAATCGCCGAGCGTGGCCGCACGCATGACGGCGACGCTCGATCGCATCTCGAACGGTCGGCTTCTCGTCAACGTCGTCACGGGCGGCGATCCCGTCGAGAACAAGGGCGACGGCATTTTCCTCGGCCATGACGAGCGCTACGAGGTCACCCGCGAGTTCCTCAACGTCTATGGCGATCTGCTCGCCGGCAAGACCGTCAATGCCGAGGGCAAGCATATCCATATCGAGGGCGGCAAGCTCTTGTTTCCGCCGGTGCAGTCGCCGCGCCCGCCGCTCTATTTCGGCGGTTCGTCGGATGCCGGCATCGATGTCGCGGTGGACACCGTGGACAAATATCTCACCTGGGGCGAGCCGCCGGCTCTTGTTGCCGAGAAGATCGCGAAGGTGAGGGACGTCGCCGCCGCGCGCGGCAGAAAATTGTCCTTCGGGATCCGGCTTCACGTGATCGTCCGCGAGACCAATGAAGCGGCCTGGCGTGCCGCGAACGAGCTGATCAAGCATGTCAGCGACGAGACCATCGCGCTGGCGCAGAAGAATTTTGCCCGTATGGACTCCGTCGGCCAGCAGCGCATGGCGCAGCTCCACGGCGGCAGGCGCGACAAGCTGGAGATCGCTCCGAACCTGTGGGCCGGCGTCGGCCTCGTGCGCGGCGGCGCCGGCACGGCGCTGGTCGGCGATGCCCAGACCGTCGCAACGCGCATCAGGGAGTATCAGGACCTCGGCATCGATACCTTCATCATGTCGGGCTACCCGCATCTGGAGGAAGCCTATCGCTTTGCCGAGCTGGTCCTCCCGCTGCTCTCGCTGGAGCAGCCCAGCAACGTGACGAAGCTGCACTTCAACGGCGGTCCCTTCGGCGAAACGGTCGGCAGCGATTTCCGTCCGCAGCATCGGGTGTCGCAATCATGAGCGTGATCGACAGCATTGCCCTTCCGCGCAGCGTACGCCTGCCGCGGGCAGACGGCCTCATTCAGTGGATCGTGCCGCTCGCCATCATCGCGATCTGGCAGGTCGCGAGCGTCACTGGCTTCGTGCCGACGCGGGTTCTGCCGGCGCCCAGCGACGTCATGCTCGCAGGCTGGAAGCTGCTGCTCTCCGGCGAGCTCGTCCGCAACATCTGGGTCTCGTTCTGGCGCGCCTCGATCGGCTTCTTGATCGGCGGCAGCATCGGCTTCGCGTTCGGGCTCGCCAACGGCCTGTCGCAGCTCTCGGCCAAGCTCACCGACACCACGCTGCAGATGGTGCGCAACGTGCCGCATCTGGCGCTGATCCCGCTGGTCATCCTGTGGTTCGGCATCGACGAGAGCGCAAAGCTGTTCCTGGTGGTACTCGGAGTCTTCTTCCCGATCTACCTCAACACGCTGCACGGCATACGCACGGTCGATCCGCAGCTGATCGAGATGGGCCGCATCTACGGCATGACCGATGGCGAATTGTTTCGCCGGGTGATCTTCCCGGGCGCGCTGCCCTCGATCTTCGTCGGCATCCGCTTCGCGCTCGGAATCATGTGGCTGACCCTGATCGTCGCCGAGACCATCGCGGCGTCCTCGGGCCTCGGCTACATGGCGATGCAGGCGCGCGAGTTCATGCTGATCGACGTCGTCGTGCTTTCGATCCTGATCTATGCCCTGCTTGGCAAGCTCGCCGACAGTGCCTCCCGCGTGCTGGAGCGCCTGACGCTCTCTTGGCACCCCGCCTTCCAGAAACGTTGAGAGTGACATGCAGACAGCGCTTCGTAGCTCCCTTCCGGAAACCGACCTCGCCAGCCGCGCCAATTTCGCGCCACATGCCCGTATGGTGCGCGAGGAGCGCCCGGCGACTGCCGCGGGTTTGCCGCTCAGCATCCGGGGCTTGCGCAAATCCTTCGGCGACAACGAGGTGCTGCGCGGCATCGATTTGCACATTCCCGCCGGCCAGTTCGTCGCCATCGTCGGCAAGAGCGGCTGCGGCAAGAGCACGCTGCTGCGCCTCATCGCCGGCCTGGAGAAGATCGACGCCGGCAGCATCAGCTTCGGCCAGGATATCCAGCCCGAGGACATCCGCGTCATGTTCCAGGAGCCGCGGCTGTTGCCCTGGGCGCGTGTGCTCGCCAATGTCGAGGTCGGGCTCGGCCGCGATCGCGCGTCGGAGGATGCGCATGCGCGCGCCGAGAAAGCCCTGAGCGAGGTCGGGCTGGCCGAGAAGCGCGACCAATGGCCCTCGGTGCTGTCGGGCGGCCAGAAGCAGCGCGTCGCACTCGGTCGCGCGCTGGTCTCCCGGCCGCGCGTGCTCGCCTTCGACGAGCCGCTCGGTGCGCTGGACGCGCTGACCCGGATTTCGATGCAGCGCCTTTTGGAACGCGTCTGGCGCGACCAGGGCTTTACCGCGATCCTTGTCACCCACGACGTCTCCGAGGCCGTCGCGCTCGCAGACCGGGTGCTGGTGATCGAGGAGGGCCGGATCGCTCATGACGTCACGGTTAACGCGGCCCGGCCGCGCCAGCGTGGCTCAGCTGAGCTTGCGGGCCTCGAAGGCTCGATCCTGAACCACCTGTTATCGGCGGACGATCGTACCTAAATACAGGGAACCCCGCTTGGGGGAGCAACGCCATGAATGTAGTGCCCCGCGATCTCATGACCGAAATCCCCGTCTCGTCCGCCGATTTCCGCGGCGCCTTGCGCCATCTCACCGGCGGCGTCAGCGTCATCACCGCCGGGCGGGGCAGCGACATCAGCGGCATGACGGTGACCTCGGTGACCTCGCTGTCGGTCGAGCCGCCGACGCTGCTGGTCAGCATCAATCGCGATGCCTCGTCCTTTCCGCTGATCCGCCGCCATGGTGCCTTCGGCGTGAATATCCTCAATGCCGATCAGCTCGATGTCGCCGAACGTTTTGCCGGCAAGGGCGGGTTGAAGGGCGCCGACCGTTTCGCGGGCGCCCAATGGGTGAGGGCGGTGTCGGGCGTTCCGCTCCTGGTCGGCGCCTTGTCGGCGTTCGATTGCGAGGTCGAGGAGATCATCGAGCGGCATTCGCACGGCATAGTCATCGGCCGTGTCAGGGATATCAAGAGCTCGAGGCGGACTGCGGCGCTGGCTTATTGGCACGGCCAGTACGTGGCCGTCGACCAGGACGAAGACGCGGTCAAGCTTGCAGACGTCAGCGTCCCTGCGCGCGCCCGGCGCGGCATTTGATCGCCGCCATCGCTCGCGCAAGGCTGGCGTTTTCCCCGCCACCGCTTTAGAAGCGCCTGAGCCTTCCGGATCGGGGGCGGCAATGGAGCGGATGGATGAAGCGCGTCGCGACCTGGGCCTTCTACGCCATCGGCGCGCTCGCGATTGCCTATCTCGTGCTCTACGCCTACGCGATGTTCAGCGGCGAACCGATCGTGCCGGGCGACCCCATCCACATCTTCCGCAGGCCCGACGCGCCGAGTTATTCGTAGAGTTTGGCGGGTCTCGTAGGGTGGGCAAAGCGAAGCGTGCCCACCACTTCTACCCAGCGAAGCCAAATGGTGGGCACGGCGCAGGCGCGCCTTTGCCCACCCTACGGCGCCTCCCTCACCCTCTTAGAATCGCCAGCGCGAGCGCCTGCGCGCGCGGCACGATGCTGTCGAGCTCGAGATATTCCTCCGGCGTGTGCGCGAGCCCGCCGACCGGGCCAAGGCCGCAGATGGTCGGCGTGCCCACCGCGGCGGTGAAGCCGGAATCGGCGCAGCCGCCCGAGAACTCGCCCTGGAGCGTGGCAAGGCCAACCTCTCTGGCGGCGGCCCGATAGCCGTCAAACAGCGCTTTCGACTCCGCGCTCTGCACCACCGGCACGAACTCGCCCTTGATGGTCAGCGTCGCGCTGGTGCCTGGCACATAGGGCGTCGCGATGATCTGCTCGATCGCGGTCATCACCGTCGCGCGGTCTGCGGGATCGACATAGCGCAGATCGATCTGGCCTTCCGCGTAAGGCGCCGTGGTGTTGACGGATTGTCCGCCCGAGACCAAGCCGACGTTGAGCGTGATACCCTTGTCGAGATTGGTCAGCGCGTGGATCTGCACGATCTTGTGCGCGAGCTCGCCGATCGCGCTGACGCCGGCGGCGAAATTGGCGCCGGAATGGGCGGCTTTGCCGGTGATGGCGAAATGCATGAAGATGCCGCCCTTGCGCCCGGTGACGATATTCCCCGTGGGGCGGCCCGGCTCGGCGTTGAACACGGCGCGCGCGGCGCGTCCTTCGCGCTCGATCACCGGCCGCGAGGAGGGCGAGCCGATCTCCTCGTCCGAGGTGATCAGCAGCTTGATTGGATGCGGATTGCCGCCGAACTTGTGGAAGGCGGTCGCCACGAACACGTTCATGACGAGCCCGGACTTCATGTCGGCCACGCCGGGTCCATAGGCGCGGCCGTCCCTGATGGTGAACGGACGCCGTCCGGCCTCGCCCTTGCCGAACACGGTGTCGCGATGCCCCATCAACAGCACCGGCTTCTCGTTGCTGCCGGGCTTTGCGACTTCGGCATGGATCGCGTCGCCAAACGTGCCGTGGCTTTCGCGGCGGAACGGAATGCCAAGCTCGGAAAAATGCCGCTCGAACCGCGCACCGACCGCATCGACACCTTCCTTGTCGTAGGATCCGGAATCGATGTTCACGACATCGCGCAACAGATCGATCATCGCCTGCCGCTGCGACGCCAGCCAGTCCGTGATTTGAGCTTCCGACATGTTTATCCTCGTGTGGTTCTCGCGGAGTTATAGTGCTTGGCGCGCGGATGGCCTAGCCACGGGACGCGGTTCCGTCATGCGAAGGATGCTCTTGAGGTTCGTCATTGCGAGCGAAGCGAAGCAATCCAGAGTGTCGCCGCGGAGGGATTCTGGATTGCTTCACTGCGCTCGCAATGACGAGGTTGGCAGCCTGCGTCAAACAAAGTGCCCGGGACCGGCCCGGGCATCTACATTCTCGATCAGCGTGAGCGCCGCCTACGCCCCTACCATCGGCATGCGCGGATATTCGCCCGGGGTGCCTGCGGGCGGGATCGGGATGCCGCCGTCGGCGTATTCGTTGAGCTTGTTGCGCAGCGTGCGGATTGAGATTCCTAAGATGTTGGCGGCATGGGTGCGGTTGCCGAGGCAGTGCTTCAGCGTCTCCAGGATGAGGTCGCGCTCGACATCGGCGACGGTGCGGCCCACGAGCGCACGTGTCACCTGCTCGGCGGCCATTGTCGCATGCGCCACGGCCGGCGCGGTCCTGGCGAGGTCGAGGCGGTCACCATCCGGCGTGATGATTGCGTCGGCGCCGATCTCGTCGCCCTGCGCCATCAGCACCGCGCGATGCATGGTGTTTTCGAGCTCGCGGACGTTGCCCTGCCAGCGGTTGGTGGAGAGCACGCGGCGCGCCTCCGCCGAAATCGGGCGCAGCGGCACGCCGTTGGCCTCGGCATATTTCTTCACGAAGTGCTGGGCGAGCTCGAGGATGTCGGCGGGGCGCTCGCGCAGCGGCGGGATCTTCAAATTCACGACGTTGAGACGGAACAGCAGATCCTCGCGGAACGTGCCTTCGCGCACGGCCTCAGCCAAATTGCGGTTCGAGGTCGCGATGATGCGGATGTCGACGGCGACAGGCTTGGTGCCGCCGACGCGATCGATCACGCGCTCCTGGATGGCGCGCAGCAGCTTCGATTGCAAGCGGACGTCCATCTCCGAGATTTCGTCGAGCAGCAGCGTGCCCCCCGTCGCCTCCTCGAACTTGCCGATGCGGCGGGCGATCGCTCCGGTGAAGGCGCCCTTCTCGTGGCCGAACAGCTCGGATTCCAGCAGATGCTCAGGGATAGCGGCGCAGTTGATCGAGATGAACGGACGCTTGGCGCGGGCCGAGCGGGTGTGGACGTAACGGGCCAGCACTTCCTTGCCGGTGCCGGACTCGCCGGTGATCATCACCGAGGCGTCGGAGCCTGCGATCTGCTGGGCAAGCTTGATCACCTTGGCCATCGCCTCGTCGCGATAGACCAGCTCGCGGGAATCGTTGGCAACGGCACCCAACACCGCCGCGATCAGCTCCGGATCCGGCGGCAGCGGGATGTATTCCTTGGCGCCGGCATGGATCGCGGCGACCGCGGCGCGGGCGTCGTTGGTGATGCCGCAGGCGACGATCGGAGCGTGGATGTGCTCCGCCTCCAGCCGAATCACGAGGTCGCGGATGTCGAGCGCGACGTCGACCAGCAGGAGGTCGGCCCCCTTGCCGCTGCGCAGGACGCGCATCGCCTGCTCGTGATCCTCAGCATGGGTCACGGTGGCGCCGTTCTCCATCGCGATCTTGGTGGCCGTGGTGAGCTGGCCCTTCAAGGTGCCAACGATGAGAAGCCGCATGTCAGTCTCCTGTCCGTCTGGTCGCGCCGTTGCGCGTCATTGTCTTTATTTGTGCTAACCGCGTTCGGTCTTGATGATTTCGGTCATGGTCACGCCGAGCTTATCTTCGACCAGCACCACCTCGCCGCGGGCGACGAGCCGGTTGTTGACGTAGATGTCGATGGCCTCGCCGACGCGGCGGTCGAGCTCGAGCACGGTGCCGGGCCCGAGCTTCAAGAGCTCGCCGACGTCCATCTTGGAGCGGCCGAGCACGGCCGAGACCTGCACCGGCACGTCGAACACGGCTTCGAGGTCGGCAGCAACGCGCGAGGCATATTCGTCCTCGGTGTAGCCGACATCGGTACCGGTCGGCGGCATCGGGCCGTTGAGATCGGGCAGCGGGACCTGTCCGTCGGTGTCGCTCATGGCTTAATTCCCCCTGCGGGACGCGATGTAGCGTCCGACCATTTCGTCGATCTTGGCCGCGATGGCGCCGCGCTCCAGCACGACGCCGCCATCGGCCCATTCGATTCGGCAGTCGCCGGTGGCAATCTCCGGCTCAGCCAGGATCACCAGCCGGCCCTCGAAGCCGCTCTGCTTGGCGAGCCGCTCGATCTTGTCGCGCGCAGCGTCGTAGAGCGCGTCGTTGATGCGGACGACGAGATGCGGCGTCGCCACCAAATGCGAGAAGCAGTCCTTGACGAGTGCGACGATCTCGCCGAGCGGCTCGGCGGCGACCAGATCGGCGCACAGTTTGCGGGCCACCGCGAGCGCGACGTCGACAGCCTCGGTCTCCATCTTGGACTCGATGTTGCCGATCCCGGAGGCGATGCCCCGGATCGCGATGTTGATCTCCTCCATGGCCAGCGCAACGCGGCGGTCGCTCTCGGCCTTGGCCTCGCGCTGGCCGGCGGCAAAGCCGTCCTGATAGGCGCGTGCCTCGGCTTCCGCGATCTTCTGGGCGATCTCGGCCGCCGTCGCGGGTTTCTCGCGGCTCGAGCGTTCGGGTGCGGCGAAGTCGGTATCGAACAGGAATTTTGCCGGAGCGCCCATCAGTACACCAGCTCGTCGTCGGCGCGGTTCTTGGTCAGCATGATCTCGCCCTTGGCGGCGAGGTCCTTGGCGAGGTTGACGAGCAGCGCCTGCGCTTCGTCGACATCACGCAGACGCACGGGGCCCATCGCCGCCATGTCGTCCTGGAGCATCTTGGCCGCGCGCGATGACATGTTGCCGAAGAAGAAGCTGCGGACGTCCTCGTTGGCGCTCTTGAGCGCGACGCCGAGCTTGTCCTTGTCGACATTGCGCATCAGGGTCTGGGCCGAGCCGGAATCCAGCTTGACGAGGTCGTCGAAGGTGAACATCAGCGCCTTGATGCGCTCGGCCGATTCCCGGTTGTCCTCTTCCAGCGACGTGATGAAGCGGGTCTCGGTCTGGCGGTCGAAATTGTTGAAGATTTCCGCCATCACCTCGTGGGCGTCGCGGCGGCGGGTCTGCGACAGGTTGGACATGAACTCGGTGCGCAGCGTCTTCTCCACGCTCTCGATCACCTCCTTCTGCACCGCTTCCATCTTCAGCATGCGGTTGACGACGTCGAGCGCGAGTTCCTCGGGGAAGATGCCGAGCACACGGGCGGCGTGCTCCGGCTTCAGCTTCGACAGCACCACCGCGATGGTCTGCGGATATTCGTTCTTGAGATAGTTCGCGAGCACCTCTTCCTGCACGTTGGAGAGCTTTTCCCACATGTTGCGGCCGGCGGGGCCGCGGATCTCGTCCATGATGCCGTTGACGCGCTCCGGCGGCAGGTACTGCTGGAGCAGCCGCTCAGTGGCGTCGAAATTGCCCATCAGCGCGCCCGAGGCCGACATGCGCGAGACGAATTCGAGCAGCATGTCCTCGACGGTGTCGACCTCGACGGTGCCGAGCGTCGACATCTCCAGCGAGAGCTGGCGCACCTCGTCGTCGTCGAGCAGCGACCAGATCTTGCCGCCATATTGCTCGCCCAGCGCCAGCATCAGGATCGCGGCGCGCTTCGGTCCGGACAATTGCTCGGCCGGCCTGCCGTCCTTGGCACGGGTGTTGGCCCGCTGACCGAGCGTGGAGATCACGCTGGTGATGTCGTTGCTGTTGGCGTTTTGCAATGCGGCGGCCATGTCAGATCACTTTTTGATTCAGTTGGCTGGGGTTATTTCGCGGGTTCGGTCAGCCACTGGCGGATGATGGCGACGGTTTCGTTGGGATTGCGCTCGGCGAGCTCGCCGACGCGATGAACAGACTGGGCGTGGACCTGGCCCTGGATGGTGGCGACGTCGATCGCGCTTGCGGCGGCGTTCGGCAGGAGCGGCTGGCCGGCGGGCACGGCCTCTTCGGAGCCCGCCGGGCCGCTGAGCACGCCGGAGATTGCGGCAGCCATCTCGTCGGAGGCCAGGATGCGCTTGACCAGCGGGCGGATCACCAGGAACAGCACGACCAGGCCGAGCAGCATCATCACGCCGAGCTCGACGAAGTACATGACGTCGTCCTTGGTGAACTGGAGCATGCCGAGGAAGCCGCCAGGCTCGCCGATCGGCGCTGTAGAGGGGGCGTCGGCAAAGCGCAGATTGACGACCTCGACCTGGTCGCCGCGCTTCTGGTCAAAGCCGATCGCCGAGCGCACCAGCGCTGCGATGCGGTCGAGCTGCTCCTTGGTGCGGTCTTGATAGGCGAGCTCGCCTTTGTCGTTTTTGGAGTAGATGCCGTCGACCAGCACCGCGACCGAGATGCGGTTCACCCGGCCGGCCTCGGTCACTTCGGTCTTGGTGATGCGGGAGATCTCGTAATTGTTGGTCTCTTCGCTCTTCTTGCTCTGGTCCTTGGCCGCGACGCCGTTGTTCTGCTGGTTGCCGGGCAGCTCGTTGTTGACGGTGACCTGGCCGTTGTTGTCGGCGGTCATGCTCTGCTCTTCACGAGTCTGGCTCGAGCGCAGCACGCGGCCTTCGGGGTCGAATTTGTCCGAGGTCTGGGTGACCTTGTTGAAGTCGAAATCGGCGGAGAGCTGCACGCGGGCGCGTCCCGAGCCGACCACGGAGGAGACGATGTCCTCGACCTGCTTGCGCATCCGCTTCTCGAAGGCGATGCGGCGCTCGTCGCCGACCGCCTGCTCCGGATCGGTCGCGGCGCCGTCGGCGAGCAGCTGGCCGGCCTCGTCGACGATTGAGACCCGCTGCGGCTTCAGCCCGTTGACGGCGGAGGCGACGAGGTGGCGGATGGCGCGGATCTGCTGGGCTTCCAGTGAGCCGCGGACGCGGACCACGATCGAGGCCGACGGCTCTGGCGCCTCGCGCGCGAACAGCGGGCGCTCGGGCAACACGAGGTGGACGCGGGCGGCCTGGATGCGGTCAATGGCGCGGATGGTGCGGGCGAGCTCGCCCTCCAGGGCGCGAAGGTGATTGATGTTCTGGACGAAAGAGGTGGTGCCGAGCGCGTCCGACTTGTCGAACACCTCGTAGCCGACGCCGCCCCCCTTCGGCAGGCCGCCCTCGGCGAGCTTCATCCGCAGGCGCGTGACCTTGTCCTTGGGCACCATGATGATGGAGCCCTCGTTGCGGATCTCGAACGGGATACCCTGGCGTTCCAGGTCCTTGATGATGCCCGAGGAATCCTCGACGCTGAGGTCCGTGAACAGGGTCGTCATCTGCGGCGTGGTCACGCGCATGATGACGAACGCGAAAAAGCCGATGAGCGCGGCGGTGACCGCGATCATCGCCCCGAATCGGGCGGCTCCGATACTTTTCAAAAAGTCCGCAAGACCTTGCAAGCAACCGCCCCAACCAGCTTCGGCCGCTTTCACTGGAAAGGCCGAGTGGGCAATTATTGCCTAGGTGATGGTTTCGATATGGTTAACGACGGTTAAGAGGTCGGACAAAAGTTAACGTCATGAAAAAAATCGGCCTCGCGAGGCCGATTTTCGTCAAAAGCCGCAGGTTTCCGGATCGCTTACTGGCGATATTGCTGGATGCGGGTGGTGCGAAGACCCGCCAGACCGTGCTGGTCGATGGAAAACTGCCAGGAGAGGAATTCGTCGACCGTCAGGGTATAACGGCTACAGGCCTCCTCGAGGGAGAGAAGTCCGCCACGGACGGCGGCGACGACCTCGGCCTTGCGGCGGATGACCCAGCGTTTGGTGCCGGGTGCAGGCAGATCCGCGATCGTCAACGGACTGCCGTCCGGCCCGATGACGTATTTTACCCTCGGGCGATGGGGTTCTGTCATGGCGTACTCACAAACTCTCAACCACTGAACTCACGCCAGTAACCCTACGCGTCGCGGCTTAAAAATCCGCTAAGCCTAAGGCTTCAATACAATTCTCGTTGAAACTGGCTGGAACGCGCTCGTCTCCGCGGGCGGGACGGGGGCGTCCAGGCCGGTCAGGAGGCATTTCGTAAATGCTTTACTAACGAACGAGGCCTGAGCGCGGGGTTGGGAGGCCCCGAATTGTCGTCCCGGCGAAGGTCGCGACCCCAGCAGCTTGGCGAGGACTCCTGGGTGAGAAAAGTGGTGCTGCTACCAGGGCCTCATCGATGGATCACGCGGTAAGGTCTTGGCTTTCGCCGGAACGACACCGAGTGTGTAGCGGCACCTCTCTTAATTGCTGGCGGTGGCGATGATGCTCTTCACCTGGCTCAGGGTGTAGCTGGCGCCGTCGATGGTGAGCAGCGGCGGCGACTGGGTCAGGTCGACCGACGATACCGTGCCTTGCACCTGCGCGGCGATGCCGACAGTGTTGTTCGCTACATCCTTGCCCGTGGCCGAGATCGTGTACTTGCCGTCGGGCCATTGCGTGCCGTCATTGCCCATGCCGTTCCAGGTGAAGGGGATGTCGGTGCCGGCGGCGGCGGTATATTTGCCGGTGAACACGGTCTGACCGCTGGCATTTGCGACGGTGATGTCGACGGTCGAATCGGAGGGCACGTTGAGATGCCAGGTCGCCGACGAGTTCTTCATGGTCGCGGTCGAGCCGTCGACCAGGGCGGTCTTGCCGACGAAGCCCAGCGCCTGGGTTGCCTGCGTGGTCTGCTGGAGGGTGACGAGCTGGGCCAGCGAATCGTTGGTCTTGAGCTGCTGCTCGACGCCGGCGAACTGCACCAGCTGCTGAGTGAACTGGTTGGTGTCGAGCGGATCGAGCGGGTTCTGGTTCTGCAGCTGCGTCGTCAGCAGCGTCAGGAACGTCTGGAAATTGCCGGCGAGCGTCGCGCCGGTGGACGAGCCCAGGCTCGAGCTCGACGAGGACTTGGGGATGTCGGTCGTCCCGGAGACGACGGAAGGGGCGGTGGCGGCATTCGTGGTGGCCATGTCGAACACTCCTTACACTCTGATGTCGACGCCGCTGCTCGATCCGAGCATGCGGCCGTAGCTGCGCCCGACGGGCACGGCTGCAACGGTTTCGTCCTCACTGATGATCAGCCGGCGGGCATTGCCGCCATTGTCGTTGTCCTGGCCGGAGTTCTGGTTGGATGAATTCTGGTCGCGCAGGCTGAAGGACAACCCGTTGCTGCCGGTCTTGAAGCCGGCATCGTCGAGCGCGCGCTGCAGTTGCGGCGCGTCCTGACGCAGCATTTGCAGGGTCTCCGGCTTCTCCACGGTGAGATGCGAGGTGACCTGGCCGTTGCGGTCGACATTGATGCGGACGTCGATCCTGCCGAGATCGATCGGATCGAGGCTGATGTCGAACCGCGACTTGCCGGCGCGTATCGCGGCCGCGATCTCGATCGGGACGCCGCTGATCGGCACCGTCGTGTGGCTTGCCGCGCTCGCGGTGAGCGTCGCGGTCGATGCGGTCGCAGCCGAGGTGGTATTGGTCAGCGGCGCCTGCACGGCCGAGGTGGCTTGTGCGCTGGTATCCGTCGTGGCGACAGTTGGCTGCGGCCCCGCATGAGCGTGCGTGGCGGACGCGCCGGATGCCGCATCAGCGGTGCGCTCGGTGCCGGCTGCCTTGGCGTCAGCCGTTCCGTCATCTGCCTGCGCCCTGGCGGCCTGCGGAGGCGCGGCGGCGTCGAGGGTCGCTGCGCCCGCTGCTGGTGGCGTGGCGGCGTTTGCCTTGCCGGTGCCCTGGCCGATATTGGAGATGTCGGTCTGGGCTTGCGCCGTGGCCGCGGCCTTGAACGAGGTCTTCGGCGTGCCCTGGTCCACGGCGATCAGGCCGCCATTGGCTTTCGCATCGGTCGCGGTGGCTTCGCTCGTGCCGGTCGCGGTCTCGCCGAGCGTGGTCGTGGTGTCCGCATCGACCTTGGCGCTCGCGGTCTTGGCGCTCTTGTCGCCCGCGGTGGCACTGTCGGTCTTGGCGCCCTGGATCTGTGCTGCGGTGGAGGCGCTCGCGGCGAGGCCGGCGGCGGCGATGGTCAAGGGGGAGGCCGCGTTGGTGGCCTGGTTCGCAGCCGGATCGACTGGCACGACCGGGGCGGCAGCGACGACCGCGTTCGGATCGGGCACGGCGATCTGGCTCGCATCGGTCGTTGCGGCGGTAGTCGCGTCGACGGCGGCGGTAAGAGTGTCGGTGCCGTCGGTCTTGTTTCCCTTGGTCTCGTCGGACTTGTCCGCCGATTCGGCGTCGGAGGCCTCCGCCTTGTCCTTGGTCTTGCCGGCGTCCTTGGCCGGATCGGCCATCGTGTCGCTCGTCTTGTCGTTCTCGTCATCGGTCTTGGCGGGCGCCGACGCGTCGGCGCCATCACTCGCCCTGCTCTGCGAGGGCTCGTCCGCGGACGAGGTGTCGCGCGCATTTCTGTCCAAGGAGGGCGACGAAGCAGAGTCGCTCCGGCGCGGCACGGTGTCCTGCGCCTGCGAGCCTGTATTGTTGCTGATTGCCTGGGTGTTGCTGTCGACCAGCGAGCCGAAGGAATCGGCCGCGGACGCGTCTTTCGCGGCTTGCGACCGGGCAGGCTTCTGCTGCGCGCTTTGGACTTGCACGCTTGCCACGACATCTGATGTCCGACCAACCACAGGAGACCCCTTGGAAACTTCTATGGCATGAGGGTAGCAAGGAGCGGGCCAGGGTCCCTTCCTGGGTGTTTCGGCAATAAAATCAATACTTTGATGTCTTGGTGCGGCCGCCGATCGCCTGCCGCGACCCCGTCATTTCTGCCTCCCCGGCAAGAATTGCCCTCAGCTGGCCGCCCGCGTGATTGCTTCACCGGAATGCCGCCTATATTAAAGAGGTCACTCTCAGCCGCTTTCGACCGGGGGCCCTCGTGCCTTTCGGGAACTGAAGTTCCCGGGGATCGCCGATGTCCCGCGAGAAGCAAGAAATCGCGGATGCGCCGCGCGCTGCCGTCAGAACCTAAGGCCGATGCTCAACAGTCTGGATCTCGAAGGCCGTCCTGAGGATACCAGGGTCGTCGTTGCCATGTCGGGCGGCGTCGATTCCTCGACGACGGCTGCGCTGCTCAAGGCTGAGGGCTACGACGTGGTCGGCATCACGCTCCAGCTCTACGATCATGGTGCCGCGACCCATCGCAAGGGCGCCTGCTGCGCCGGCCAAGACATCCACGACGCCCGCGACGTCGGCGCCAAGCTCGGCATTCCCCATTACGTGCTCGACTACGAGGACCGTTTTCGCGAATCCGTCATCGACAACTTTGCCGACTCTTACGCGCTCGGCGAGACGCCGGTGCCGTGCATCGAGTGCAACCGCTCGGTCAAGTTCCGCGATCTTCTGAAGACCGCGCGCGAACTGGGCGCCACCGCGCTCGCCACCGGCCATTACGTCGCATCGCGGCGCCTCAATGACGGCTCGCGCGCGCTGGTCTGCGCAGCCGACAGCGACCGCGACCAGAGCTATTTCCTGTTCGCGACCACGCGCGAGCAGCTCGGCTTCCTGCGCTTTCCGCTCGGCGACATGACCAAGCCGCAGACGCGCGAGCTCGCGCGCCGGTTTGGGCTCGCGGTCGCCGACAAGCACGACAGCCAGGACATCTGCTTCGTGCCGACCGGGCGCTACACCGACATCATCACCCGGCTGAGGCCGAACGCGATGGACCCCGGCGACATCGTCGATCTCGACGGACGCGTGCTCGGCCAGCACAACGGCATCGCCAATTTCACCGTCGGCCAGCGCCGCGGCCTTGGCATCGCGGCGACCGCGCCGCTGTTCGTAGTGCGGCTGGATGCCGCAAACCGCCGCGTCGTGGTCGGTCCGCGCGATGCCCTGAAGATGCACCGCATCGTGCTGCGCGACGTCAACTGGATCGGCGATGGCGATATCGACGGCGCCATCGGCGGCGGCCTCGAAATGTTCGTGCGCGTGCGCTCGACCCGCAGCCCCCAGCCGGCGTGGCTGCGCGGCGGCAATGGCCATTACGAGGTCGAGCTCGTCGCCGGCGAGGAGGGCGTCTCGCCGGGCCAGGCCTGCGTGTTCTACGACGCACCTGGCGGACAGGCGCGCGTGCTCGGCGGCGGTTTTATTCAGAGCGCCGCGGCGAAGCTTGCGAGCAGCACGGCAAGGCCGCTTGCTGAGGCGGTCCGCGGCTGACGGATGACGATATCAAGCACAAGCGGTCGGTCTGGGTTCACCTCTCCCCGGAGGGGAAAGGTCGGATTGCTGCTGGCGATGCCAAGCATGGTCCAGGGCAATCCGGGTGAGGGGCCGCGGCTGTGATTAAGACCGCAACCCCTCACCCGGATCGCATCTTTCGATGCGATCCGATCTCTCCTTATGGGAGAGGTGGACTGAGCCCGCGGCCTTCACCAATTCAACCAAGACTCTTTTCGCTTTAAGTATCCGGGGCAGGGGGCATGGCAGCAGACATCTCGCGGGCCGGGGTCGAGAAGGCCTATGGCCGCTGGGCGCCGGTCTATGATCTCGTGTTCGGCAAGGTGTTCGACGCCGGACGGCAGTCGACTATCGCGGAGGCCGACCGCATCGGCGGCCGCATCCTCGACGTCGGCGTCGGCACCGGCCTGTCGCTCTCGGATTATGCGCGCACCACGAAAATCTGCGGCGTCGACATCTCCGAGCCGATGTTGCGCAAGGCGCAGGCGCGTGTGCGTGCGCTCAGGCTCTCCAACGTCGAAGTGCTCTCGGTGATGGACGCGAAGAATCTCGCCTTCCCCGAAAATTTCTTCGACGCGGTGGTTGCGCAATATGTCATCACCGCCGTGCCCGATCCCGAAGGCACGCTCGACGAGTTCGTGCGTGTCTTGAAGCCCGGGGGCGAACTGATCCTCGTCAACCACATCGGCGCCGAGAGCGGACCGCGAAAGCTGTTCGAGCTCGCCTTCGCACCCGTCGCCCGCCGCCTCGGCTGGCGCCCGGAATTCCCGTGGGCCCGCCTCGTCAACTGGGCCGCAAGGCACGGCGGCGTCACGCTTGCCGAGCGCCGCCCCATGCCGCCGATGGGACATTTTTCGCTGATCCGCTACCGCAAATCGTGATCGTGCGGGCAGGGAACGGGGCGCGCGAGACGCGCGTTTCCTTCCCATGCGCACGACATCAAACATGATCCTAGCGGGCCTGCTGATCGCCGCCTCTGGCAGCGCGATCGCGCAGGCCCCGCCCGCCCCGGCGACGCCGCCACAACAGACCGCGCCGCCATCCCCGCAACATGCGGCCAATTGTACACCGCAGGACCGCCCGAACCGTCCGGCTGACGGCACGACCACGGGCCAGTCCCGGGAACCGCTCGGCGACAAGCTGGCCAAATCCGAGGGCGTGCTCTGCCCGCCCTCTGGCATCGACCCTGAGATGCATGCCCCAGCGCCCGACACCGGCGGCAACACCCCGGTGATCCCACCCCCCGGCAGCCCTGGCGGCGACCCGAACGTGAGGCCGAAATAGGCCGTTTCTTCGCCTCCCCCCGCCTGCGGGGAGAGGTTGGAATCCGCGCAGAAAGCGCGGGATTCCGGTTGAGGGGACTTCCGCGGGTCTGGTGCGTTAAGCCGGGCAATTCCGGCGGCGAAATCGACCGCTTTCCACGTCAAGCGCCTTGGCGCGCCGAAGCTTTTAGCTAACGCGGATTGACTTCCCGCCGCCCCCTTCCTTATATGCCGCGCGTTCGCGAGATCGGCCTTATGCGCCGCCGCGATCCCTGTGGCGGGGTAGCTCAGCTGGTTAGAGCACGGGAATCATAATCCTGGGGTCGGGGGTTCGAGTCCCTCCCCCGCTACCAGATCCCAAGTAAACCATTGATTTCCCAAGACTTGGTCGATCGATATTTCGACGCGAGGGATGTCTCATTGAGAGATCCGGAACGGTCGCTCATCAATGTCAAGCTAGCGCAAAACTAGCGCTCAGATCCGGGTCGCACACGCCCGGCTTGTCGCTGCGAGGCACTACATCTGGCAATGGGGATCGTGGGAGCTTGCTGATCCTTTGGTGTTGGCAGACGGCGCGTGGCGGTCCAGCGATCTAAGCAATATCAGCGATCTCGCCAGCGCATCCTGGCGCAAACTGTGCCGAACATCGGCGTAGCCCTCTTCGACCCGCCTTGAGGCAACCGAGCGAGCAGCATCTGATCCGTTCGGCACCTTCATCGTGCGACCGAGCTGAGGGACGCAGTGGTTCCCCCAAAGGGGGGCCGTTCCCGAGCGGACGGCCTGTTCAAACGAGAATCGGGGCGGCGCAATGCAATGAACAACGAACGAGAATCTCCGTAATACCCACGTCGTTTGAAGCGAGGGCCTGTGCACAGATGCCGACGCACCGCCTCAATCGACCCGTTATGGCGTCACAACAGCCCCTTGGAGCTGCTGCGCAAACGTGCTCAGTCACAGCCGGAATTTGCAATCAAAATCAATAAGTTGCTTAGATACCATCGCCTCACGGCCGCGTGATATTTGTGCAACATCGGCGCGAAAACGCTCCACTTGAGGGCAAAACGGTGACGTCTTCCGTTGATTGATCAAGCCTCTTAGGCTCTTATCCAACCCGCGACGGAGGGGGGCATCCCGAGGTCGTCCCGTTTTAGGTGGTTCGCTTAAGTCCCTCGCGTTCAGCGGGTGTGTCCGAAGGCGCGAAGCGACTAAGCGGTGAGTTAAGGGACAAGGGAACCAACCTTAGGGTGTCGTCACCCAGCGGATCCGGAACCTTCCCTATAGAGCAAACTTGGAGGTTTAACATGAAGTTGGTTAAGAGCCTTTTGCTCGGTTCAGCGGCGGGTCTGATCGCCGTTGGCGGAGCACAGGCAGCCGATCTCCCCGTGAAGGCCAAAGCGGTCGAATACGTGAAGATCTGCTCCCTGTACGGTGCCGGATTCTACTACATCCCGGGCACTGACACCTGCATCAAGCTGGGTGGTTACCTGCGCGCTGAAGTCGCGCTGGGCACCAACAGCGTCTACGGCATTTCGAACGGCGCTCCCGCTGGTGCACACAATCGCCTGAGCAACTACTACACGATGCGCGCTCGTGAAGATCTCAACATCGACACGCGCACCGCCACCGAATATGGCGTCGTCCGCACCTTCTTCGATGCGACGTTCTCCTGGACCACGGGCGGTTATGTCGGCACCGGCTCCGCCACCGGCGCGACTGGTTACACCGCCACGACCGCTGGTACGACCACCATCAATCCCAGCGACGGCGGCACCTCGGGCGGTTCGCTCGGCGTGTACTATGCCTTCATCCAGTTCGCTGGGTTCACGATGGGTAAGGCCGTGTCGCAGTTTGACGCGCCTTGGACCAACTATCCCGGCAACAACATCGACAGCCTCGTCGGCGGCAGCGGCACGGTCACTGGCGTGAACCAGTTCACCTATACCGCTGATTTCGGCCAGGGCATCACGGCATCGTTCTCGGCGGAAGATGCGACGGCCTACTACCAGGCCGGCAATCTG
The DNA here is from genome assembly GCF_023074095.1 of Bradyrhizobium sp. 137. Classification (NCBI taxonomy): domain Bacteria; kingdom Pseudomonadati; phylum Pseudomonadota; class Alphaproteobacteria; order Hyphomicrobiales; family Nitrobacteraceae; genus Bradyrhizobium; species Bradyrhizobium sp. 137. The sequence continues at coordinate 151,159 of NZ_JADPKU010000053.1, forward strand.
AACCTTGCGGGTGCGACTGCGGCCGGCATCGTTGGTGGCTCCTACGGTTCAAACGCCATCGGCGGTTCGCGTTCGCCGAACCTCGTCGCTATGGTGCGCGTTGACCAGGCCTGGGGTCTCTTCCAGGCATCGGTGGCTGCCCATGACAACCACGTTGCCTACTACGGCGCGACCGAGACTACTGGCCACCCCGACGACAAATGGGGTTGGGCGGTTCAGCTCGCTCTGTCGATCAAGAACATCCCGACCGGTGCGGGTGACGTGATCAACATCTCGGGCGTCTACACCGACGGCGCAACCCGCTACAACTTCCAGAACCTGGCGGGCAGCTCGTACTCGATGTTCGGCGGTTCGGGCGTTGCGTACCAGAGCATCGGCTTTGCCAATGCGCCTGACACGGTGTTCGTCCCTGGTTCCAATCAGGAATCTGTGAAGACCTGGGGTTTCCGTGGTGCGTACACCCATAACTGGGACCCGTACTGGAACACCGCTATCTATGGTGCCTATGCGCATGCATCGTTCGGATCGCTTGCCAAGGACTTCCTTTGCGGTGGTGGCGGCTTCGCTGGCGCTTTGGCCGTGCCAGGCGTTACCTCGTGTAACCCTGACTTCAACATCGGGCAGGTGGGTGTGATCACTCGCTGGACCCCGGTGAAGAACCTGACGTTCTCGGCCGACTTCAACTGGACGCGTCTGGATCAGAAGTATGCTGGCGTGGTCGGTGTTACACCGGCTGCTACCGTCGCTAAGCCGACGGCGTTCTACGAGCTGAAGGATCAGGACAGCTTCACGCTGCTCCTCCGCGCTCAGCGCAACTGGTAAGTTCGGTCTGACGACCTGACCTCCAAAGGCCCTCGGCGGGAAACTGCCGAGGGTTCTTTCGTTGATAGGGACATTGCAAAGAGGCCGATGGCGCGTGGACTGACGAGCGAGGCACCAACACCCGCTGCTTCCGAACAGATAAGCAGATTGGTGAGGTCTATCAGCGCTTCACTTGGTGACATTCAGGCCAGGTGGGCTGGCAAGCTCCAACTGAGCGTCCCGCAATTAAACATGCTCGTCATCATCTCCGACGTGGACAAGAAACCGGGGATGTCCGTCAAAACGGTGGCGGAGTTGCTTGCCGTCGAAGGTACGTTTGTCACTGCCCAATCGAAAACCTTGGTCGCGCGAGGATTGCTACAGAAGCGAAGCTCCCGCACCGACAAGCGGATGGTCTATCTCTCACTTACGCCCAAGGCCCGGAAACAGCTCGATGACCTGAAGGAGACGAGGAACGCATTTGACGCCTCCATCAAACAAGCGTTCGGTGAGATCGGCACGTTGCGAACCATCGAATTACTCAAGGACCTCGACAACTGCATTTTGCGCTGCCGGTTGAGGCTGCAGCTTGAAGAGTAGGGACCGCTCCGAATGAGGGAAGGGCACATGGTTATCTTTCCATTTGGCTTCTATATTCTGGAAGGCGGACCATCTATGTGGGCAACCACCTAGACTAGAAGAGCAGAGGACCGGGCGCGCCTACGATGCCTACCGCGGGGGCAGTACGGCTCGCGGGCCGACCGCGCTCTGCGGACCGCTCGGAACGATATCGACACTTCGCCATCGGTCAGGTCGGCTTGATCACCCGCTGGACCCGGTCAAGAACCTGACGTTCTCGGCTGATTTCAACTGGACCCACTTGGGCCAGAGGATGGCGGCTACGTTTGCTTACGGCGGTGCTGGTGCAATCGCGAAGCCGGCCGCTGTGTACGAGCTGAAGGATCAGGACTCGCTGACCCTGCTGCTCCGCGCTCAGCGCAACTGGTAAGTTCGGCCTAACGACCTGACAGAGAGCCCCGGCGGGAAACCGCCGGGGCTTTTTTTTTGGTTTGCGTGCCGCGGAGCCTACCTGCAATCAGACGCCGGAGGTGTTGCTGGCTTCGAGACGTCCGACATTGAGCCGGCTGATGCAACAACGCGCAAACTCCGGAGGTTCAGGGGAGCAATGATGTCCTTGTCCTCGCATGCGTCGCGGCCAAGGCTTTGGGCATCTTCCCGAAAGATGCACTCGAATTTGGGTCGCGCCCGCGTAATGCTGATCGCAATTCAGGCAAGTTTCTCGAATTACTGCTGATTTTCCGGTTTTGGATGGGGCGGCGGATCCCGCTGCCGCGACCAATGACCTTCAAAGCGCATCGATCTCCGGCAGCGGCCCCATGGCGCAGCGAAGCTCGCGCGAGGAAAGGAACTCTTGCGCATGATCGCGGCTTGAATCCGCGGACCAGCGTCGCCGCCGATTGCTGGTCTGCACGGCCCCGCCTCCAAGCCCCCATACCCCCAAGGATGGGGCCGTGCTTCACAGCAGGAGATCCCATGCCTGAGCCGACCGAGCAGGAGATCAGAGAGCGCGCGCACCGACTGTGGGAGCAAGCTGGCAAGCCCGAAGGCCGTGAGGACGAGTTTTGGCACGCGGCCGAGCAGGAGCTGCGCAACGAGGACAAGTCGAACACCACGCGGACGCCGGATACGCTGTGACCCGCAAGAAATGCCCATTCTGCTTCGGTCTGGGATGGGTTTGCACAAACCATCCGCTCCGGGCCTGGAGTGACAAGCTGGGCGGCTGCCGGTGCGGTGAGGGGATGCCGTGCACCTGCAACACGGCCGAAGATCCCGAGATAAGAGTGGTGATTGTGGAAGCGGACACGACGTGGCACTAAAACAGCGACAGGTCTCCTCAGCTCGAAGTGCTGGTCTTTGCTGCGTCTGAGTCTGCGCGGAACGGAGCTCTCAAAAATGAATTGAGGCTCTGAGCAGCACGGGCTGCGCCGCAGACCGGTTCGCAGGGCGTGGTGGCCACCGTGGACGAGCAGCAAAAGATAGAGCACCAGATTGAGCTCGCAACGCGAGCCGCGGCGCTCGCCAAAGACGAAACCACTGTCGGGCGATTCCGGAGCTTTGCCGACGAGCTGACGCAAAAGCTCCTCCGCATGATGCGGCGCGGCAAGGTGCGGGCACGCGCCTACGAACTCTGGGAGCAGGCCGGCCGTCCGGCCAACCGCGAACTGGACTTCTGGCTCGAAGCGGAGCGGCAGATCGAAGAAGAACGCGAACAGAGGAAGGGCTCGGGACCGTCATAGCGACGATCGCTGCTGGCGCTGGATGCCGACATTGGCAGCAGGGCGCTTGGCTCCGGCCGCGCGTCTCCTTGCGACAGAAAAAAGCCGCCGGGTTCTTCACCCTGGCGGCTTCAGAAGTCCGTAGCTGTTGATCGCCTCCCAGCTCGTGCGTACCGCCGTTACCTTGTTTGCGGCCATGCCTGGTCTTTGTAGGCGGACGCGGGTGATTCTGCTGTGACTTGAAGCACACAGTGGAAGGACGATGTCGGGTTTGGCGAAGGTGCGCGAGAGCTCGGGGCAGTTCGGATGGGTGGAGCCCTTACAAAATCCATCACGCCTCGTATCCAATGCAAGGCGGCAACGATGATCGTGAAGCCGAATTGCTGGTGGGGCTGCTTCTTTGCCGCCCATCCGAGCAAAACACCCGCCGCCCCGTCAAACCCCTTCCTATATAGATACTTTGTTTTACCGAAATTCGGAGCCCTCTTGTTGGCTTTGAGAGGGTGGAGCGACGAAGCAAAGCTCGGGCGAAAAGCGCCGCGAGACCGGAAACACGTGTCGGCGAACCGGGAGACGAGACCTCAAGCGGCGAGGAACGCTTCAGACCGCTCTCCGTTAGCGGAGCAAACTTCCGGAGCCGTCGCATGACCGATTATCCAAAGCCGCCTTTTCCTGCGCAGCAGCAACCCATGCCCGGTTCGACCCGAGCGATGAATCCCAGACCGGATCACGGCGAGGAGAGTTACAGGGGCGCCGGGCGCCTGGCTGGAAAGAAGGCGATCATCACCGGGGGTGACAGCGGCATCGGCCGCGCGGTCGCGATCGCCTATGCGAGGGAAGGCGCCGACATCGTCATCTCCTATCTGAACGAGGACGAGGATGCCGCCGAGGTCAAGGCGCTGGTGGAGCGGGAGGGACGCAAAGCCGTTCTGATCCCTGGTGACATCCGCAATCCCGAGCATTGTCGCACGATCGTTCGGCGGACCGTCGAGGAACTCGGCGGCGTGGACATCCTCGTCAACAATGCCGCTCATCAGGCCACGTTCGAGGACATCGCCGACATCAGCGACGAGGAATGGCAGCGGACCTTCGAGACCAACATCCACGCGATGTTCTATCTGACCAAGGCCGCTGTCCCGCATATGCGCCCGGGCGCTGCGATCGTGAACACGGCCTCGGTGAACTCCGACATGCCGAACCCCAACCTGCTCGCCTATGCCACCACCAAGGGAGCCATCCAGAATTTCACCGGCGGACTTGCCCAGATGCTGGCGGAGAAGGGCATTCGGGTCAACGCCGTCGCCCCGGGTCCGATCTGGACGCCGCTCATTCCCTCGACGATGCCGGAGGATAGGGTCAAGAACTTCGGCAAGCAGGTTCCGATGCAGCGCGCCGGCCAGCCGGCCGAGCTCGCCACCGCCTACGTCATGCTCGCCGATCCGCTCTCGAGCTACACATCAGGGGCGACCCTGGCCGTCACGGGCGGCAAGCCGTTTATCTGACCGGCGACGTCAATGATCGCAATGACGAGGTTGAGAGAGCATGGCTGCTCTCCTCTCGTGCCCCGGACGCAGCCCCATTTCAGCGATGCGCTGCAGAGCCGGGGCCCATCTTGCCGCATCGTATTGTCCGCCTTCTGGGTCCCGGCTCTGCGCTACAACGCTCAAAGCGTTGCAGCTTGTCCGGGACACGCGAGTGAGCGGCGACGATGTTGCTTTCGCGCTCACCCGCGCTCCCGTTAGCTGCGATACCACGCCCCCAGATTCCACGTTATGGTGTCCCACCCCGAGATGTCGACCATGAGGTTGTTGACGCCGGCGTTGACGATGTTGCGCGAGAGCAGCGGCAGGAACACGTTGGCTTCACAGAAGATCTCGTCGACCTTGATCAGCAGTGCGGCGCGCTTGACCGGATCGAGCTCGTTCTGCGCGGCCTTATAGGCCTTGTCGGCCTCGGGATCGGAGTAGCGCGAGTTGTTGCGGCCGAGCCATTTGTTGTCCTTGCTGGCGATCTCCCAGGAGACGCACTGGTTCAAGAACCGCTCCGGATCGGGCTGCGGCTGCGTCGTGTTGTACATCTCCATGTCGGCATAGAATTTCGAGTAGGTGTCGGGGTTGCCGACGTCGGAGGAAAAGAACACCGATGCGGTGACCGATTTGAGCTCGATCTCGATGCCGGCCTTCTGGCAGGCCTGCTTGATGATGGCCTGGGTCTTCTGGCGCGGGGCGTTGGTCGAGGTCTGGAAGACGTATTTGAGCTTCTTGCCGTCCTTCTCGCGGATGCCGTCCGCGCCCTTCTTCCAGCCGGCCTCGTCCAAGATCTTGTTCGCCTTGTCGACATCGAACTCGTATTTGAGCTTGCTGGACTTGAACTGCGGAGGCTGGTTGACGAAGCTCGCGGTCGCGATGCCGCCGCGGCCGTAGATGAATTTCTGGATCGACTCGCGGTCAATCAGCAAGTTGATCGCGCGGCGCACGGCCGGATCGGACAGCGTCGGGTGCTTGGTCTTGACGCTGGAGCGCTCGCCATCGACCTCGGTCCACGGGTCGGTCGTGTTGAGGATGATGAACTCGACATTGCCCGACACGGTGACGTCGACCTTGCCTTTGCCGCTCGCCTCCATGCGCTTGAGCACCTCCTCCTCCACCTGCATGTTCCAGGCATAGTCGTATTCGCCGGTCTGCAGCACCGCGCGTGCCGCGGACACCGCGTCGCCGCCGCCCTTGACCTCAAGCGTGTCGAAATGCGGCTGGTTCTTGACGTGATAGTCGGGATTGCGTTCGGCGCGGATCATGTCGCCCGGCTTGAACTCCACGAATTTGTAGGGGCCGGTGCCGACCGGCTTCAGATTGCCGGGCGCTTCGCGCGACTTGGCGCCGGCATAGTCGCCGAAATGATGCTTTGGCAGGATCTGACCGACCGAGCCGACGAACGGGTCGGCCCAGAACGGCGTCGGCGCCTTGAAGGTCACCTTGACCGCATGGTCGTCGATCTTCTCGACCTTGATGTCCTTGTAGGAGCCCGTGGTGTAGGCGGCGGTTGCGAGATCCGCGGCGTACTGCCAGGTGAAGACGACGTCGTCGGCGGTGAAGGGCTTGCCGTCATGCCATTTGACGCCCTGCTTGAGCTTCCAAATCACGCTCATGCCATCCGCCGCGAGGCCGCCGTTCGCCTTGGTCGGAACCTCGGCGGCAAGGCAGGGGATGAGATTGCCGTCCTTGTCCCAGCCGGCGAGCGGCTCAAAGAAGACGCGTGAGGCGATCTGGTCCTTGGTGCCGCTCGCGAAATGCGGATTGAGCAAAGTGGGAGCCTGCCAGAGCAGGAGCTTGAGCGGGCCGCCGCCGCCCGCCTTCGTTGGCTTGTACGGCAGCGTGGCATCCGCCATCGCCACATCGTGCCAGACCAGGATCTGGCTCGCGATCGGCGCTGTGATTCCGATCGCGGCTACCCTTTGGATGAACGAGCGTCGCGACAGCGTGCCTTGCTTCACCTCCGCGATCAGATTGCGGATTTCATTCTCGTTCATCGGATGCTCCCCACTCTTCCCAAGAAAAAAGTCGTCACCAGAAGTGACGCAGTCTAGCTCAGGAGGTGAGCGTGCGGGAGTCGAAGATGTCGCAGTGGTTTGGTCCGAGCAACGCGACCTTGGCGGCTCCGAGGCGGAGCCGCCAACGCGTCGTCAAGCGGCGTTGGAGGCCTTGGCATTGACGCCCTTGCGCAGCGCCACCGTGTTGAGCTTGGTGTTCGCGGCCTTTTCCTCGTTCAGATTGGTGGTGAGGAAGCGCACGATCTCGTCGTGGCCGAGCTCTTCGGCCCATGCGATCAACGTGCCGTAGCGGCACATCTCGTAGTGCTCGACAGCTTGCGCGTTCGCGACGATGGCGGCGTCCAGCACGGCCTTGTCCTCGATCTCCCCGGCGGTCTCGTCGGCCTCCTTGATGAGACCGTCGATCCCCGGGCAGTGGGTTCCGCTCGGCTCCTTGCCGAGCTTCGCGAAGACCTTGTCGAGCCGCTCGACCTGCTTGCGCGTCTCTTCCAGATGGGCCTTCAGGCCGGCGACGAGGTCCCTGTTGGTGGCCTTCTCGATCATCGTCGGCAGCGATTTCAGGATCTGCTGCTCGGCATAATAGATATCCTGGAGACCATGGATCAGCAGGTCCTCCATCGATTTGATGTCCTTGGTGAAGAAACCCATAAAAGACTCCTCTTTAACAATGATGGCAGGGGAACGCCGCAGCGGGCCGGCTGTTCCCGCCTGGCTCACCAAGACGAGAGTCGGGATGAGCGGCGAAAGAGCGCGGGCGCATTCGTTCCCCACATCGGATCGAAAGGAGAAACCTTCTCCGCATCAGCCGGCCAAAAAGGATTTCAATTTCATTGATTTCGCGCGGCGGAGAAGCGAATACGGTTCCAATCGTTGCCGCAAGACCATGGAGACCAAGATGTCGTTTCGCCTGCCCCTGATTCTCTCGACCGTGCTCGCCGCCTGGTCGGCGGCGGCTGCCGCCGAGACCATCAAGATCGGCGTGACGCCGGGACCGCACGCGCAGATCTTGGAAGCGGTAAAGCCGATCGCCGCCAAGCAGGGCCTCGACATCCAATTGATCGAGTTCTCCGACTATGTCGTGCCGAACGCGGCGCTCGATGCCGGCGAGATCCAGGCCAATTCATTCCAGAACCAGCCTTACCTCGACAACCAGAAGGCCGACCGCGGCTACAAGATCGAGGCCGTCGCGCTCACCGTGAACTTCCCGATCGGCGTGTACTCGAAGAAGCACAAGGCCTTCTCCGATATTCCCGACAGCGGCAAGATCTCGATTCCGAACGATCCAACCAATGGTGGTCGCGTGCTGCTGCTGCTGCGCGACAAGGGCGTCATCAAGCTGAAAGAGGGCACCGGCTTCAAGCCGACCGTGCTCGATATCACCGACAATCCCAAGAAGCTGAAATTCATCGAGGTCGATGCAGCGCAGGCGCCGCGCGCACTCGACGACGTCGACGCTGCCGCGATCAACACCAATTATGCAACTCAGGCGGGCCTCGATCCCGTCAAGGATCCGATCCTGCGCGAGGACCCGAAGGGGCCCTATGTCAACCTGATCGCCGTCCGCAGCGCGGACAAGGACAAGCCCTGGGTCAAGACCCTCGTCGACAGCTACCACACGCCGGAGGTCAAGGAGTTCGTCCTGACCAAGTTCAAGGGCGCGGTGCTGCCGAGTTGGTAGGCAACCTGCTCAGCAATAATCCCACGCAGCGGTGATCCCGGCGGGCAGCCCTGCGCAATGCCCGCTTGTCTGGAGCTGCGGCAACCGACATCATCGGCTCGTGGCCATCCTCGCCCGACAGGGGTCGTATGAAACGCTTTGCAAACCTGAAACGACTGGGATTTTTCACGCGGCTGCTCGATGAGGCTCCGCCGGCCGAGCGATATCGCCATGCGGCCGAGCAGATCGTGCGCGCGGAAAAGGCGGGGCTCGATTCCGCCTGGATTGCCCAGCATCATTTTCACGAGCGCGAAGGTGGCCTGCCGTCGCCCTTCGCCTTCCTCGGCTACGTCGCCGCGCAGACCTCGCGCATCCGTCTCGGCACCGGCATCGTGACGCTGCCGCTGGAGAATGCGGTGCGGGTGGCGGAGGATGCCGCGGTGCTAGATCTCCTCTGCAATGGCCGTTTCGAGCTGGGCGTCGGCACCGGCGGCAACCCATCGGCCTTCGCCGCCTTCGGTCTCGACAGTGCGCAGCGCAACGAGATCTTTGCCCGCAATCTGGAGGTCGTCCGCGCGGCGTTGGTCGGCAAACCTCTTGATGGCGGGGACACGCTCTATCCGCAACGGCCGGAATTGGACAAGCGCATCTGGCAGGCCACATTCTCGGTCGCGGGCGGCGCCCGGGCAGGCAAGGCGGGCGATGGCCTATTGCTGTCGCGCACCCAGCCGCGGACCAAGGAGGCGCCGAAGGCCACGCTGGCCGAGATCCAGAATCCGATCATTGATGCCTATCTCGAAGCGCTGCCGCCAGGATGCGAGCCGCGCATCATGGCCTCGCGCAGCGTCTTCGTCGCCGACGACCGGGCTGAGGCGATGCGCCTTGCTGATATCGGGCTGCGGCGCGCGCTGCCGCAATTTCTCAAGGGCGGCCACGCCAGGCCGGGCGAAACTCTGGAGGAGATGATCACCGCGTTCGACACTCATGTCGGCGCAGCCGACGACGTCATCGCCTCGCTGCGCAGCGATGCCACGCTGGAACGAGTGACCGATCTGGTGTTCCAGGCGCATTCGGTCGATGCGCCGCATCCCTATATCCTGCGCTCGATCGAGCTGGTCGCGGAAAAAGTCGCGCCGGCACTGGGCTGGACCCGAGCAGCGCCCGCTGTGGCCTTGGCGGGCTGATCGGAATCAACGGGAATTACCTCGCAAGGCTGAATGATGGGAACGCAAGATATCATCGACACACTCGCCGGCATCGAACCGGGATCGGCTCTGGATGCCATCCGCGCACGCCGCCTTCAGGCCCGCGAGAACGCGCAGAAGAGCTATCTCGCCCTGTTCGAGCCGATCGATGCGAGCGCGTTCTCGCTTCCCGAGCGTGCCGCGGTCGCGGCCTTCGTGACCGGACTTCATGGCGAGTCCCCCGTCGCAGCCTTCTATCGCGAGAAGCTTGCGGCGAATGCGGATGGCGCGCCTTTGCTCGAAGCGATCAAGGCCGAGGTCGAACGCGGCAAGACCTCAGGCCCGTATGGCGCGTATCCAGCAGGACCATTATCAGTCGAGAACACGGCCGGCTTGATCTACCGCGTGAGCGCGGAAAGCAAGCCCGTCCTTGGCGCCCGGCTCGTTGCGGCGCTCGAGCATGCGCATCTGTTGGTGTTCCGTCCGCGCGATGCCGCCTCCGCCGACATGAAGGCGCTGCTCGTCGCCGGCTGGTCGAACACCGGCATCGTCACCTTCTCTCAGCTTGTTGCGTTCCTGTCGTTCCAAGTGCGCGTCGTCACCGGCCTGCGCGTGCTCGGCGCTTCGCTCGGGCCTACCGCGGCCGGAGCGTAAGGAGACTGCATATGAGCGCTGCAAACAACGTCAATCCGCCCGTCGTCTTCACCCAGGAGGAGCTCGGCTGGGTGTCGTGGATCGATCCGCTGCCCGAGGGCGAGCTGACCGACCGGCATTTCGCTGGCCTCGTCGATCGCGCCCGCGCCAAGTCCGAATATTTTCGCCTGCTGGTGCGCGACCCTGAGGTGCTCGAAGCCCGCACCAAGACCGACAAAGACATTTTCTACAACGTCGCCGACGGCCTGCCGCGCGCCGAGCGCGAGCTCGCGGCGGCCGCGACGTCGCGCTACAACGGCTGCATCTATTGCGCCTCCGTGCATGCGCGGTTTGCCAGCACCTATTCCAAGCGCCGCGATGACGTGCAGCGCCTGCTTGACGAAGGGGTTAAGGCCGACCTCGGCGAGCGCTGGAATGCCGTGGTCAAGGCGTCGGTGGCGCTGAGCGCAACGCCGATCGCGTTCGGCCCTGACAACGTTGAGGAGCTGCGCCGCGCCGGTCTCGACGATGCCGAGATCGTCGATGTCATCAACGGCGCGTCGTTCTTCAACTGGGCGAACCGGCTGATGCTGTCGCTCGGCGAGCCCACTAAATAAGCAGTGTCACTGGCACATAAATTGCCGCTTATTCGTAACACCTGAATGGATGGAGCCGTGCATGAGCAACATCGATCGTCGGTCCCTGGTCAAGGGCTCGCTTGCCGTCATGATGGCGGGAGCCGCCATCTCGCGCAGCGCATTCGCCCAGTCGTCCGAGCCGATCCTGCTCGGCGTCAGCGGTCCCCTGACTGGGCCTAACGCCCAATACGGCGCGCAGTGGAGGCAGGGCTTTGATCTCGCGCTCGACGAGATCCACGCCGCCGGCGGCATCAACGGCCGTAAGCTCGCCTACCAGTTCGAGGATAGCCAGAGCGATCCGCGCCAGTCGGTGGCGATCGCGCAGAAGTTCGTCTCCGATCCCCGCATCGTCATGGAGCTCGGCGATTTCTCGAGCCCGGCCTCGATGGCGGCCTCGCCGATCTATCAGCGCGGCGGCCTGGTGCAGTTCGGCTTCACCAACTCGCATCCCGATTTCACCAAGGGCGGTGACTTCATGTGGAGCACGTCCGTAAGTCAGGCCGACGAGCAGCCGCTGCTGGCATCCTATGCCGTGAAGCGGCTCGGCTTGAAGAAGCTGGCGGTGCTGCACCTCAACACCGATTGGGGCCGCACCAGCCGCGATCATTTCGTCAAGGCGGCCAAGGAATACGGCGCCGAAATCGCGGTCACCGAAGGCTATATCGCGGAGGAGCGCGATTTTCGCTCCACCCTGGTGCGCGTGCGCGACGCCAATCCCGACGGGCTGATCCTGATCTCCTATTATTCCGACGGCGCGCTGATCGCGCGCCAGGCGCGCCAGGTCGGCCTGAAGCAGACCATCTGCGCGGCGAGCTCGGTCTACTCTCCGAAATTCCTGGAGCTCGGCGGCGAGGCGGTCGAGGACGTCCACCTCGGCACACGCTATTTCCCAGAAGACCCGCGGCCCGAGGTGAAGAAATTCATCGCGGGCTTCAAGGCCAAGTACAACGGGCAGGAGCCCGACGCCTTCAACGCCTATTCCTATGACGCGATGAACATGGCCGCTGCCGTCCTCAGGATCGGCGGCACCGATCGCCGCGCCATCCGCGACGCTTTCGCCAAGGTGAGAGACGTCTCCAGCGTCATCTTCGGCTCGGCGACGTTCGACGTCGAGAGCCGCCGCGTCAAGGGCGCCATGAATGCCGAGCTCGTCGTGCGCAACGGCAAGTTCGCACTCTGGGACGGCAAGCCAACCTGATAATGATGGCCGGAGCGATCGCTCCGGCCCCCTTCCTCTGATTGGAAATGCTGCGTGGCTTCCTGGCTCGACTACACGATCAACGGGCTGATCGTCGGCAATGTCTACGCCCTCGTTGCGGTCGGGCTCGCGCTGATCTTCGGCGTCAGCCGGCTGATCAACTTTGCGCAAGGCTCGATCTATCTCGTCGGCGCCTATATCGGCTGGGTCGCGGTGGTGCAGCTGCATACTCCGCTGCCGCTTACCATCATCGTGGTCGCGGTCGCTGCCGCGATCGTCGGGTTGATCATCGAGCGGTTCGGCCTCCGTCCGCTGCAGAACTCGGTGCCTATCGCGCCGCTGTTGGCGACGATCGGCATCAGCTTCGTGCTCGACCAGCTGGTGATGCTGACCTTCTCGCCCAACCCGCGCGCGCTCCCGAGCCAGCTGCCGGACGTCCGCTTCCAGGTCGGCAACGGCACGATCGGGCCGCTGGACTTACTCATCGCCGGCGTTGGCATCACCAGCGCGCTGCTGCTGTTCGTCTTCCTGCGCTACACCAAGCTCGGCTGGGCAGTGCGCGCCACCGCGCAGGACCGTGACGCCGCCAAGCAGATGGGCGTCGACGTCAACCGCGTCAATCAGGCCGTATTCGGCATTGCAGCGGCGCTCGGCGGGGTCTCCGGCATGTTGGTCGGCATGTACTACAATCAGATCGACACCGCGATGAGCCTTCAGGCCACGCTCAAGGGCGTGGTCGCGGAAGTCGTCGGCGGCGCCGGCAACGTGCCAGGCGCGGTGGTCGGTAGCCTGCTGCTGGGATTGGTCGAGAGCTACGGCGTCGCCGTGTTCGGTACCAGCTATCGCAATCTGTTCGCGTTCCTGTTGTTGGTCGTCGTGCTCGTGCTGCGGCCCAACGGGCTGTTCGCGAGTGCGCGGCAGGCGCCGCCGGAGCCGCTCACCGGCACCTTCATCGCGCCCAGCCGTCCTGTGCGCATTCCGCGCTGGGCCTCGGTGCTTGCAGTCGGTGGGTTCGCGATCCTGCCGCTGTTGCCGGTGTCGTTCTACGTGCTCCAGACGCTGATCAATGCATGGCTGCTCGGCATGCTCGCGCTCAGCCTGACGCTGGTTGCGGGGACGGTGGGTCAGGTCTCGCTCGGCCATGCCGCGCTGCTGGCGATCGGCGCCTACACCGCCGCGCTGCTGTCGCTGACCTTCTCTGTGCCGGTCGGCCTCGCCATCATCGGGGGTGGCCTGATGAGCGCTGCGCTCGGTACGCTCCTGATCTCGCCGTCGTTCCGCCTGCGCGGGCACTACGTGTCGATCGCAACGCTCGCCATCGGCGAGATCGTGTCGCTGGTGATCCTGAACTGGGAGAGCGTCACGCGCGGCCCGATCGGCATCTCCGGCATTCCGCCGCTATCGCTGTTCGGCTACGACCTGATCAGCCCATCGTCGGTCTATTGGTTCAGCCTTGCGGTGATGGTCGTGCTGGCGCTGCTGCAGGGTCGTCTGCTGACCTCGCATCTCGGCCGCAGTTTTCGTGCCATCCGCGACGACGACATCGCCGCGCGCGCCTATGGCCTCAGCCTCAACCGCTACAAATCGCTCGCCTTCATCTTTGGCGGCTTCGCTGCCGGTGTCAGCGGCGGCATCGCCGCGCATCTCTATTCCTACATCAACCACGAGACCTTCAACACGCAGCAATCCATTCTGGCGCTGACCGTCGTGATCCTCGGCGGCCTCGGCAATGTCGTCGGCGCAATTCTCGGATCGGTGGCGCTGGTCGGCCTGCCCGAGGTCTTCCGGATCGCGGCGGAGTATCGAATCCTGATCTACGGCATCGTGCTGCTGCTGCTCGTGCGGTTCAGGCCGCAGGGCCTGCTGGGGACGATCTGATGGCGGAGCAGCATCTGCCCATGTTGTCCCTGCGCGGGCTGACGCGTCGCTTCGGAGGTCTCACCGCAGTCGATGCCATCGATCTCGATCTCGCCAGAGGCGAGCTGATCAGCATCATCGGCCCGAACGGCGCCGGCAAGACGACGCTGTTCAATCTCGTGACCGGTCTCGATCGGCCCGACGCCGGTACTGTCAGCTTCGCAGGGCAGGACATCACCGGTCTGTCGCCGGAGCGGCTCGCAGGCCACGGCATCGCGCGCACGTTCCAGCTCGGTCGCGTCTTCGGCAATCTCAGCGTGATGGACAACGTCCTGATCGGCGCGCATACGCGGCTGCGGGCGGTGAAGCCGGCCGTGCCGGCGATCGGCCCGCTGCTGGAGCTGGGCCTTGCGCTGCTGCGGCCCGCCAGCGTCAAAGCGGAGGAGGAGCGGCTGCGCGAAGAGGTGAAGACCATTCTCGCTCGCTTCGGCGAACGGCTGCTGCCGCGGATCGAACAGCCGGCCTATAGCCTCTCTTACGCCAACCGCCGCCGCATCGAGATCGCGCGTGCGCTGGCGCTGAAGCCGCGGCTGCTGCTGCTGGACGAGCCGACCGCCGGCATGAACCCAACTGAAACTGCGGAGATGCAGGCCCTCGTCGCCGAGCTCAAGGCGGAGGGGCTGACCATCCTCTTGATCGAGCACAAGCTGGAAATGGTGATGCGCCTGTCGGACCGCGTCATTGTCATGGACGAGGGCAAGAAGATCGCGGAAGGTCCGGGCGAGCAGGTGCGGAGCGATCCCAAGGTGATCGAGGCCTATCTCGGCCATGGTCTCTCCGGAAAGGCGGAGCAGGAGAGCGCGGCATGACGAACTCCTCGATGGAGCCGTTGCTGGCATTGTCCGATGTCAACACCTTCTACGGCCAGGCCCAGGTGCATTTCGACCTCTCGATATCGGTCCCGCGCGGTCACATCGTCTGCCTGCTCGGCGGCAATGCCAGCGGCAAGTCCACGACAATGAAGATCATTCTGGGCTTGGTGAAGCCGCGCTCCGGTGATGTGACGTTCGACGGTGCCTCGCTCATCGGGCTGACCACGCCGCAGATCGTCCGTCGCGGCATCGCCTCGGTGCCGGAGGCGCGGCGGCTGTTCGCGGACATGAGCGTGCGCGAGAACATCCTGATGGGCGCCTTCGTGCGCAACGACCGCGATGTCGTGGCCCAGGATCTCGACAGGATGCTCACGCTGTTCCCGAAGCTCGGCCAGCGGCTGTCGCAGCGCGCCGGCTCGCTCTCCGGCGGCGAGCAGCAGATGGTGGCGATGGCGCGGGCGCTGATGAGCCGTCCCCGCATGATCGTGATGGACGAGCCGACCATGGGTCTGTCGCCGCTCTATGTCGATCGCGTGCTCGAGCTGATCCGTACCATCAACCAGGACGGCGTCTCAGTGTTCATGGTCGAACAGAATGCCAGCCTTGCGCTCGAGATCGCACATGAAGCCTACGTTCTCCAGACCGGCAAGATCGTGCTCTCCGGCCCAGCGCGGACACTGAAAGACGATGCTCGCATCCGCGACGCCTATCTGGGCGGTTCCGAGGCGGCGTAGAGCGAGCCGATCTCATGGTTCGAGACGGCCGATGTGGCGGGCTCCTCACCATGAGGACCCAGGGCTTGGTCGCAAAACAAGGACCTCATCCTGAGGGCCGCGCGAGCGGGCGTCTCGGAGGATGGCTGCAAGCACTGCTCCAGAACCGTGTCGCCCCTCGGGGATTGCACTGGTCAGTGTGATCATCTTGTGAAAATATCATACCGGTGGCGCGACGGGGCGTGCAACGGACGGAATGGTTGTCGTGACGAAATGGTCTTTGCGGGCGGTCGAGCCCGGAGCTGCGCTGCTGTTCGGCGGGCTCATCGCCGCCAACATCGCCGCGTGGACCTGGGCCTTCGCGCTGTTCGGCGACCGACCAACGGTGATGGCGACCGCGCTGCTGGCCTGGGTCTTCGGGCTCCGCCACGCCGTCGATGCCGACCACATCGCCGCCATTGATAACGTCGTGCGCAAGCTGATGCAGGCGGGCGGCGCGCCGCGTAGCGTCGGCCTCTATTTCGCGCTGGGCCATTCCACCGTCGTGGTGGTCGCGACCATGCTGCTCGCGCTCGGCGTGGTGAGCCTTGGCGGCGACAGCCTGCTCAAGGAAATCGGCGGCCTGATCGGCACGTCGATCTCGGCGCTGTTCCTGCTCGTGATCGCGGCCATCAATCTCGCGATCTTCGCAGGCTTGTGGCGGACGTTTCGCATGGCGCGCGAGCAGGGCGTTCACGACGCCGCGGGCCTCGATGCGCTGCCCGCCAATCGCGGCATCCTGGCGCGGCTGCTTGGCCCGATGTTCCGCCTGGTGACGAAACCCTGGCACATGTATCCGCTCGGCTTTCTGTTCGGCCTCGGCTTCGATACCGCGACCGAGATCGGCCTGCTCAGCATTTCCGCCAGCGAAGCCGCGCGTGGTACCTCGCTCGCCGATGTCCTGGTCTTCCCGGCGCTGTTCGCCGCCGGCATGGCGTTGGTCGACACTGCCGACTCCACGCTGATGGTGAGTGCCTATCGCTGGGCCTTCGTCGATCCCTTGCGCAAGCTCTGGTACAATCTCACGATCACGGGGGCTTCGGTCGCGATCGCACTGTTGATCGGCGGCATCGAAGCGCTTGGCCTGATCAGCGATCGTCTCGGCTTGTCCGGCCGCGTGTGGGCGGTGGTCGATGGTCTCAACGAGTCGCTGGCGAATGTCGGCTTCGTCGTGATCGCGCTGTTCGCGGTCGCCTGGCTCGTCTCCGCTTTGCTCTATCGCCGCATGTTCGCGGAGGACGGGCGCAATGCGGCGCGCGGCTTCGATGCGGCCGAGGCAGCGTCGGTGATGAGACGCTAATCCGGGCTTAGAGCGCGGCCGCGGTTTGCGCCGGCGCCGCCGGCAAATCATCGCCGTTGGGATTGCCCGGCGCCGTCGCCCAGGCGAGCTCCACCAGCGTCACGATCCGGCGTCCGGCGCCGTCGAGCTGGCAGACGATCAGGCCTTGTTCCTCCATATAGCTGAGCAGGCGCTGCGCGCGGCGCAGTGAATGCGAGCCATAGGCGCGCGCGATCGCGGCATCGCCGGGACACGGCCAGCCTTCCTTCGCCGCCCTCGCGATCATCATGAACACGCCCTGCATGTCGTCGGGCAGGATCGAGGCGCGCAGCGACACGTCCTGCCAGGCGTCGTCCTCAGCCAAATCGGTGCCGAGCCCGGCGCGCGCGTGCGTCAGCATGCGGCGGAATTCGTTGAGATCAGGCACCGCCGCGCCGAGCCCCTCGATGCGGCAGCGGACCACGAATTCCTGATAGAGCACGCCGATGGCGCGGAAGCCGGCATCGGGCCCGGCGAGCACGGCACGAAGGGTACGATCCACGCGCTCGCGCCGTTCAGCGAGCTCTTCAGCGCTGACCGGCAGCTCGATCGGCTCCGTGCGCGATTCCGGCGTAGCTGCCGCTTTCGCGGCGCGGAGCTGCTCGAGCAGATCCGGCGCCGGCCGGCGCTGCGGCCGGCTGGCGTCGGGCGGCGGCGCGGCCAGGATCACGGCGCGCGCGTCTTCCAGCATCGCTTCCGGCAGCGGCATCAGCCGCGGCGTGGAATTGCGCGGGCAGGTAGCGGTCGGGCCGATGTTCAAACGCAGGGGACGGCGCGATAGCGCAGGTCCCAGCGCCATGAACTGGCCACGCTCGAGATCGCGAAAAGCTTCGGCCTGCCGCCGCTCCATGCCGAGCAGGTCGGCGGCGCGCGCCATGTCGATGTCGAGGAAGGTCCGGCCCATCAGGAAGTTGGAGGCTTCCGCCGCGACGTTCTTGGCAAGCTTCGCCAGCCGCTGGGTCGCGATGATGCCGGCGAGCCCGCGCTTGCGGCCGCGGCACATCAGATTGGTCATCGCGCCGAGCGACAGTTTGCGCGCTTCGTCCGAGACCTCGCCCGCAACCGCCGGCGCAAACAGCTGTGCCTCGTCGACAACCACCAGCATCGGGTACCAATGGTCACGATTGACGTCGAACAGCCCGCCGAGGAACGCCGCGGCGCGCCGCATCTGGTTCTCGGCATCGAGCCCCTCGAGATTGAGCACGGTGGAGACACGATGCAACCGCGCGCGCTCGCCGGCGACCTGAAGGCCGCGCTCGGTGTGATCTTCGGCCTCGATCACCAGATGGCCGAAGCGATCGGCCAGCGTGACGAAGTCGCCCTCGGGATCGATAATGGCCTGCTGCACCCAGGGCGCGCTCTGTTCCAAGAGCCGCCGCAACAGATGTGATTTGCCGGAGCCCGAATTGCCTTGAACCAGGAGGCGGGTCGCCAGCAGCTCCTCGAGGTCCATGGCCGCCGCGGCGCCTGCCGTGGTCTGCCCCATCTCGATCGCAACCGTCATGTCCCCGACTCAAGTCCCCTCATTCGCGGACAGGGGCTTATCAACCCCGCCGGGGCGCGTCGAGCGCAACCGCGCGAATCAGGCCGCGTTGCCCACGGCGGAGTTCAGGCGTGATGCGACAACCGTAAAAGTGCGGGCCGATAGGGCGGATGCGGATCGTCGTCCTCGTTCTCGGGAATGGCGCAGGAGCCGAATTCCTGCCTGATCCGGTCGATCTCGGCGATGCGCTCATGCAGCCGCTGCAAATGCTCGGGCGACGTCGCCCGCCAGAATCGGAAGGTGTCGGCGGTGAGCGGAAGGAACGCGGTGCCGAACAGCGTCGGATCCGGAACAATGGTGCGTCCGAGCAGCAGGAACCGCTCGGTGCCGGACACGACGAGGGTCGCATAGCCGCGGTTTCCGATCCGCCTGACGCCGTTCAGCGACCATTCGGCAAGCTTGCTGAAATACGGCTCCTCGCGCCAGCGGTCGGGACAATCGTCGTCCACCGTGACGTTGACGGCGTCCTGGCTGAAATGCACCACGATGCCCGACTTCGCCGGAAACCAGTCGTCGTCGAGATGGCCCTGCAGCCAGGCACAGACGAACGACCGGCACATTTGCGGGCGGCGATCGTAGATGGTGCATCCGGTGCCGGCCTGCCAATGTTTGCAGAGCTGGTTCACCGGCTTGTCGACGCCGGCGACTTCGAGGATATCGCAGCAGGCGTTGCACGATCCGCATTGCCGGGCAGGGCGCGCCGCCCTCGGTAGGCCGGTCGCGCGAAAGCCCTGGCCGTCGCGCACCAGCAGCTTCTGCTTCTCCAGTGCGGTCAACGCCCGCTCGATCTTGAGACGGGACAGTCCGGTTGCGTCGATCACGCCCTTCATCGTCGTCGCGCCTGCCTCGACCGCGCGGACGACGCTCAGCATCGCCTGATCCATTGTTGTTCTTGTTCTGGTTCTCTCAGCCGCGCTTGCGATTGCGCCGGACAACAGACCGGCAAACAGGTCAACACTTGACCTAAAAAGATATGTTGCTCATCTCTCTGTCGGCTGGGCAATAAGCCGAGCCTGTCCCGCGTGCATGCAACGTCTGCGCGAATGACGGGCCAGCACGTAAAGGAGAGCTCATTCGCGTCGAATCGGCTCGCTTTGCTCG
Source organism: Bradyrhizobium sp. 137 (assembly GCF_023074095.1). NCBI lineage: Bacteria > Pseudomonadati > Pseudomonadota > Alphaproteobacteria > Hyphomicrobiales > Nitrobacteraceae > Bradyrhizobium > Bradyrhizobium sp. 137. Next base: position 170,557 of record NZ_JADPKU010000053.1, read on the forward strand.
CGAAGTGCCGGGATATGACGGGCGGCATGCTGTCGTCTCACGCAGTCGTGATGTCAGCGGCCTGCGCGTCGGCGCGATGTGAAGGCGACCGGATCGCGTGACAATCGAGATGCGACGACTGTCGTTGAGTTTGCGCCACACCGGAACAGTGCCGTACGCCGAACCTGTAGTGATGCTGGTTCAGATTCCACGGCGGGCGCGGCGTGGGTGACGTTTGGTGCAACGCTCGGCCGTGGCGCCCGTCGTCTTGGGCATCCCGACCTGGTCACGCGCACCGGCGCGATCACGCTGGTCGCGGTGACCGGCCTGATCTGGATTCGATTCGCTCGCAGCGCGTGAGGGCCGGTGTCGCTGGAAGCGGCGCTCCTACTGCGCGCCGGATCCGCCCTGCACGATCTTCTCGTTGAGCTTCTGGTCCACGGTGTCGACCGTGCGGTCGATCTCGGCATTGGGCACACCGAGCTGATGCGAGATCAGCTTCACCAGCAAGTCGACGCGCTCGATGAACGGCGCGCCGCTCGCGACCGCGCGGGCGGCCGACGATGGCTTGAGCAGGCTTTCGGCGGCCTTGGCATATTTCGCGAACGGCACCTGGTCCTGCGGGTCGGCGCCGAGGCGGCGGGCGATGGCATCGACATGATCGTAGATCGTCTGCGCCCGCGCGAGATCGCCATGCACTGCGTCGCGGATCGACTGCGGCTCATTCGGCGTGATGCAGCGGTAATTGCCAGTCAGCAGCATCGACCATTTCGCCAGCGGCACGAACAACGAGTCGAACACCTTCAGCTTCACCGGCACGTCGTGGCCCTCGAGGGTCACCGCGTCGATGTCGCCTTCGAGCTCGCGCAGCAGCTTGTTGTGCTTCTCGTCTGCGAATACCGATGCCTTGAAATTCGTGGGCAGGCCGACATGGAGCACGTTCGCCGCCTCTTCCGGCGGACGGAACGCCTGCGGGTCGGGCGAGCACAGCGTCACCAGCCCCGGCTCGAAGCGCTCCCACACCTGCGCATTGGTGTAGGCCTCCTCGAGATCCATGTCTGCGAGCGCCGGAATCCGCTTCAGATAGGGCAGCGGCGGCATGTTCATGATCGACAGGCACGGCAGCTTCGCCGCGGCGATCTTGACCATGAGAACGCGCACCGTGTGGTTGGTGTATTGCGGCTCCTGCATCGCGAGGCCGACCAGGTCGTAGCGGGAGAGGTCGACATTGGCCGGCGTCACCGCGTCGAGCTTGCCGGGCAAGTCACGCGAGAAGATCGCCCGGTGCACCGCCTCGTCGCGCAACTTGATGCGCACCTCGGTACCGTCCCGATTGATCAGCTCCGCGGTCTTGGCGCGACACACCAGGGTCACGTTATGCCCAGCCATCAAGAGCTTCGTGCCCAGCAGGGAGCCGTAAGAAGCTCCGAGAATCAGGATGTTACGCGCCATATTTCGTCCCTTGGCAATCGTGCAGTTTTGTCCCCTCCGCCGTCCGGAGGGCGAATTGCGGGCATGTAAAGCGAAGTGCGTGGGGATGGCAACTGGGATAATGCATACAAGAAGGCACCGATAGACCGGATGGCGCGAAAGCGAATCCGGAGGCGCTCGCCCGGGCGGGCACCTTCTATCGCCCCATATCCCGGCTCGACCGAGAGGGTCGATCATGTGTCGCGATGAGCGCAAGAAGTACGGCGTCCCGTGCTGACGTTAGATGCTAAAGGGCGGCCCGTTCGGCCGCCATTTAGATTTCGGCGCGCCGATCTCACTTCACCATCGCGCCGTAAACGATGTCCTGGACCTGTTCGCGATAATATTTCCTGAGTTCGCCCGGCGCCGCCGTTCCCACGACGACGACGAGACGCTCCTTGGGATCGCAGAAGAACTGCGTCCCGAAGGCGCCATTCCAGGTGAACTCGCCGGGATTGCCGGGGACCGACGACAGGCCTTCGCTGGTGCGGACCGCAACCGAAAGGCCAAAGCCGAAGCCGCCGCGATGCGGCTCGATGTTCGCCACGTTGTTCTTGATCTCGGGACCGAGATGGTTGGCCGTCATGTGATGCATGGTCTTGGGGGAGAGAATGCGCTGGCCGTCGAGCTCGCCACCATTGAGCAGCATCTGCCCGAAACGGGCATAGTCACCGATCGTTGCGAACGCGCAGGCACCGCCACAGTCGAATTTAGTCGGCGTGTCCAATAGCTTGATCGCCTGGGGCTTGCCGGTCAGCGGATCATTGGCGAACGGGCGGGCGAGGCGAGCGCGCTGTGCGTCCGTCGGGTGGAAGGTCGCGTCCTTCATTGCGAGCGGCTGCCAGACGTTGGCAGCGAGATAGTCGCCGAGCTTCTGCTCGCTCACCTTCTCGACCACAGCACCAAGCACATCGATCGAAAAACCGTATTCGAACTCAGTCGAGGGCTGATGCGCCAGCGGCAGTTTTGTGATGCGATCGATGAAGGCCTGGGTGTCGCCTTCGATCGCAGGCGCTATGCCATCGGGATATTGCCGCGCCACCGGACTGGAGCTGTCGGGGCGGCCGCCATACATCAGCCCGGACGTATGCCGGTAGAGATCATGGATGAAGATCGGCGAGGCCTGCGGCTCGAGCTTGAGCGATCCGTCTGCCTGATGCACGCCGACCTTCATGTCGGCAAAGGCCGGATAGTAGTCGGACAGCTTGGCCTGAAGCGGCAACTGGCCTTTTTCCATCAGCGTCAGGCCCGCGACCGCTGCCATCGGCTTGGTCATCGAGGCCAGCGCGAAGATCGCGTCGACAGGCATCGGCGTGCTCTTGTCTGGATCAAGCATGCCATAAGCTTTGTAGTGCACGAGCTTGCCGTCCCGCGCCACCGCGACGACCGCGCCGGGTACGCGCTTGGCGGCGATCTCGCGCGCGAAGAAACTGTCGAGGCGTGCAAGGCCCTGTTTGGAGAAGCCGACATCGTCGGGATTGGCTTCGGGTAGCGGCGCGGCATTGGCCGTACCGAACGCGATGGCGGTAGCCGCCGCCGCGATCATGGTGATCGTCTTGTTCATTGCGTCCTCCCAAAGGCGCGAGCTCGTTATGCAGTGGCTCGCGAATGCCGAGATCACACGTCTGCGACTGAGCGGAGTCAAGCGCGGGCAGAACATGTCTGGGACGCGCCGGAGATGCCGGAACCTATCGTCCTTCGCCGGCGCGCCACAGCGCATCGAGGCCGTGCCGATAGGTCGGGTAACCAAGCGTGACGCCGAGCTCGCGCTTAAGTTTCGCGTTGGAGACCCGGGCGCTGCTGGCATAGAAGCTGCGGGCCATCGCCGACATCTCGGCTGTCGCGAACGCTTCTTCGGGCGGCGGTGCAACGCCCATCAGCTGCGCGGCGTAGGCGATCACGTCCTGCGGCGGCGCGGGCTCGTCGTCGCACACGTTCCAGGTGCCGCCGTTCGGGTGACGGACAGCGGCCATGATCGCGCTCGCGATGTCGTCGACGTGGATGCGGTTGAAGACCTGTCCCGGCTTGATGATGCGCCGGGCCTTCCCCGCACGCAAGGTCACGAGCGCATTGCGGCCGGGGCCATAGATGCCCGCAAGCCTGAGGATCGCGGCAGCGCCGCCTGTTGCATCCGTCCAGGCTTGCTCCGCCGCGAGCCGCATCCGCGTGCGTTCGAACATCGCCTGTGGCGGCGTGCTCTCGTCGAGCCATCCGCCGCCGTGATCGCCATACACGCCGATGGTCGAGAGATAGACGACCTTGCGGCGACCTGCCGCCACTACGTCCGCAAGGCCGGTGACTGCGGGATCGCCGGAGCTGCCGGGCGGGATCGATATGAGAAGGACGTCGGCGTCGCTGATGCGTTCGACCGTGGTGCGATCCAGATCACTCCCGGAAAAGGCTTGCACCTCGATGCCGGTGAGATCATCCCGCTGGCCGGGATCGCGCACGGTACCGGCGACGTGCGAGAAGGCGCCGCCGAACCTGCGGACGAAGTGCCTGGCGCTATAGCCGATACCAAGGATGAAGAGCCGCATGCCTCTGCCGTGCTGGTCGGGGTTCCCGTCGCGCTACCTGCGCGCCTCTCCGCTCATAAGAGATTTTTGGGGCCGGCAAAAGATATTGCAATTTGTCTCACCTGCGGCCGCGGGCGATGGTCACCCGGGCATTAGGAGAGATCATCGATCATGCAGGCAGAAGCATCCGCCACGCCGGTAGCATGCAATGCTGCCGACCTGATCCGGCGCGCCGCCGCGCTCATCTTCGATGTCGACGGCACGCTTGCCGAAACGGAGGAGCTGCATCGGCAGGCATTCAATCATGCCTTCTCGCGCCACGGGCTTGGCTGGGAATGGGATCGCGCCGTCTACAAGGACCTGTTGCGGGTGACCGGGGGCAAGGAACGCATGCGCGCCTACCACGCAAGGCTGCGGATCGCCCAACCATTGACGGGCGAGGACATCGCCGAGCTTCATCGCATCAAGACCGCCCATTATGCCGAGCTGGTCGAGACCGGCTGCTGTCCGTTGCGGCCAGGCGTGGCGGAGCTGCTCGCCGCGGCAAGGGCGCGCGGCCAGCGGCTCGCGATCGCGACCACCACTTCTCACGGCAATATCGACGCACTGCTCTCGCAGGCGCTGGGGCCGGGCTGGGCCAGGGTTTTCGACGCGATCGTTGCCGGCGACGACGTGCGGCACAAGAAGCCTGCACCGGACGTCTATCTCGAGGTCCTGGCACGGCTGAGGCTGACGGCGCACGATTGTGTGGCGATCGAAGACTCCGCTAACGGCATGATCGCGGCCTCACGAGCCGGCATACCGGTTCTGATCACGCGCAGCATGTTCTTCCGGGACGATGATTTCAGTGCTGCGCGGGTCGTGCTGGACGATCTGTCGAGGCTTGGATGAGGTGCTAAACAAAAAACTCGCAAAACAACCCCATGCACAGTAGATCACGCCGGTGTGATCGCCATCTTCAGTGGACGCGGTGGCTCGGGCTATCCTCTTCGGCCTGCTCGACAATCTGCGCGATCGGGCTCGATTGGTGATGCACCAGGCGCCAGCCGTCGCCGACGCGGCGGAAATGGTTCGCTGCCGCCAAAGCGGTGCCGTCGACGATCTCGATGCAGAGCACGCGCGCGCTGTCGCCGTCGACGATGGCCTGCGGTTCGGCGCACACGATCTGCGGCCGCTCCGGGTTCTGCAGGATGTCGCGCCAGCTTCCGATCACGGTGGCCCGCCCGATAATGGCCGGCCAGCCGGGATGGATGCAGGAAATGGCGTCATCATCCGCCCACATTCGCTCCATTTCGTTGAAATTGCCGGTCGAAAAGGCGGCGTAGAAGGCCGCGTTCGCGGCGATGACCTTGCTGTCCTTTGCCATGCCTCCCGGGTGCGGCAATGGCAAGCAAAAATCAAGCGCGACTTCCGTCGGCTTTGACCGCGATGCAGCATTCAAGATGCTGCGCTTTGTGGTCACGCCGAAACGTGCGCCGCCACCGCTCGCCGTGCGCCATCCTGATAGAGACGGCCGAGCGCCGCAGTCACGGCCTCGCGCAGGCGCGGCTCTGCGCCAAGAGGTCCGAACACCTTTGCGACCCCGAGCATTGCGGGCGCGAGCCGCTCGGCGATGGGACCTGCCTCGCGCGCCAGTGCGGCGAATTCGCCGGCGAGCGGATCGCGCACGTCAATCGCGCGGCCCTGCTCGTCGAGCCCGGTGACGTAGCGCATCCAGCCGGCCACCGCGAGCGCATGGGTTGCGATCGGCAAATCCTTGCGCAGGCGATCCTGCATCGCGCCGAGCAGGCGCTGTGGGAGCTTTTGCGAGCCGTCCATCGCGATCTGCCAGGTGCGGTGGTGAAGTGCAGGATTTGCGAAGCGCTTGAGCAGCGAGGCGCGATAGGCGGCGAGGTCCGTGCCTGAAGGCATTGTCAGCGTCACCGCGGCCTCTTCCATCACCTGCGCGGCGAGACGGGCGAAATGCGGGTCCTGCATGGTGTCGGCGATGGTCTCGTAGCCTGAGAGATAGCCGAGATAGGCCAGCGCCGAATGGCTGGCGTTGAGCAGCCGCAGCTTCATCAGCTCGAACGGCTTGACGTCGCTGACGAGCTCGACCCCTGCGGCGGCGAGATCGGGCTGGCCCGCGGGGAAGCGGTCCTCGACCACCCATTGCGTGAACGGCTCGGTCATCACGGGCCATGCGTCGTGAAGGCCCAGCGCGGATGAAACCGAGTCCCGGTCGGCGTCCGTGGTTTCCGGCACGATGCGGTCGACCATCGTGCAGGGGAAAGCGACTGCATCCGCGATCCACTTGCCGAGCTCATTCGACCGCAGCGCGGCGAACTGCGTCACGATCCGCTGCACGGTGTGGCCGTTGGCGGCGAGGTTGTCGCAGCACAGCACGGTGAACGGTGGAAGACCCTGCGCCCGCCGGCGCGCCAGCGCGGCCGCAATGAAGCCCGGAGCCGAGCGCGGTGCGTCGACATTGTTGAGATCGTGCACGATGTCGGGATGCCGCTCGTCGAGATCGCCGGTTTGCGGCGTGTGGCAATAGCCCTTCTCGGTGACGGTCAGGGACACGATGCGAATGGCGGGATCGACCATCCGCCCGACCAGCCGTGCCGGATCCTCGCGAGCGACGACGCTGTCGAGCAGCGCGCCGATGACGCGGTGCTCGGTGCCTTCGGCCGATCGTATGGCAACGGTGTACAGGTGGTCCTGTGGGGCGAGGGCGTCGCGCGTGTCCGGGCTGCGCAGGCTCGCGCCGACGATCCCCCAGGACGCGCTGCCGGCGGCAAGGCAGTCGTCGATGACGACGGCCTGGTGTGCACGGTGAAACGCTCCCAAGCCCAGATGCACGACGCCCGGCGTGACGCGCGAACGGTCATAGGCCGGGCGGCGGATGCCGGGAGACAGCCGCTCGAGATTGGTGCGGCCAAGGCGCGTTGAACGAAGGCGCATGGACGTCTCCCCTTTGCTTTGCCGCTGCTTGACATGGCGCCTGTCTTCGGTCAATGCTCCGGTCAATTGGTAAGACCAATTTTCCAAAATTGGCCGGGCGCGGGTGCACGAGGTGCCTCGCGACCCGTTCGGGAGGACCAGCGTGCCGCTGGAAGCTGTGGAGGCGAGACGGCTCTATCGCCAGGTCGCCGATCAATTGCGAAGCCTGATCGACAGCGGCGAGTACGCCGTCGGTAGCCGCTTGCCGACCGAGCGCGAGCTCGCCGAGCAGCTCAAGGTATCGCGGCCGACGGTGCGCGAAGCTTTGATCGCGCTCGAGGTCGAAGGCCGCCTCCGCATCCGGGTCGGGTCCGGCATCTACGTGATCGAGCCCGCCGCCGTTGCGGCACCAGCACCCGCATCCGTCATCGAGGGCCCGTTTGAGCTGCTGCGCGCCCGCGAATTCCTGGAAAGCGCCGTCGCCGAAGAGGCCGCGCGCGTGGCGACCAAGGACGACATCGCCCGCATCGATGCGTCCCTTGTCGCGATGGAGAATGTCGAGCATCCCGGCGAAGCCTCGATGGTCCATGATCGCGCGTTTCACATCGCGATCGCCGGGAGCCTCGGCAATGCCGTTCTGGTGCGCGTGGTCGGCGAGCTGTTCGACCAGCGCCTCAATCCCTATTTCGCTCAGCTTGCGCATTATTTCGAGAGTCCGGGCACGTGGCGCACGGCGCTCGACGAACATCGCGCGGTGCGCGATGCAATCGCGGCGCATGATCCGCAGGCCGCGCGCGATGCCATGCGCAATCATCTGGCGCGCTCCCAGGAACGCTTCGCGCAGAATTTTGGTGCCGAGAACGCGGTGGGATCCTCGTCCGGACCCAGCCGCACGGAGCGAGCCGGGGCAAAACCGTCAAAACCGAAACATGCGCCGAAGAAGCGGGCTGCGAGCAGCAGCGCACGGCGGCGATGAGATTGGGCGGCTCGCTTCCGCTTTGGGGCGGGCGAACAAGAAGCAGACTTGAACGATGGAGGAAAAGTCGATGTTGAAGAAGATGATGATTGCCGCGGCGCTCTCCGCCGCCGCGCTGCTGGCTGCGACCAATGCAGGCATGGCGCAGACCAAGCTCAAATGGGCCCATGTCTACGAGACCTCGGAGCCGTTCCACACCGCATCGGTCTGGGCCGCGCAGGAGATCGGCAAGCGCACCAATGGCCGCTATCAGATCGAGGTCTATCCGGCCTCCCAGCTCGGCAAGGAAGCCGACATCAACCAGGGGCTCGCGCTCGGTTCGGTCGACATCATCATCTCCGGCTCCAGCTTCGCGGCCAAGAGCTTCCCGCCGATCGGCGTGACCTACTATCCCTATACTTTCCGCAACGCCGACCATCTTCTCGCCTATACCAAGAGCGACATCTTCAAGGAGCTCGCCAAGGGCTACGAGGACAAGAGCGGCCACCACATCGTCGCGGTGACCTATTACGGCGTGCGCCAGACCTCGTCGAACAAGCCGATCAGGACCTGCGCCGACATGAAAGGCCTGAAGATGCGCGTGCCCGACGTGCCGGCCTATCTCGCAATGCCGCGCGCCTGCGGCGCCAACACCGCGCCGATCGCGTTCGCAGAAGTCTATCTCGCGCTCCAGAACGGCACCGTCGAGGCGCAGGAGAATCCGCTGACCACGATCGAGGCCAAGAAGTTCTACGAGGTGCAGAAGCACATCGTGCTGACCGGCCACATCGTCGACCACCTCAACACCGTGATTGCGGGCGCGCTGTGGAAGAAGCTCAGCGACGACGACAAGAAGATCTTCACCGATGTCGCGCAGGAAGCGGCCGCCAGGGCCACCGAGGAGATCAAGCAGAACGAGGCCAAGCTGGTCGCCTTCTTCAAGGAGAAAGGCTTGAGCGTGACCGAAGTCGACAAGAACGAGTTCCGCGACACCGTGCTGAAGAACGTTGCGTTCGAGACTTTTGGTTACCGCAAGGCCGACTGGGAAAAGATCCAGCAAGTCAAATAGCAGTGGCTGTCATTCCGGAGCTCGCGAAGCGAGAACCCGGAATCTCGAGGTTCCGGGTTCGACGCTGACGCGTCGCCCCGGAACGACGTTGAGGTCCATTGAGGAGCAACCCATGTCGACCGCCGAAATCCACCGGCAGATCACCGCGGACGAGATCGCCCATACCTTCGAGGAAGAGGCGACGCCGAAGGTCGATCTCGGCATCTACGCGCTCGAGGACTGGCTGGCGCTCGCGATCTTCTGGGTGATGGCGCTTGCCGTCTTCCTCCAGTTCTTCACCCGTTACGTGCTCAACGACAGCTACGCCTGGACCGAAGAGATCGCGACCTACTGCCTGATCGGCGTGGTCTTCATCGGCTCCTCGATGTGCGTGCGGCTGTCGCGCCACATCCAGGTCGATCTCGTCTACCGCTATCTGCCGCAACCCGTGGCGCGCGCGCTGTCGACGGTGATCGACCTGATTCGGATCGTCTTCTTCGGCTACGCCATCAAGCTGGTCTGGGTCTATATCCAGATCATCGGCGACGAGCAGATGACCACGATCAATCTTCCCAAGGACTACGTATATTATGCCGTGCTGCTCGGCTTCGTGCTGATGTTCGCACGCTCGGTGCAGGTGGCAATGCAGAACTGGCGGCAAGGCTACTCGGTCCTCGAACGTCCCGGTGCCTACGACGGATCGGAAGGATAGGACCATGCTGCTGTTGCTCGGAGGCTTTCTCATCCTGATGCTGCTCGGCGTTCCCGTGGCGATTGCCATGGCCGCGTCGTCGCTGCTCTACATCCTGGTCAGCGGCGTGACGCCCGACGTCACGCTGGCGCAGCGCATGATCGCCGGCGTCGAGAGCTTTCCGCTGCTCGCCGTGCCGTTCTTCATTCTGGCCGGCAACCTCATGAACATCGCCGGCGTTACGGGGCGCATCTACAAATTCGCCGTTGCGCTCGTTGGCTGGATGCGCGGCGGCCTCGGCCACGTCAACATCATCGGCTCGGTGATCTTCTCCGGGATGTCAGGCACCGCGATAGCCGATGCCGCCGGTCTCGGCACCATCGAGATCAAGGCGATGAAGGACCACGGCTACTCCACCGAGTTTTCGGTCGGCGTCACCGCGGCCTCGGCGACGCTCGGACCCATCATCCCGCCGTCGCTGCCCTTCGTGATCTACGGCATGATGGCGAACGTCTCGATCGGCGCGCTGTTCCTCGGCGGCGTCATTCCCGGCGTCGTCCTGACCCTGTTCATGATGGCCACCGTCACCTACTTCGCGCACAAGAACAAATGGGGCAGCGATACGCCGTTCTCCTGGCCGCAGCTCGGCTCGGCCGGGCTTGAGATCGTCATCGTGCTGTCGTTCCCGCTTGCGATCTGGCTGATGACGCTCGCCGGCATGTCGACCAACATGGCGGTAGTGATCGGTCTCGGCACGCTGCTGGTGATCGACTGGTATTTCGACTTCTCCGCGGTGATGGCGCTGATGGCGCCGGTGATCCTGATCGGCGGCATGACCCTCGGCTGGTTCACGCCCACGGAAGCCGCCGTCGCCGCGGTGATCTGGTCGCTGTTCCTCGGCCTCGTGCGCTATCGCACGATGACGTTCCAGACCGTCGCCAAGGCGACCTTCGACACTATCGAGACCACGGCCTCGGTGCTGTTCATCGTCACGGCAGCCTCGATCTTCGCCTGGCTGCTGACGGTGTCGCAGGCGGCGCAGATGTTGTCGGACTGGATGCTCAGCATCACCCACAACAAATGGGTGTTCCTGGCGCTCGCCAACGTCCTGATCCTGTTCGTCGGTTGCTTCATCGACACCACGGCGGCGATCACCATTTTGGTGCCGATCCTGCTGCCGATCGTGCTCAAGCTCGGCATCGATCCCATCCATTTCGGCTTGATCATGACGCTGAACCTGATGATCGGACTGCTGCACCCGCCGCTCGGCATGGTGCTGTTCGTGCTCGCCCGCGTGGCAAAACTCTCGGTCGAGCGTACGACGGTGGCGATCCTGCCGTGGCTGGTGCCGCTGATGCTCGCGCTGATCGCGATCACCTACATTCCCGAACTGACCCTCTGGCTGCCAAAATACATGGGACTTTCCAAATGACTTCCACTGCTCTTGCCGCAACCCTATTCGGGCCCGAAGACCTGCGCATGATCGAGCATCCGCTCGACAAGCTCAGCGACGGCATGGTGCGCGTCCGGTTCGGCGCCGGCGGCATCTGCGGCTCGGACATGCACTATTTCCGCCACGCACGCACCGGCGATTTCGTCGTGAAGTCGCCGCTGGTGCTCGGTCACGAGATCTCCGGCGAGGTCGTGGAGATCGTCGGCGCCGCGGCGAACCTGAAGATCGGCGACCGCATCGCCGTCAACCCGTCGCGCTGGTGCGGCCATTGCGTCGCCTGCCGCGAGGGGCGGCCGAATCTCTGCGAGAACATCTACTTCATGGGCTCGGCCTCGAAGACGCCGCACATGCAGGGCGGCTTCGCCAATTATTTCGACGCGATTCCCGCGCAGTGCGTGAAGATACCGGACCACGTCTCCTATCAGGCCGCGGCGCTGGCCGAACCGCTCGCGGTCTGCCTGCACGCGGTCGCGCGCGCTGGCAACATCGAGGGCAAGCGCGGCATCATCTTCGGCGCCGGCCCGATCGGGCTGCTGACCATGCTGGCCGCGCGTCGCGCCGGTATGACTGATGTCACGGTGGCCGACATTGCGCCGGCGCCGCTGGCCTTCGCGACCCGGCTCGGCGCCTCGCATGTCGAGAACGTTTCGGGCGGCGAAGAGGGTCTGAAGGCGCACGCCGCATCGCGTCCCTATGATGTCGCCTTCGAGGTCTCGGGCACGGCCGCCGGCCTTTCCAGCGCGATCGGCATCGTCAGGCGCGGCGGTGTCGTGGTGCAGATCGGTAATCTGCCGGGCGGGCAGATCCTGACGCCGTCGAACGCAGTGATGGCGAAGGAGATCGACCTGCGCGGCTCGTTCCGCTTTGGCTTGGAGTTCATGACGGCGGTGGAACTGATCGCGGACGGCAGCGTCGACGTGCTGTCGCTGGTCACCGCGGAGCGGCCGCTGTCGACCGCGCCCGATGCGCTCAGGCTGGCGCTCGACCGCTCGCAGAGCGTCAAGGTCGTGCTGACCGCGAATTGATCGGAGGCAACGCATGATGCTGGAAGGATGGCGCTGGTACGGGCCGGACGATCCGGTCTCGCTCGACGACGTCAGGCAGGCCGGCGCGACGGACATTGTCTCGGCGCTGCATCAGGTGCCGATCGGCGAGGCCTGGACGCGCAAGGCGGTCGAGGAGCGCAAGAATTTCATTGAGAACGGGCAGCCCGGCCGCTCGCAACTGACCTGGTCGGTGGTGGAATCAATTCCGATCCCCGACGACGTCAAGCGACTCGGGGCTAAGGCGACGAAGTCGATCGAGGCGTGGATCGCAAGTCTCGAAGCGGTGGCCGCTTCGGGGATCAAGATCATCTGCTACAATTTCATGCCTGTCGTCGACTGGTGCCGCACCGATCTGGAATGGGAGCTGCCGAACGGCGCCCGCGCCATGCGCTTCGACCAGGACCGCTTTGCCGCCTTCGAGCTGCATATCCTCAAGCGTCCTGCTGCGCTTCAGGAGTATTCGCCGGAGCAGCAGGCCCGCGCGAAACAGCTGTTCGACAGGATGAGCCAGGCCGACATCGACTATCTCGTGATGGTCATTGCTAGCGCGCTGCCGGGCTCGACCACCGAGCCGATGACCATCCCGCAATTCCGCGATCGGCTCGAGACGTATCGCGACATCACGCCGAAGATCCTGCGGCGGCATCTTGCCGAATTCCTGGGCCGTGTCGCGCCGGTCGCCGAGCAACTCGGTGTATCGCTGACGCTGCATCCGGATGATCCGCCGCGCCCGCTGTTCGGCCTGCCGCGCGTTGCCTCGACGGCCGAGGACTACCAGGCGCTGTTCGACGCCGTGCCGTCCAAGGCCAACGGCATCTGCCTGTGCACTGGATCGCTCGGCGTGCGCGCCGAGAACGATCTGCCTGCGATGGCGGAGCGCTTTGGCCCTCGCATCGCCTTTGCCCATCTGCGCGCAACAAAGCGCGAGGCTGATGGTCTCTCCTTCTACGAGTCCGATCACCTCGACGGCGACGTCGACATGATCGCCGTGCTCAAGGCGCTGCTCAAGGAGAATGCGCGGCGCTCGCCGGACAAGAGGATTGTTTTCCGTCCCGACCATGGCCACCGCATGCTCGACGATCTCGCCGCCACTAAGCGCACCAATCCCGGCTACACCGCCATCGGCCGCCTGCGCGGCCTCGCCGAGCTCCGTGGCGCGATCAGGGCGATCCAGCATCGGTAGAGGCTCGCTTCTCATCCGTTAGCGAGGCGTTTATCCACACCGTCATTGCGAGCCAACGGGTCCGCGCGAAGCGCGGCCCGATGGCTCGCAATGACGTGGAGAGAGGGGCTTCACCCCAGCACCGCCTGCCTGGTGGCGTGCTGCCGTCGCCGGGACTTGATACAAATTCACCCGATCGCGAAGTCGGCTGCCGTCTCGGCGTGAATGGCCGTCGTGTCGAACGTCTCGACCGAGGTATCGTCAGGGCCGACCAGCATCGTGATCTCGGTGCAGCCGAGGATGATGCACTCCGCGCCGCGCTCGACGAGCGCCGCCATTGCCCCTTGATAGCAACGGCGCGAGGGTGCAGCGACAGTCCCGAGGCACAGCTCGTCGTAGATGATGCGGTTCACCTCGGCGCGCTCGTCCGCGGGAGGAATCATGGCATCGAGATCGTGCGCGCGCAATCGGTCGATGTAGAAGTCTTCCTCCATCGTGAACCTGGTGCCGAGCAGTCCGACCCGCCGGTATCCCTTCGCCCGGATCCGCTCCGCCGTCGCATCGCCGATGTGAATGAACGGCACGGTGACGCTCGCCATGATCTCGGGCGCCAGTTTGTGCATCGTGTTCGTGCACAGCACGATCGCCCGCGCGCCGGCGCTTTCAAGGCGCCGCGCGATCTCGGACAGGCTCGTCGCCGCCTCCCGCCAGCGGCCGGCATACTGCATCTCCTTGATCTCCTGAAAGTCGTAGGAATACAGCAGCAGCGGCGCCGAATGCAGCTTGCCCACGCGGTCGCGGACCCGCTCGTTGATGAGCCTGTAATAGAACGCAGTGCTCTCCCAGCTCATGCCCCCGATCAGGCCGATGGTTTGCATTCCGGTGCTCCAGGCGAGTCAATTTGACCGGATCGTAGTGGAAGACCTCTAAGCTCGCCATCACGACGATCGCGAAGCCCTTGATCATCTGCGGGTCCACTCCAGGGGTGGCCGTCGCACGGGGCTGAAGTGCAAACGGCAGGGACCGGCATGACGGCTGCGCAGGCGGCGAGAAGCCTTTCGATCTTGCGCGCTTTCGCGGCCTGTCCTACCCCAGTTCCCGAATAGAGTGCATCGCCGAAGCCTTGAGGGAGCCGTCATGACCATTCGCAACACCCGCACCGGGGGCCAGATCCTGATCGATCAGCTCGTCGCCCAGGGCGTCGAGCGCGTCACCTGCGTGCCGGGTGAGAGCTATCTGGCGGCCCTCGATGCGCTGCACGACAGCCCGATCGATGTCGTGATCTGCCGCGCCGAAGGCGGCGCTGCGATGATGGCGGAGGCCTACGGTAAGCTCACCGGCCGCCCCGGAATCTGCTTCGTCACGCGCGGGCCCGGCGCGACCAATGCCAGCCACGGCGTCCACATCGCGATGCAGGATTCGACGCCGATGATCCTGTTCGTCGGCCAGGTCGATACCGGCATGCGCGAGCGCGAGGCGTTCCAGGAGCTGGACTACAAGGCCGTGTTCGGCACCATAGCGAAATGGGCCGTCGAGATCGATCGCCCCGACCGCATTCCGGAGCTGGTCGCGCGCGCCTTCCGTGTCGCCATGCAGGGCCGCCCTGGTCCCGTCGTGATCGCGCTCCCGGAGAACATGCTGACCGAGACCGCGGCGGTTGCCGACGCCATGCGCATCGAGCCGGCGGTGAGCTGGCCGGCCCCTGCCGATATCGAGAAGCTCGGCGACATGCTCGCCGGCGCCAAGGCGCCGATGGTCATTCTCGGCGGCTCGCGCTGGACGGATGAGGCGACCAAGAGCGTCGCCCGCTTTGCCGAGCGCTTCGACCTGCCGGTGGCGACCTCGTTCCGCCGGGCTTCGCTGATCGATGCCGACCATTCGCATTACGCCGGCGATCTCGGCATCGGGCCGAGCCCGGGCCTGAAGGCGCGCATCGAGGGCGCCGACGTCATTCTGCTCATCGGCGGCCGCATGTCGGAGATGCCGTCCTCGTCCTACACGCTGCTCGGCATTCCGACCCCGCAGCAGAAGCTGATCCACGTGCATCCGGGCTCCGAAGAGCTCGGCCGCGTCTATCAGCCGGCGCTGGCGATCCAGGCGACACCCGCTGCGTTCGCGGCGGCCGTCGAGACGCTGAAGCCCGCCGGGACGTTGGCCTGGAAGGGCGAAGCGGCGAAGGCGCATGCCGATTATCTCGCCTGGACCGAGGAGGCGCGCGAGCTGCCGGGCACGTTCCAGTACGGCCAGATCATGACCTGGCTGCGCGACCGCCTGCCCAAGGACGCGATCATCTGCAACGGCGCCGGCAATTATGCCGGCTGGATTCATCGCCATCACCGCTTCCACAGCTTTGCCGCGCAGCTCGCGCCGACCTCGGGCTCGATGGGCTATGGTGTGCCGGCGGGCGTGCTGGCAAAACGGCAATATCCCGACCGCGTCGTCGTCGCCTTTGCCGGCGACGGCTGCTTCCTGATGAACGGCCAGGAGTTCGCCACCGCCGTGCAGTATGACGCACCGCTGATCGTCATCATCGTCGACAATTCGCAATACGGCACCATCCGCATGCACCAGGAGCGGGATTATCCCGGCCGCGTCGTCGGCACCCAGCTCAAGAACCCTGATTTCGCGATGTACGCGAAAGCGTTCGGCGGCCATGGCGAGCGCGTCGAGCGCACGGAGCAGTTCGCACCGGCGTTCGAGCGCGCGCTCGCCTCGGGCAAGCCGTCGATCCTCCACTGCATCATCGATCCGCGCGCGATCTCGGTCGGCAAGGACTTTGTGCCGGCGGCGAAGGCTTAGGCGATGGCGACCGGCCGCCACGTCGCCATCATCGGTGCCGGCGCGATCGGCGTGATCAGCGCCATCGAGGCGCTGCGCGAGGGCCATCGCGTCACGCTGATCGATCCGGGCCAGCCCGGTGGCGAGCAGGCGGCAAGCTATGGCAATGCCGGCTGGCTGTCCTCGCATTCGGTGATCCCGCCGGCCGAGCCGGGCGTCTGGAAGAAGGTACCGGGTTATCTGATGGATCCGCTCGGCCCGCTCGCGATCCGCTGGTCTTATCTGCCGAAAGCGCTGCCCTGGCTGATCAAGTATCTGCTCTCGGGCTGGACCGAGACGCGGGTCGAGAAGACCGCCTTTGCGCTGCGCGACCTGCTGAAGGACGCACCGCTGCTGCACAAAAAGCTCGCGGAGGAGGCGGGCGTGCCTGAACTGATCGAGCGCAACGGCGTGATGCACGTGTTCCCGTCGCGCGGCAACTTCGATAGCGATCTCGGCTGGCGCCTGCGCAAGCGCGTCGGTGTCGAATGGCTCGAGCTTAACGCGGACGAGATGCGCCAGCGCGAGCCGGACCTGCATCCGCGCTATACCTTTGGCGTGGTGGTGGAGGAGGCCGGCCGCTGCCGCAATCCCGGCGCCTATGTCGCAGCGCTCGCCAATCACGCGCTCGCCAGCGGTGCGAAGCACGTGCGCGCCAAGGCGACAGGGCTAAAACTCTCCGGCGACAAGCTCGTCGCCGTCGTCACCGAGACCGGCGAGATCGCGTGCGATGCCGCAGTGGTGGCGGCGGGCGCCCGCTCGAAGCAACTTACTGCGTCCCTCGGCGATCCGCTGCCGCTCGAGACCGAACGCGGCTATCACGTCATGATCGAGAACCCGGAATCGGGGCCGCGCAGCTCGATGATGGCGTCCGATGCCAAGATGGTGGTGAACTGGACCGACAGGGGCCTGCGCGCTGCCGGCACGGTCGAGATCGCCGGCCTCGAAGCCGCGCCAAACTGGAAGCGAGCCGAAATCCTGCGCAACCACCTCATCAGCATGTTCCCCAAGCTGCCGAAGGACATGCCAGCCTCGCGCATCAAGACCTGGCTCGGTCATCGTCCGAGCATGCCGGATGGACGGCCCTGCATCGGCCATGCGCGGGCCTCACGCGATATCGTCTATGCCTTCGGCCATGGCCACATCGGCCTGGTCGGCTCGGCGCGTACCGGCCGTCTGGTCGCGCAGCTCCTCAGCGGCAAGCAGCCTGAGATTCCGCTGGCGCCGTTCGCACCCGATCGTTTCCTCTGAGATCGCACCATGACTCCTCCAGCCAATTCGTCCTCCCGCATTGCCCGTGGCGGCAAGGCCATCTATGGCGCGCCGCTCGGTATTTTGATGCTGGAAGCGCGCTTTCCGCGCATCCCCGGCGACATGGGCAACGGCACGACCTGGCCGTTCCCCGTGCTTTATCGCGTGGTGAGTGGCGCTTCGCCGGAGAAGGTGGTGCTGAAGGGCGCAGCCGGCCTGCTGCCCGATTTCATCGATGCCGCGAAAGACCTGGTGCGGCTCGGGGCCGAAGCCATCACCACCAATTGCGGCTTCCTCTCGTTGTTCCAGAAGGAAATCGCGGCCGCCGTCGGCGTGCCGGTTGCGACCTCGTCGCTGATGCAGGTGCCGTGGGTGCAGGCGACCTTGCCGCCCGGCAAGCGCGTCGGCCTCGTCACGGTGTCGGGCTCGACGCTCTCGCCCGCCCATCTCGAAGGTGCCGGCGTGCCGCTCGATACGCCGCTGGTCGGCACCGAAAACGGCAAGGAGTTTTTTCGCGTCCTGATCAAGGCCGAGAAGGACGACATGGACGTGGCGCAAGCCGAGCGCGACGTGGTCGAAGCTGGCAAGCAGCTCATCGCGGAGAATCCGGACGTCGGCGCCATCGTGCTCGAATGCACCAACATGCCGCCTTACGCCGCAGCGCTCCAGGCCGAGGTCGGGTTGCCGGTCTATGACATCTATTCCATGATCACCTGGTTTCATGCCGGACTGCGCCCGCGCATCTTTGCGTGAACGCGTCCGTGAGATCGTCACAAGTCCTGGAGTGAACCCATGAAGCTATCCGGCAAGGTCGCCGCCATCACCGGCGCGGCGCGCGGCATCGGCAAGGCTTGCGCGAAGAGATTCCTGGACGACGGCGTCAAGGTCGTCATCTCGGATGTCGATGCCGAGGCCTTGGCCGCCACGGCGGCCGAGCTCGGACGGCCGGATGCCTTGCGCACCGTGGCCGCCAATGTCGCCGCGCGCGCGGACGTGAATCATCTTGTCGCAATTGCTGCCAAGGAATTCGGCCGGCTCGACATCATGGTCAACAATGCCGGCGTGGCCCGCAATCAGGACATTCTCGATATCTCCGAGCAGGATTTCGACGACGTCATCGCCATCAATCTGAAAGGCGCGTTCTTCGGCGTGCAGGCGGCGGCGAAGCAGATGATCGCGCAGGGCGGCGGCGGGGTCATCATCAACATGTCCTCGGTGAACGCGCTGCTGGCGATTCCGACGCTCGCGACCTACGCCATCTCCAAGGGCGGCATGAAGCAGCTGACCTCGGTCGCCGCCGTCGCGCTCGCCCCGCACAACATCCGCGTCGTCGCGGTCGGGCCCGGCACGATCCTGACCGACATGGTGGCTTCGGCGATTTATACGTCCGAGGATGCGCGCAAGACCGTGCTATCGCGCACGCCGGCCGGGCGCGGCGGCGAGCCGAGCGAGGTCGCCTCGGTCGTGGCGTTCCTGGCCAGTGACGATGCCTCCTACATCACCGGGCAGACGATCTATCCGGATGGCGGCCGGCTGATCCTGAATTACACGGTGCCGGTGAAGGAGAAGTAGGGCTGGAAAGGTCGTCCCACACGCGCTGTATCGCTGGGCTTGCCGTCTTCGCTGACGCTTCGCCGGCCCAATACTGAGGTGCCCGGCGAAGCCCTTGGCGGAGACGGGGCCGGGCGATCCAGTACTCCGTGACTCCTGCGATTGAACCGAGAGGCCGCAGCGTACTGGATGCCTCTTCGGTTCGCGGGGCATGACAGCAGTTGTCAGGCGGCGGTTTGCCTCTTACTCCGCCGCAACCGTCATCCCGTAACCCAGCCGCTTCGAGATGGCGCCGGCGCAGTCGCGCAGCGCATGCGCGATCGGGCTGTCCCAGCGCGCGTCGAACGTGCCTTCCGGGCCCATCGCGGTGATGACGAGCGCGACATGGCCGGAATGATCGAAGACCGGTGCTGCGAACGCATTGACGCCGGGCAGAGGATCGCCGAGCGCGCGGGCGAGGCCATGCTTGCGGACCTCCGTGAGCATCTCGGCGATCTTCGCGCCTTTCACCGCGCGCTTGGGATTGTAGCCGACGCCGTGGCGATCGAGGCCGCTCTCCAGCGCGGCACTGATCGTCTTCTCCGGCAGGAATGCCGCGAAGGCCCGGCCGGTCGCGGTCTCCAGCAACGCCATCACCGAGCCGGCCCGCATCACGATGTGGACGGGCTGGGCCGGCTCTTCCAGTTGCACCACGGTGGGACCGTGCGTGCCCCAGACCGCGAGCGAGACCGCGTGGCCGATCTGGCTTGCGAGGCTAGCGATCCTGGGACGTGCGATGCGCACACCGGAGAGGCGGCGCAGGCTGATCAGGCCGAGCTCCAGCGCCAGCGCGCCGATCTCGTAGCGGCCGGTGGTCTCGTCCTGCTCGATCAATCCGATGCGTGAGAAGCTGGCGAGATAGGGATGCGCCTTGGCCGGCGTCATGCCGGCTTCGCGGGCGAGATCGCGCAGCATCATCGGCTCGCCGCTCCTTGCGAGCGCGCGGAGCAGTTCTCCGCCGACCTCGATCGACTGGATGCCGCGGCTTGCTCTCTTCATGCGCCTCCTGACGTGCGTCCGCTTACGCCGCCTCGCACTTGGCGGCGCTGTCGGCAAGGTGTCGTCCGGCAATGTAGCCGAAGGTCAGCGCCGGCCCAAGCGTGATGCCGGCGCCGGGATAGTTGCCGCCCATGATGCTCGCCATGTCGTTGCCGGCGGCATAGAGCCCCGGAATCACCCGGCCTTCGGCGTCGAGCGCGCGCGCGTTCTCGTCGGTGACGACGCCGGCATAAGTGCCGAGATCGCCGATCACCATCTTGATGGCGTAAAACGGGCCGTTCTCGATCGGCGCGACGCAGGGATTCGGGCCGTGCAGCGCATCGCCCTGGTAGCGATTATAGGCCTTCGAGCCCTTGCCGAAGGCGGCATCCTGGCCCTGTGGTGCGGTCGCATTGAATTGCTTGACGGTCTCGGTGAACGCCTTGGCATCGATCCCGGCCTTCGCCGCGAGCGCTTCCAGCGTGTCGCCACGCATGAGGTAGCCGGTCTTGAGGTGATGCCCGAGCGGCATCGGGAAGGGCGGCACGCAGCCGAGACCGTATTTGCGCAGCGTCTTGTGATCGCAGACCAGAAACGCCGCGATCTCTTCTCCGGGCTTGGCCGCCTTCACCATGGCCTGGACGAAGTCGTGATAGGAATTGCCCTCATTGGTAAAGCGCTTGCCGTCGCGCATCACCGCGATCACGCCGGGCTTGGCGCGGTCGATGAAATGCGGCATCACGCCCTTCGAGCCGTCCTTGCGCGTGGTCAGCGACACCGGCACCCAGGCGGCAGCGTTCGGCAGGCGATCCTCGACATGGCCGCCGGCACTTTCCGCAAGGCGCAGGCCGTCACCAATGTTGCCGGTCGGGCCCGGCGAATAGTGCTCCTTGCCCGTCGGCGCATGTGGAAACATCTTTCTGCGCCGCTCGACATCGTGCGGAAAGCCACCGCAGGCAAGCACGACGCCCTGGCGCGCGCGGACGCGCACATCGCGTCCCTCGCGCGCAACGATTGCGCCGGTCACGGTACCGTTCTCGACCGAGAGCTCGCGCACCGGCGAGGACAGCCACATCGGAATCTTCAGGTCGAGCGCGGATTTCGCCAGCCGTCCTGCGAGCGCATTGCCGTTGGTGAGCGTCATGCCGCGGCCGTAGCGCAGCACGTCCATGAGATGACGTGACAGGCGCTTGGCGACATAGGCCGCGGAGGTCAGCGACTTCGTCACGCGCATGAAGTGGATGATCTCTTTGCCGGAGCCGAGCATCATCCCGAACACGGTCAGTTCGGGCAGGGGCATGCCGAGGGTCTTGATGAGGTCGCCGAGCTCGCGGCCGTCGAATGGGCGCGTGACCATGGAGCGGCCGCCCTGCACACCGCCGGGCGCCTCGGCATGGTAGTCGGGAAACACTAGCGGCATGTCGAAGCGCAGCGCGGTCTTGGTAGTGAAGAAATCGACCGCTTCGGGGCCGGCGCTGAGGAATGCATCGACCCGCGCGGCGTCGTAATTGTTGCCGGCTTCGTGGCGGAGATAGGTGCGGGCCTGCTCCGGCGTCTCCTCGATGCCGTAAGCCCTGGCAAGCGAGGTGCCGGGAATCCAGAGCCAGCCGCCGGAGCGGGCGGTGGTGCCGCCGAAGCGCGGCTCCTTCTCGACAATGAGTACGTCGAGGCCGCGATAACGCGCGGTGATTGCCGCCGACATGCCGGAGGCGCCCGATCCGGCCACGAGCACATCGCACTCGTAAGTCTCAATTGTGCTTTGGTCGCTGCCGGTCATCTGGATCTCACTTCTTCAAGAGCGGACATTTGGACTCGGAGACCGGGCGGAAGGCGTCCTCGCCCTTCACGGTCTTGACGATGTCCAGATAGTCCCACGGCTCCTTGGACTGCTCGGGCGACTTCACCTTGGCGAGATACATGTCGCGGATGACGCGACCGTCCTCGCGCAAGCGTCCGCCATGGACGAATGTATCCTCGACCGGCAGCTCGCGCATCTTGGCCATGACCTTGGCCGAATCGTCGGTTCCGGCGGCCTTGATGGCCTTGAGATAATGCAGCACCGAGCCGTAGACGCCGGTCTGGATCATGGTCGGCATCACCTTGGTGCGCTCGTAGAACTTCTTCGACCAGGCCCGGGTCGCCTCGTCCATGGCCCAGTATGAGGCCGTGGTCATATAGGTGCCCTGCGCGGCCTTGAGGCCGATCGCGTGCACGTCGGTGTCGAACATCAACAGGCCGACCAGCTTCTGGCCGCCCTGCACCAGGCCGAATTCGCCCGACTGCTTGATGGCGTTGTCGGTGTCCTGGCCGGCATTGGCGAACGCGACCACGTCGGACTTCGAGCTCTGCGCCTGGAGCGCGAAGGAGGAGAAATCGGCGGTATTGGTCGGGTGCTTGACGCCGCCGAGCACCTTGCCGCCCATCTCGTTGATGAAGCGGGTTGCGTCCTTCTCGAGCTGCTGGCCGAAGGCGTAGTCGGCGGTGATGAAATACCAGGACTTGCCGCCTTCCTTGATCACGGCGGAGGCCGTCACCTTCGACAGCGCGTAGGTGTCGTAGGTGAAATGCACGGTGTTGGGGCTGCACAGCTCGTCGGTCAGCGAGCTCGCGCCGGGGCCGGAGAGCAGAGCGATCTTGTTGCGTTCGCGCACCATGTTGTGAACGGCGATGGCGATGCCGGAATTGGGGATGTCGACGACAGCGTCGACCTTGCCGTTGTCGAACCAGCCGCGCACGATCTGCACGCCGACGTCGGTCTTCATCTGGTGGTCGGCGCTGATGATCTCGATCGGCTTGCCGAGCACGGTCGGCCCGAATTCCTCCACCGCCATCTTGGCGGCTTCGACCGAGCCAGGCCCGCTGTTGTCGCGGCCCCAGCTCGACAGGTCCGTCAGCACGCCGATCCGGACCGCGTCGTCCGAGACTTGTGCAGTAGCAGCAGACGTCATGGCCGCGAGCATGGCGCAGGCCAAAAGCCCTCTCATCGTCGTTCCCTCGCTTATTGGCCGCTTGGCACGGCTGGTCGTTGTGGCTGCAGGTTAGATAATAGCAAATGAGTTTGTCAATGGCGAATGAGAGGTCGGATTCGGCAGTCAGGGTCCGTGCAGGACATGAGTTTGGAGCATCGGTGCTCATTCCAGCGCGATTTGGCCATGATGCGCACCGGAATCGACGGCAGGGCACGGCAGCGACAGGGTCTCTGCGCCAGCGGAGAACTCGACGACCGCGCATGTTGGCACGCTCGCGGCGTTCTCGAGCTATGCGGTCGGCTTCACGGCGCGGCTGATCGGCGGCGCGATCATCGGGCACTATGGCGGCCGGCTCGGCCGCCTCATCGTCGCGGCAAGCAGGCGGGATTTGCCGCGTTCGGAAACACCAGGAAGGTGATGGTCGCGGGCGCGAGCCGGATTGCTCCTGCCGGTGCTGCGTGCGCGTCAAGCCGGGGCAATCTGCCATCGGCAGTCAGCGCGAGCGTCTTGTCGTTCAGCTGCACAACCGTGCCTTGCAAACGCGCCGCATGCAGTGCGTACCGCTCGGCTGAGTCCGAGAGCGTCAGCGGGCGCGAGGCGCGGCGCGACGTGTTGATCGCGAGCAGCGACACCGCACCTGCCATGGTCGGATGGCAATGGGCGTAGAGATGAAGATCTGGCGAAGCGGCCCTGTCTGCATCGAGCACGGTCGGTCCCATCAGCCGCCGCCAGAGCAGCGCAGCCCAGTAACTCGGCCGCGGCCGGAACGTGGCTTCGTCGAGCAGACCGTAGTCGCTGGCAGCGAGGGTGTTGTGCATCACTACCTGGACGCCGGCCTTCGCCAGGCGTCCGAGCTGGTCGAGATAGCGGAACGTGTCGAGAAACGTCCCGTCCCATCGGTTGCCGCCGCAGGCCGCATCAGCCGTCTCAGTCAGCCAGATCGGCTTGCCCGGCTCGAATGTGTCGCGCAGCGCCTGGTAGGTCGCGCGTGTCGCATCCGTGCGTGCCAGCCATCCTTCCGAGAGCGCCTGCGCCGGATCATCGTGCCCGCCGCAGCGCGGCGAGATCGTGTTGTAGTGGTGATAGGAGAAGCGGTCGACCCCCGAACCGGATGCAGCGAGCAGATCGCGCGTGGTGATGCCCGCCCCGGATGGCGATGGCGCGTCGCCAACGGAGCCTGGACCGAGGATCAAGGTCTCAGGCGCCTCGCGCCGCACCCAGTCGCGGAAGATCTTGAAGTCGCGGCCATAGGCGGTCGCGTCATAGCCGGCGGGTGCGCCGTTGGTCGCTGCGAGCGTCGGCTCGTTCATGAATTCGGCGGCGGCGATGCGGCCGCCCAGCGCGCGCGTGGTGTCGATGAGCTGCTGCGCCTGATCCGGTTTCCACACGCCATCGGCATCGCGGCTGCCAGGACTGATCGCAAACGAGGTGACGATCTCGGCATCGACCGCGCGCGCGAACTCGACGACGCCGCGCCACTGGTCGTGGCTGAGGACGGAGTTGAACCCCGGCGGCGGCTTTCCCGGCGGGTCGGCCAAGAACGTCGCATTGGCCCAGGTGCCGCTCACGCGCAGATAGGCCGGCGACAAGGCGGCGGCGAGCAGGCGCAGGCGTGCATTGGTCAGATCGATCGGCGGTCTTGCGCTGTAACGATCCCGCTGGTCGAAGGTCCGTGCCGTTCGCGGATAGGGCTTCCAGAACCGTCCGCCGGTCACCTCCACCATTTCGATGTTGTAGGACTGAAAGCGCGTATCGACCGTTCCGATCGCCTTCAATTCCGCCGCCACGACGGGCCCGTCGCCGGCGCGCGCCGCGCACATCGTTGCGGCTGCGAGCAGCGCAATCGTCAGCGCGCATGCCGCTGCGCGACCGGTTGGGTGCGTTCCGTATCCCCCGCTGTCGTATGCGGCCCGGTGCTTCGTCATGCGTTGCCGGTCCGGATGCATAAGAGGCAACCCTGGTCTTTGCCAAGCTCGCCAATTTATCTCTATTTTACCCCGCGATCGATCCCGGGGGCTTCCGGGCCACCCGCCGCCGGTGGTCGCGGGCAGGGAGGGGGCGGGCCGTCAGCCGAGCATCAACCAGGGTGGGGCACAAAAAATTTGTGGCAGCCCCCTTGAAACTGATATCGCTTTTTCTAAGTCGTTTTTCGCCGCGAGAGCGGTGTGCCGGATGCCAGAATCGGGTCCGGCACGGGCGCCGGGCTGGTCTTTTCGGACCCGTCTGAAATCCCCGCCTTGCGCTCCTTCGTATCCATCTTGCTCTTTGGAGGACTTGGTTATGAGGACCAGTTTCGACTTCGCGCCCCTGTGGCGCTCCACCATCGGCTTCGACCACCTGGCCGACCTCGTCGACAGCACGCTGCGCCAGGCGACCGAGGACAATTATCCCCCCTACAACATCGAGCGTTCCGGCGAAGATCATTACCGGATCAGCCTTGCCGTGGCGGGCTTCGGCGCCAACGACATCACGGTGACGGCCGAACAGAACGCGCTCACGATCGAAGGCAGAAAGCCCGAGGGCGCCCCGCGCGAGTACCTCTATCAGGGCATCGCCGCGCGTCCTTTCCGGCGCGTGTTCAACCTCGCCGATTATGTCCAGGTGAAGCAGGCCTCCTTCCAGGACGGGCTCCTGATCATCGACCTCGTCCGCGAGGTTCCGGAAGCCATGAAGCCGCGCCGGATCGCGATCAACGGCGGCACACCTGCGGCATCGCAGATCGAGCAGAAGAAAGCAGCCTAAGCATTCGATCGGGCGAACGGCGGAACGCGGCGCTAGGATGCGCGCCGCGTTCCCCGATGCATGGAGGAGAGAACCATGGCTTTTCGTGATCTCATTCCCTGGTCGAGGAACCAGGAGCTCGCGCCTGCGCGCGATAACTTCGATCCGTTCCTGACGCTTCATCGCGAGATGAACCGTCTGTTCGACGATGTCTTCCGCGGCTTCGGCGGGACCAGCCTGTCGCCGCTGATGGAGGGCCGTTTCGGCTGGCCAAAGGTCGAGCTCAGCGAGACCGACAAGACGCTGACCGTTTCGGCCGAACTTCCCGGACTGGAGGAGAAGGACGTCCAGGTCGAGATCGCCAATGGCGTCCTGACGCTCCGCGGCGAGAAAAAAGCCGAGCGCAACGGCGAAGGCAGGTACTTTACCGAGCGCTATTATGGTGCTTTCGAGCGGCAGATCCCGCTGGAGGGCGTCGAGGAGGACAAGGCCGAGGCGTCGTTCAAGAATGGCGTCCTGACCGTGTCGCTGCCGAAGTCGGAAAAAGCACGCGAAGGCGTCAAGCGCATCGCGATCAACACTCATTAGCATCAATCGCGGACGGCGGCGGTCGGCGCCGCCGTCCATCGTCAACAAACCCGTCCCTTGGAAAGGAGCATGAGGGGAGGACCGATGACCAACGTGAACACCAATGCCGGCACTCTCAGCCCGCTGTTTCATCCCGCTGCCCATTACGACTCGCCTGCCGACGTCCTGAATGCAGAGGAGCTCTCCACGCCGGAGAAGCGGATCATCCTGTCATCCTGGGCCTCGGACATGTACGCGGTCGAATCCTGTCCCGCGCTGCGCGAGATACCAGGCATGAGCCACACCGTGCGGCTCGCCGATATTCTGACGGCGTTGCGCCGGCTCGACGGCGACAATGACAATGACGACCCGCCGCGCGGGGGCGGCGTCCCGATGCGGTTGCGGCGGCCCTGGGCCGCCGCCGAGAGGCGAGCCGCATGATGCTCACGCACACTGTTCTGACGCTCGTGCTGATCGGTCAGGCCTCGGCGGCCTTCGCCGTTCCTTATCTGGCCATGCACGGTCTCACCGCCGCGCCGCGTGACTGAGGCCACAAAGTTCTTCCATTCTGGGCTAGGCGGCAGGTGACGAAGATGAATGCTGTGCGTTTGCTTTCGCTGGCGTTGCTGTTGCTGACGCTCACGGCATCGCAGCCCGCCGCTGGCCAAATTCCGGACCTGAAGACGGGCGGCTCTGTGCCGACCCTGGCGCCGCTGGTGCGTCAGGTGACGCCGGCCGTGGTCAACATCTCCGTGCATGGCCGTGTGCGCGAGGACAATCCGCTCTATCGCGACCCGCTCTTCCGCGAGTTCTTCGACGTCCCCCGGCAGATCGAGAAGGAGGTCAACGCGACCGGCTCGGGGGTCATCGTCGATGCACAGCGCGGCTACGTACTCACCAACAATCACGTGGTCGATGGCACCTCCGCCGTTCAGATCACCACCAAGGACGGCCGGCAGTTCTCGGCGAAGGTCATCGGCCGCGATCCGCCGACGGACGTTGCGGTGCTCCAGATCCAGAGCCCGGCCGGGCTCAAGGCGCTTTCCTTCGGCGACAGCGACGCGCTCGAAGTCGGCGATTTCGTGCTTGCGATCGGCAACCCATTCGGCCTCGGCCAGACCGTGACGTCCGGCCTCGTCAGCGCGCTGGGCCGGACCGGACTCGGCAAGCAGGGTTATGAGGACTTCATCCAGACCGATGCTGCGATCAATCCCGGCAATTCCGGCGGGGCGCTGGTCAGCTTGCGCGGAGAACTGGTGGGCATCAACTCGGCCATCATCTCGCCTGCCGGCGGCAATGTCGGCATCGGATTTGCAATTCCCGTCAACATGGCGCGGAAGGTGATGGAGCAGATCGTCGCCAAGGGCCGCGTCGAGCGCGGCCGGATCGGCATTTCGCTGAAGGACTTGCATCCATCAGTCAACAAGGGATTCAACGAAGGTGCCGTCATCGCGGACATTGCGGCGGATTCGCCGGCGCAACAGGCAGGCCTGCGCAAGGGCGATATCATCATCAGGGCCGACGACCGCCCGATCCGCACCGCCGCCCAGCTCCGCAACACGATCGGCCTTGCGCGCATCGGCGAGGAAGTCAAACTCGTCCTGCTGCGCAATGGCGCCCCGCTAACGGCGGTCGTGAGAGTCGCTCCCGCGCCCGAACCAAGCAGTGCCGCCGCTGGCAACCGTTTCGTCCGTTAGCGGGTTCGCACCGCGCGGTATCCAGCAAGCCGCGCCGATCCATGTTGCTGGCACACCAAATATCGACTATCAGCCGGATCGGCGCGCATGACGCTGCCCAAGCAAAGGCAAAGGGAGCATCCGAGATGACCTCACCCACGCGACGTGATTTGCTCGCAACCGCTGCGGCGGCTACCGCCGTTTCGATGACCGGGGTCGCACCGGCCGCCGCGCAGGCCGGACCCAAGCCGATCTTTCCGGTGCCGATGGTGACGATCCCGATCGTCGGTGAGACCCAGGTGTTTCAGGTGCGCCGCATCTACTGCATCGGGCGCAATTACGCGGCGCACGCGATCGAGCGCGGCTCGGATCCGAACCGCGAGCCGCCGTTCTTCTTCCAGAAGCCGACCGACGCGATTCAGAACGTCGCGATCGGCGAGGTCGCCGATCATCCCTATCCGTCGCTGACCAAGAACTATCATCACGAGGTCGAGCTGGTTGCGGCGCTGAAATCGGGCGGCACCAACATTCCGGTCGAGAAGGCGCTCGACCATGTCTATGGCTATGCGCTCGGGCTCGACATGACCCGGCGCGATCTTCAGAACGGCATGGCCGCGGAGAAGAAGCCCTGGGAGATCGGCAAGAGCTTTGATCATGCGGCCGTGCTCGGTCCGATTCACCCGGCAAGCAAGACCGGCCATTTCGAGAAGGGTGCGATTTCGCTGGCAGTCAACGGCGCCGTCCGGCAGAACTCCGATCTCAGCAAGATGATCTGGAGCGTCGCCGAGCAGATCGCAAAGCTGTCGGAAGCGTTCGAGCTGAAGGCGGGCGACATCATCTATTCCGGCACGCCGGAGAATGTCGGCCCGGTGGTGAAGGGCGACGTGCTGTTGTGCAAGCTCGAGG
The DNA here is from genome assembly GCF_023074095.1 of Bradyrhizobium sp. 137. NCBI lineage: Bacteria > Pseudomonadati > Pseudomonadota > Alphaproteobacteria > Hyphomicrobiales > Nitrobacteraceae > Bradyrhizobium > Bradyrhizobium sp. 137. The sequence goes on from NZ_JADPKU010000053.1 coordinate 199,274, forward strand.
GCCTGCCGGACGTGTCGATCAGGATCGTCTAGCAGTTGCTCTGAGTGGCCCGCGTGGAGCCCCGGTTGAGGGCGCAAGAGCTGCGAACGCCGAGTTCCATCGATTGCCCTTGGTTGGCCGGCAAGCGAACTTGGTACGGCCATATTTGAGCAGGAGTGATCTGCCGCGAGGGAGGCGCTCCGATGAACAAGGCTGTGATCACCGCTATTGCAATGCTGGCTTGTGTGCCGGCGAGCGCAGTTGCGCAGGAGCGCGCGGGCGATGCAGCGCTCGGCGCCTTATCCGGTGCGGTCGTACTTGGCCCGGTCGGAGCCGTCGCCGGAGCGTTGGTTGGTTACACCGCCGGACCTTCGATCGCCCGGTCCTGGGGCCTGAGTGGTTCGCAGTCGGCAAGACACCGGCAGCCGCCACGTCGCGCTGCCGCGACCCGCGTCCCACCGCGCACGCGCGAGGCGATGGCTGCCAATGGCCAGACGAGCGCTGCCGGCAACCCGACCCCGCCGGTTCAAGCCGAGCCTGCCGTGCCGGCGCAGACCTCGGCTCCGCCCGTTCAGGGGTTCGACTGACGGCGCGGCTTCAACCGACACACCTTCGGCAGGTTGAAGGTCGCCCGCGCGGTCAGCCGAAGTGACGGCGATCTAGGGTTGGCCCAGGATCTTCTTCGCGGCGCGAAGATGCGGCTTGTCGATCATCTGGCCGTCGAGCCGCAGCGTGCCGGCATTCGGATTGCTCGCGAATGCCGCGATTACCTTCTCCGCCCATGTGCGTTCGGCCTCCGTCGGCTCGAAGGCCGCGTTGACGACATCGACATGCTTGGGATGGATCAGCGCCTTGGCTGCAAAACCGTCGCGCCGTGCCGCGCGCGTCTCGGCGTCGAGGCCGGCGAGATTGTCAATGTCGGTATAGACGGTGTCGATCGGCGCAACCTCGGCCGCGGCCGCCGCCATCAGGCAGAGATCGCGCGCGAGCCGATAGGGGCTGTGGAACACGCCGCCCGAGGCTTTCTCGGTGGCGCCGAGCGAAGCCGAGAGATCTTCGGCACCCCACATCAGTCCAGCGAGGCGAGGGGAGCAGCCTTTGTAGCTGCCAAGCCCGAAGATGGAGCCGGCGGTCTCCGTCGCGACGCAGACGATGCGCGTCGCGCCGACCGCGATGCCGGCCGCCGCCTCGAACGCTTCGAGCCAGGTCGCCACCTGCCGCACATCGTCGCCGCCTTGCGATTTCGGCAGCACGATGCCGTCGGGCTTGCCCGGCATCACCGTGGCGAGATCGACAAGCGTCATGCCGGTGTCGAGCGCGTTGACACGGACATAGAGCTGGTGCGGGCCGCGAGAGCCCTTCAGCATCGCCAGCGTCAACCCGCGCGCCTGCTCCTTCTTCTCGGCGACGACGGAATCCTCGAGGTCTATGATCAGCGCGTCGGCCTTGCCTTCGCTCGCTTTCTCGAATTTGCGCGGGGAATCACCCGGCACGAACAGCATCGAACGCATCAGACCGGCCTCTTGTGCATCATCGCCATGCGCCGGCATTTGCCGACGATCTCGTCGTTCTGGTTGAGGGCGTGGTGCTCGAACTCGACGATGCCTGCCCTCGGGCGCGATTTCGATTCCCGCAACGAAAGCACCTTCGTCGTCGCCCGCAACGTGTCGCCGTGGAAGACCGGCTTTGGAAAAGTGACGTCGGTCATGCCGAGATTGGCAACAGTGGTCCCGAGGGTCGTATCATAGACCGTCATGCCGATCATGATACCGAGGGTGTAAAGACTGTTGAAAATGCGCTGGCCGAACTCGGTCTTCTCGGCGAAATGCGCATCGATGTGCAGCGGCTGCGGATTGAGCGTCAGCAGGCTGAACATGGTGTTGTCCATCTCCGTGACGGTCCGGGTCAGCGGATGCCTGAACTCCTGGCCTACGGAGAAGTCCTCGAAATAAAGTCCGGCCATCGCGGTTTCCCTCCTTGCGAAATAACGACGCGCTCGCACCGTCGCGCCGCATGACCCTATGCATGGTACACGCACTTGGCAGGCAAATTCACGTATCTGTACTGAGTTTTTCGAGCTAAAGAACGCAAGCGAGGGAAGGTCCGGCGCGGCAATCTTCCATCGCCGGTTGGGTGGGCTCAAAGATCGGGCACGTGAGTCGCCGCGGCTCCTAGCACGGAGATCAAGAACATGGATTTCGCGCTCACCGATCAGCAGGAAGCCATTCGCGACGCCATCGCCAAGATCTGCGAAGGCTTTCCCGATGCCTATTGGCTGAAGAAGGATCACGACGGCGGCTTCCCGCACGACTTTCACAAGGCGCTGGCAGATGCCGGCTGGCTCGGCATCTGCGTGCCGGAGGAGTATGGCGGCTCCGGGCTAGGCATTACCGAAGCCGCGATCATGATGCGCACCATCGCGGAATCAGGTGCCGGCATGTCCGGCGCGTCCGCGGTGCATATCAACGTGTTCGGACTCAACCCCGTCGTCGTGTTCGGCACCGAGGAGCAGCGCAAGCGCATGCTGCCGCCGATGGTCGAGGGTCGCGAGAAAGCCTGTTTCGCGGTTACCGAGCCCAACACCGGTCTCAACACCACCCAGCTCAAGACCCGCGCGGTCGCCAAGAACGATCGCTACATCGTCAACGGCCAGAAGGTGTGGATATCGACCGCGCAGGTCGCGCACAAGATCCTGCTGCTGGCGCGCACCACCCCGCTGGAACAGGTGCGCTCGCCGACCCACGGCCTCAGCCTGTTCTACACCGATTTCGACCGCAACAAGATTAAGGTCCACGAGATCGAGAAGATGGGCCGCAAGATCGTCGATTCCAACGAGCTGTTCTTCGAGGATTTTGAAATCCCGATGGAGGATCGGATCGGCGAGGAAGGCAAAGGCTTCGAGTACATCCTCGAAGGCATGAACCCGGAGCGTATCCTGATCGCGGCGGAAGCGGTCGGTCTCGGCAAGCTCGCGCTATCGCGTGCGACCGAATACGCCAAGACGCGTGTGGTGTTCAACCGGCCCATCGGCAAGAATCAGGGCATCCAGCATCCGCTGGCGGTGAACTGGGTCGAGCTCGAGGCGGCCTGGCTGATGGTGATGTCGGCGGCCTGGCAATACGACAAGCGCATGCCCTGCGGCGCCGCCGCCAATGCGGCAAAGTATCTCGCTGGCGAGGCAGGCTTCTCGGCTTGCGAGCAGGCGGTGATGACCCATGGCGGCTTCGGCTATGCCAAGGAATTCCATGTCGAGCGCTATTTGCGCGAGATCCTGATTCCGCGCATCGCGCCGGTCAGTCCGCAGCTCGCGCTCAGCTTCATCGCGGAAAAGGTGCTTGGCCTCGCCAAGTCTTACTGAGCGACCTTCGGGCGCAAGCTCAAAAGGCTGTTCCTATTCAGCGGCGATCCGGTCCATGGCCATGGCACGAAGCCGGGCGCGCTGAATCTTGACGCCATTGGCGCTGTCGGTGACGGGGAAGGCATCCACGACATAGACCCGCGCCGGCACCTTGTAGCCGGCGAGCCGCTCGCGCACATGGGCGATTAGCGCTTCCTGTCGTGGTGGCTCTCCAGCTGGAATTACGAAGGCGACGCAGCGGGCCTGTCCCTTCAGGTCGATCGCGACCACCTGGGCGTCGGCGACACCCGCGCACGATTTGAGCTCGTCTTCGATCTCGCCGGGCGCGACCAGGAAGCCGCCGAGCCGCATCGCATCGCCGGCACGGGTCTCGTAGACGAACGAACCATCCCCGCGCAGCCGGCCGATGTCGCCGGTGCGGAAGAAGCCATCGGCGGTGATCGCTTCCCGCGTCGCCTCGGGATTGTTGAAGTAGCCGAGGAAGCATGACGGCGCGCTGATCTCGATCTCGCCGGAGCCGCCCCGGGCCGCAAGCTCGCCGGTCTCGACATCGCGGATGCGGATTTTCGCGTCCGGCGACATCGGCCAGCCGCCGCCTTCGATGCGATCGGCGAAGGCATCGCTGCCGCGGCCGATCGAGAACAGCGCCTGCACCTCGCTCGAACCGTACAAGCCGAACAGCGGCATACCGCGCACTTCGGCCTCCGCGGCCAACTCGCGCCAGCCGGGCTGGAATGCGGCGAAGCCGCAGATTTCGAGATGCGGAAACGGTCGTGGTGCATCGGTGAGCGCGAGGATGCGGCGGAACATCTCGTCCGAGCCGAACGAATGCGTGATCCTGCACTCGCCGAGGATCCTCACGGCCGGCGCCGCCTCGAAAGCATCGAGTACATGGATGGTCGCGCCCGCTGCGATGAAACCGAGCATGCTTGTCATGCCAAAAGTGCCGCATAACGGCAGCATCGCCAGCAGCGAATGGCGCTGCGGATCAAGCTGCAGCGCCTTGGCGACGGACGCGGCATGCGTCGCCAGCGTCCGCTGCGAATGGGCGACGAGCTTCGGGCCCTTCGTCGTGCCCGATGTCGTGTACAGCAGGACGGGCAGATCGACGTCCTCCTGAGCCGGCGGGGCAGGCGGATAAGACCTGTCGAAGGCATCGAACCGCACACTCGGCCATTGCGCGGGGATCGCGGTCTTGCCCACCACGGCAAGCTGTTGCAGCGCGGGCACCTCGTCCTTGGCGACACCGGCGAGAATGGCGGCAAAATCGATCGAGCGGAACGCGGCCTCGACCACCATCAGCTTGGCACCGGACAGGCGGAGCAGATGCGCGACCTCCGCACTGCGATAGCGCGTATTGACGGCGGCGACGACCGCGCCCAGGCGGCCGGCGGCGAACAGCAGTGCGAGCCATTCGATCCGGTTGACCAGCCAGACGGCGACGACGTCGCCCCTCCCGATGCCCTGCGCGGCCAGCCAGGCGGCGGTCTGCTCGATCCTTCCTGAGAGCTCCGCACGCGAGATCGGCGTGCCATCGAACATGAGGACGCGACTGGCGGTCTCGGTCGGGAGCAGCGATTGCAGCGAACATCTGTCGATCAGCATGCAATCGGAGTAACCCGATCGTGCAAAGCTGTCTACTTGGTGCCGAACATCCGATCGCCGGCATCGCCCAGGCCCGGCACGATATAGCCGTGGTCGTTGAGCCGCTCGTCGATGGCGGCGGTCCAGACCGGCACGTCGGGATGCTCGCTCTGGAACTGCGCGATGCCCTCGGGCGCGGCCAAGAGGCAGACGAAGCGGATGTCGCGGGCACCGCGCGCCTTGAGCAGGGACGCGCCGGCGCAGGCCGAATTGCCGGTGGCCAGCATCGGATCCATCAGGATCACGGTGCGATCGGACAGGTCCTGCGGTGCCTTGAAGTAATATTCCACGGCTTGCAACGTCTCGGGGTCGCGGTAGAGCCCGATATGAGCGATGCGCGCCGAGGGCATCAGCGCCAGCATGCCGTCGAGGAAGCCGACGCCCGCGCGCAGGATCGGCGCCAGGGTGAGCTTCTTGCCGGCGATCTTCGGCGCCTGCATCGGGGCGATCGGCGTCTCGATGTCCACCAGCTCCAGCGGCAGGTCGCGCGTCACCTCGTAGCCGAGCAGCATCCCGATCTCGTTCAGGATCTCGCGAAAGCTCTTGGTCGAGCGGTCCTTCTCGCGCATCAAGGAGAGCTTGTGCTGGACCAGGGGGTGGGCGACCACGTTGACGCTGCTTGTGCTCATAAAACCGCTCTACACGGTTCCGTGAAATTGCGCCAGATCGGCCGAGTCTTTTCCGCGGGATATGCCGCCTCAACTGGGCATCGCGTACTGCGCTGCGTGCCCGGTTGCTCGCCTCATAGGCAGACGTGGTCTATTCGCGGTCGATCGCCATGCGCATGGCCCGTGAGCAGCTAGGCGCCGAGCCTGCGTGCCAGAAGCGTGATCACGAGCGTCAGGATCGCGCCCCAGATCAGGCTCAACGCTTTGGTCAGGACGGTCGTGGTGATCACGTGCTCCAGGTGTCCCTTGAAGGGATGCATGCTACTTGTCCGGGGCGGGCGCCGCGCCGATGCGCATGCCGAGCAGCAGTGCAGCCATCAATGCCAGGATGATGATCTTGAGTCCGATCATGCGTTATCTCGCGAGGCACAGAATTGCTGTCCTCAGCGCGATCAGCGCTGTGAGCACGCTGCCCATCGAGAGGACGGCGAGCCCATGCCGGACGATACGTTTGAGCCGGGCTCTGCGCAGCGTCGACATTTCTGGTGTCCTTCCATTAGGAGCGTCTAGCCGAAATTGTCGCACGTGATCGGCTGGTAGAGTGGCTCTCGCAGCGGACGGACAGAAGAAACGCTCGGTCGCGGTGTCTCCGCACGCTCGGTCCGGACTTCAGCGAAGGCCGACAGCAGGGCAAGCGAAAGGTCGACATGGCGCGCCTCGACCGCGGTGTCGAGCCAGTCCGGCAACTCGCGTTCGCGCGACAGCGCGCAATGCCACTCGCCCTCGTCATAGGCGATACGGCGGACCTGCCACCTCGGCAGCTCGAGCTCCACCAGCGCCAGCGCCGCATCGGCCCAGGCCTCGACGTCGATCAGGCGCACGATCCGTGTGGTGCGTTCGCTTTGCCCGAGCGAGGGAACGCGCCGGCAGGCGTGCTCGATGATGTCGAGCATCAGCGCCCGTGTCATCGCCGGTGCCGCGCGAAGCCGCTCGCTCAGGGAAGGCGGGTCAAGGCGTCGGAGTGAGGCGGTCATATCAGGCCTCCTGGAATTTGCGTCGGTCAGTCGGCCGGCATTGCCAAGATGGCCGGGAGGGTATTTGAAAGCGAGATGAGGATCGGGCGAGAGATATATGGATTTCATAAGTGCATGGAGTCTTCCGGGTAGGAGCGACAGATGCGACTGTCGGCTGCGCCGCAGGTGGAGACTTATAGAAGCAGGGCTTTTTGGAAACCCCGGAGTCCGCCTGACGTAACGATCGGCAGCGCAAGCGATGATCGGATTGCATCGCCGCGTGCCTGTCCGGAACGATCGCCCGGAATGATATGTCGGTGTGGCGGCTACGGCCTTTATGAGATTCCTATAACGTCGCCATGGGCCTCATCTCGAAAACCTATGCCCGTGGTGTCACTTCAGCGCGGTCAAAAGTCCCGGCCGGAGCCCCGCGGAAATGCGCCTGCGTTTCCTTCGAGCTCGTCGGATCCCCGAGAAGCGGTTGCGCCTGACATCAGGGCGCAACGAGGAGTATCTCCATGATGGACATTGTGATGCTGGCCCTGGCCTTCGGCCTGTTCGCGCTCGCGATCGGCTACACCTATACCTGCGAACGGCTGTGACGGAGCGGATCATGATCTTCGATTATGCCCTCGCCGGTGCCGTTTCGTTCGGCCTCCTGGCCTATCTCACCTACGCGCTGCTGCGGCCCGAGCGGTTCTGAGCCGTGCTGCTGATTCTCGAATTGTTGCTGGCGGACGCCATGCTCGTCGCCGGCCTGCTGACGGTGCTTCTGCCTCTGCTACGCCGGAACCATGCCTGAAGGGTTGATTCCATGACTATGATCGGTTGGCTCCAGATCATTCTGTTTTGCGCCATTATCGTTGCGCTCGCAAAACCGCTCGGCGGGTACATGACGCGCGTGTTCAACGGCGAGCGCACCTTCCTCTCGCCGGTACTGCGTCCGATCGAGGCCGGCATTTACAGGATTTCCGGCGTCGACGAGAAGCGCGAGCAGCATTGGCTGACCTACACGGTCGCCATGTTGCTGTTCCATGTCGGCGGCTTCCTCATCATCTACGGCGTGATGCGCCTTCAGGCCGTGCTGCCGTTCAATCCGGCCGGGCAGGGCGCGGTCGCCGAGGATCTCTCCTTCAACACCGCGGTCTCCTTTATCACCAACACCAACTGGCAGAACTACGGCGGCGAGAGCACGCTGTCCTATCTCGTGCAGATGCTCGGCCTGACGCACCAGAACTTCCTGTCGGCCGCGACCGGCATCGCGCTGGCGATGGCCTTGATCCGCGGCTTCTCGCGCGCCTCGATGCGCACGGTCGGCAATTTCTGGATCGACGTCACCCGGTGTACGCTCTACGTGCTGCTGCCGATCTGCGTCGTCTATGCGCTGTTCCTGGTCTGGCAGGGCATGCCGCAGACGCTCGGGCCGTATATCGAGGCGACGACGCTCGAAGGCGCCAAGCAAACCATCGCGGTCGGGCCGGTCGCTTCCCAGGTCGCGATCAAGATGCTCGGCACCAACGGTGGCGGCTTCTTCAACGCCAACGCCGCTCATCCCTTCGAGAACCCGACCGCGCTGTCGAATTTCGTGCAGATGCTCTCGATCTTTGCACTCGGCGCCGCACTCACCAACGTATTCGGCCGCATGGTCGGCAACCAGCGCCAGGGCTGGGCAATCCTCTCCGTGATGGGCGTGCTGTTCCTGGCTGGCGTCGCCATCACCTGTTGGGCGGAAGCAAACGGCACCGCGACGCTCCATGCGCTGGGCCTGACCGGCGGCAACATGGAAGGCAAGGAGGTCCGGTTCGGCATCATCGCATCCTCGCTGTTTGCCGTCGTCACCACCGCCGCCTCGTGCGGCGCTGTCAACGCGATGCATGACAGTTTTACCGCACTCGGCGGCATGATCCCGCTGATCAACATGGAGCTCGGCGAAATCATCGTCGGCGGCGTTGGCGCCGGCATGTACGGCATGCTGCTGTTCGTCATCCTCGCGATCTTCGTCGCGGGCCTTATGGTTGGCCGCACCCCGGAATATGTCGGCAAGAAAATCGAGGCGCGTGAGGTCAAGATGGCTATGCTGGCGATCCTGGTGCTGCCGCTGATGATCCTCGGCTGGACCGCCGTCGGCGTGGTCTATCCGACGGCAGTCGCCTCCATGGCGAATGCCGGCCCGCACGGCTTCACCGAAGTGCTCTACGCCTTCACATCGGCGGCCGGCAACAACGGCTCGGCCTTCGCCGGGCTCACCGGCAACACCTTCTTCTACAACCTGACGCTGGCAAGCGCGATGTTCGTCGGCCGCTTCTTCATGATCGTCCCGGCCATGGCGATCGCGGGCTCGCTTGCGGAGAAGAAATCGATCCCGGCGTCCGTGGGCACGTTCCCGACCACCGGAGGCCTGTTCGTCGGCCTCGTGGTCGGCGTCATCCTGATTATGGGCGGCCTGACCTTCTTCCCGGCGCTCGCGCTCGGCCCGATCGTCGAACATCTGGCGATGAACGCCGGCAACCTGTTCTGATTGTTGGAGTGACCTCCATGGATACGATGAAACTGCAAAAACGTGCGCCGATGTCGGCAATGCTCGATCCCAGAATCGTGATGCCCGCGATCCGCGCCTCCTTCGCCAAGCTCGATCCGCGTCTGATGGTGAAGAATCCCGTCATGTTCGTTGTCGAGGTCGTTGCAGTGCTCACGACTGTGATCTCCCTGCGCGACCTCGTCATTGGCGGCGCGAACCTCGGCTTCACCTTCCAGATCATCGTCTGGCTCTGGTTCACGGTGCTGTTCGCCAATTTCGCCGAAGCCGTGGCCGAAGGCCGCGGCAAGGCGCAGGCCGAATCGCTGCGCAAGACCCGCACGGAAAGCCAGGCCAAGCTCCTCACTGGTGCTGGCGAGAATTTCAAGCTCGTGCCGGGCACGAGCCTGAAAGTAGGCGACATCGTGCTGGTCGAGGCCGGCGACACCATCCCTTCCGACGGCGAGGTGATCGAGGGCGTCGCCTCCGTCAACGAGGCCGCCATCACCGGCGAGTCCGCGCCCGTGATCCGCGAATCCGGCGGTGACCGCTCTGCGGTCACGGGTGGCACGCAGGTGCTGTCGGACTGGATCCGCGTCCGTATCACGGCAGCCCAGGGCTCGACCTTCATCGATCGCATGATCAAGCTGGTCGAGGGCGCCGAGCGGCAGAAGACCCCGAACGAGATCGCGCTCAACATCTTGCTCGCCGGTCTCACTGTCATCTTCGTGTTCGCCACCGTCACCATCCCCAGCTATGCGGCCTATGCCGGCGGCTCGATCTCGGTGATCGTGCTGGTCGCGCTGTTCGTGACGCTGATCCCGACCACCATCGGCGCGCTGTTGTCGGCGATCGGCATCGCCGGCATGGACCGTCTGGTACGCTTCAACGTGCTGGCGATGTCCGGCCGCGCGGTCGAGGCGGCCGGCGACGTCGACACACTGCTGCTGGACAAGACCGGCACCATCACGCTCGGCAACCGGCAGGCGACCGCCTTCCGTCCCGTGCGCGGAGTGACCGAGCAGGAGCTGGCGGATGCAGCTCAGTTGGCCTCGCTCGCGGACGAGACTCCGGAAGGCCGTTCCATCGTGGTGCTGGCGAAGGAGAAATACGGCATTCGCGGCCGGGACATGGCCGAGCTTGGCGCGACCTTCATCCCATTCACGGCGCAGACCCGCATGAGCGGCGTTGATGCCGGTGGCGCGTCGGTGCGCAAGGGCGCTGTCGACGCCATGCTGAACTATGTTGACGGCGGCGCGCCGCTGGCGATTGCCTCCGGCAACGTGCCGCGGGCGACCCAGCCGGCCGCCCTGTCGGATCTCGGTCGCGAGATCCAGACTATTGCCGATGATATCTCGAAGGCCGGCGGCACGCCGCTCGCGGTCGCCAGGGACGGCAAGCTGCTCGGCGTCATCCAGCTCAAGGACATCGTCAAGGGCGGCATCCGCGAACGCTTCGCCGAGCTGCGCCGCATGGGTATCCGCACCATCATGATTACAGGCGACAACCCGATGACGGCGGCCGCGATCGCGGCGGAAGCGGGCGTCGACGACTTCCTGGCGCAGGCCACCCCCGAGGACAAGCTCCGGCTGATTCGCGATGAGCAGGCCAAGGGCAAGCTGGTCGCCATGTGCGGCGACGGTACCAACGATGCGCCGGCGCTCGCGCAGGCCGATGTCGGTGTCGCCATGAACACCGGCACCCAGGCCGCCCGTGAGGCCGGCAACATGGTCGATCTCGACTCCAACCCGACCAAGCTGATCGAGGTGGTCGAGATCGGCAAGCAGCTCTTGATGACGCGCGGTGCGCTGACCACGTTCTCCATCGCCAACGATGTCGCCAAGTATTTTGCGATCATCCCGGCGATGTTCCTGGCGTTTTACCCCCAACTCAACGTGCTCAACGTCATGAGCCTGTCGAGCCCGCAGAGCGCCATCCTGTCGGCGATCATCTTCAATGCCCTCATCATCGTGGCGTTGATTCCACTGGCGCTGAAGGGCGTCGCCTACCGCGCTGTCGGTGCCGGCGCGCTGCTCCGCCGCAACCTCTTGATCTACGGCCTCGGCGGCATCGTTATTCCCTTCATCGGCATCAAGGCGATCGACCTCGTCGTCACCGCCTTGCATTTGGCTTAGTCCCCTCATTGCGAGGAGCGAAGCGACGATGCAATCCTGGCTGCCGCCGCGGAGAAACTCTGGATTGCTTCGCTTCGCTTGTAATGATGAAATAACTGGAGACCCATCATGCTCAGAGAAATTCGCCCCGGCATCGTGCTCTTGCTGGTGCTCACCGCCATTACGGGCCTTGCCTATCCGCTCGCAATGACTGCCATCGCCGGCACGTTGTTTCCGGTGCAGGCGCAGGGCAGCCTAATCGAAAGGGACGGCAGGGTGGTCGGATCCGCTCTGATCGGGCAGGAGTTCAAGGACGACAAATATTTCCGCGGTCGTCCCTCGGCGACGCTGGCGCCCGATCCCAATGATTCGACCAAAACTGTGCCGGCGCCCTACAACGCTGCCAATTCGGGCGGCTCCAATCTCGGCCCCACCAGCAAGGCGCTGGCCGACCGGCTGAAGGAAGATGTGGACAAGCTGAAGGTAGAAAATCCATCCGCGCCGATACCGGTCGATCTGGTGACGACGTCAGCTAGCGGTCTTGATCCCGACATCTCGCCGGAAGCGGCGCAATTCCAGGTGCCGCGCGTGGCGAAGGCACGGAATGTGCCGGAGGACCAGGTCAGGCAGCTCGTGACTGCCAATACCGAAGGCCGTTTGCTGGGCCTGATCGGCGAGCCCCGCGTCAACGTGCTGGCGCTGAATCTCGCGCTCGACCGCGCCGCGAAGTAGTCTAGGCTCAGCACGCCGGGATGATTATATTGGCCTGATGGTTCAACCGCGCCGCGATCCCGAACAACGTCCGTCGCCCGATGCGTTGCTGGAAACCGCGCGTCGGGCAGAAAGCGCGAGCGGCAAGCTGAAGATCTTCGTGGGCGCCGCCCCGGGCGTCGGCAAGACCTACGAGATGCTGCAAAGCGCCCACGCCAAGCGCAAAGCCGGCATCGACGTCGTGGTCGGCTTCGTCGAGACCCACGGCCGGGCTGAGACCGAGGCGCTGGTGCGCGGGCTCGAAATGGTCCCCCGCAAGAGGATCGACTACCGCGGCCAGATCGTCGAGGAGATGGACCTCGATGCCGTGATCGAGCGGCGGCCGCAAATTGCGCTGGTCGACGAACTCGCCCACACCAACGCGGTCGGCAGCCGCCACCCCAAGCGCTATCTCGATGTCGAGGAACTGCTCTCCCGCGGCATCGACGTCTATACCGCCGTCAACATCCAGCACATCGAGAGCCTGAACGACGTCGTCGCCCAGATTACCCATGTGCGGGTGCGCGAGACGGTGCCGGATTCGGTGTTCGATCGCGCCGATGCGATCGAGCTGATCGACCTCACGCCCGACGACCTGATTCAGCGGCTGAAGGAGGGCAAGGTCTATGTGCCGAGGCAAGCCGAGCGGGCGCTGGAGCATTATTTCTCGCCGGGCAATCTGACCGCGTTGCGCGAGCTCGCCTTGCGGCGCACGGCCGAGCGGGTCGACGAGCAGCTCCTCACCCACATGCAGGCGAACGCCATCGCCGGTCCCTGGGCTGCGGGCGAACGTATCCTCGTCTGCGTCAGCGAGGATCCGCGCGCGGCCGGGCTGGTGCGCTATACCAAGCGGCTGGCCGATCGGCTGCATGCCCCGTTCACCGCGCTCTCGATCGAGACGCGCCGCTCGCTCCAGCTTTCCGACGAGGAGCGCGACCGGCTGGCCGATACGCTGCGGCTTGCCGAATCGCTCGGCGGCGAGGCGCTGACGATTCCCGCTGTGGGCCGCCGCATCGCCGACGACGTCGTGAACTTCGCACAAGGCAACAACGTCACCCAGATCGTGATCGGCAAGTCGACCCGCTCGCGCTGGTTCGAGATAGCGCGCGGCTCAGTCGTGCATGACCTGGTGCGCCGCGCCGGCAACATCACCGTCCACGTCATCGCCGGTGACGAGCTGCCCGGCGAGGCCGTGCCCAAGACCGCGGTACAGACCGCTGCGCGCGCGGAGCCGTTCAACCCGCTGCCCTATCTGAAGGCGCTCGGGATCGTGCTGATCGGGCTCGGCGCCGCGGAGCTGGTCCAGCCCCGGTTCGGCATCGAGAACGTCGACCTCGTGCTGCTGACGGCGGTGGTCGCGGTTGCGGTCCGCTACGGCCTGTGGCCGTCGCTGCTCGCGACCGTCGCGGCCTCGCTGTGCTACAATTTCTTCTTCCTGCCGCCGATCTATACCTTCACGATCACCGACCCGACCAACGTTGCCGCCTTCGTGCTGTTCGTGGTGGTGGCGATGATCGTCTCCAATGTCGCGGCACGTGTGCGCATCCAGGCCGACACCGCGATCGGCCGGATCCGGATGACCGAGCAGCTCCATGCCTTCAGCCGCAAGCTCGCCGGCACCGGCACGCTCGACGATGTGTTGTGGGCAACCGCCTATCAGATCGCGCTGATGCTGAAGGTCCGCGTCGTGTTGCTGCTGCCGGAAGAGGGCCTGCTCACGGTGAAATCCGGCTATCCGCCGGAGGATGAGCTCGATCAGGCCGACCTCGCCGCCGCCAATTGGGCCTGGAGCAACGACCGCACCGCAGGCCGCGGCTCGGACACCCTGCCGGGTGCGAAACGGCTGTTCCTGCCGATGCGCACCGGCCGTGGTCCGATCGGCGTCATCGGCATCGACAACGACCGCACCGGCCCGCTATTGACCCCGGACCAGCGCCGGCTGCTCGATGCGCTGGTCGACCAGGGCGCGCTCGCAATCGAACGCGTGCTGCTGGTCGAGGACATGGATCGCGTCAAGCGCACTGTCGAATCCGAACGGCTGCGTTCGGCGCTCCTGACCTCGATCTCGCACGATTTGAAGACGCCGCTCGCCTCGGTCCTTGGGGCGGCCTCCACCATGCGCGACCTCGACGGCGCGCTCTCTGACACCGAGAAGCGCGACCTGCTCGCGACCGTGATCGACGAGTCCGAACGGCTCAACCGCTTCATTGCCAATCTGCTCGACATGACCAAGCTCGAATCCGGCGCCATCGTGCCCAATACGGCGCTGCACGATCTCGGCGAGATCGTCGGTAGCGCGCTGCGGCGAGCGGCCAAGATCCTCGCTGCTCACAAGGTCGAGCTTGCGCTGGCGGCCGATGTGCCGATGCTCGAGCTCGATGCCGTGCTGTTCGAGCAAGTGCTGTTCAACCTGCTCGACAACGCCGCGAAATACTCGGCGCCCGACACCACGATCGCGATCCGCAGTCAGCGCGAGCGGGATGAGATCGTTCTCCAGATCGCCGATGAGGGCGGCGGCATCCCACCCGACGAGCTCGAGAGCGTGTTCGACAAGTTCTATCGCGTGCAGAAGGGTGATCATATCCGGCCCGGTACCGGCCTCGGCCTCGCTATCTCCCGTGGTTTCGTCGAGGCGATGCGGGGCACGATCTCGGCCGCCAACCGCAGCGACCGGAGCGGCGCGATCCTCACCATCCGTCTGCCCGTCCCAGTGCAGACCCACGCATTGGATACCGCCGCGTGAGTGCTGCCCCGATCAAGGTCCTGGTCATCGATGACGAGCCGCCGATCCGTAAACTGCTGCGGATGGGGCTGACGACGCAGGGCTATGAGATTCTGGAGGCGTCGAACGGCAAGACCGCGCTGGACAGGCTTGCCGAGGAGCCGGCGCTGATCATCCTCGATCTCGGCCTGCCCGACGTGCAGGGACACGAGCTGCTGCGCACCATCCGCGCCCGCAACGAGGAGGTGCCGATCGTGGTGCTGTCGAGCCGCGGCGACGAGGCCGGCAAAGTGCAGGCGCTCGATCTCGGCGCCGACGATTACCTGACCAAGCCGTTCGGCATGGAAGAGCTTCTGGCCCGCTTGCGTGCCGCGCTGCGCCACCAGCTTCAAGTCAAAGGCGAGCGCCCTGTGTTTCGCACCGGCGATCTCTCCGTCGATCTCGTCCGCCGCATCGTCAAGGTCGGCGAGCGCGAGGTGAAGCTGTCACCGAAGGAATACGATCTCCTTCGCGTCCTGGTGCAGCACGCCGGCAAGGTGCTCACCCATCGCTTCCTGCTCAAGGAGCTCTGGGACGAGCTGACCGACGCGCAATATCTGCGCGTCTATGTCCGCCAGCTCCGCCAGAAGATCGAAGCCGACCCGGAACGGCCGCACTATGTGCTGACCGAGACGGGAATCGGATACAGGCTGAAGGCGGGTGATTAGACCAGCCGTCATTCCGGGGGCGATGCCTTGCGTCGCGCCGGAATGACAGTCAGCCTGCCTTGCGATGCCTTGCCGTCGACCGGTGCGCCTTCTTCGCGCTGCGATGCCGCCCGGTCGACCGGCGCGCGTGGGGCTTCGCCGATGTCTTCCCGCCTCCGCGCCCCTTCAGGCTCTGCTTCAGCGCGTCCATGAGGCTGACGACGTTGCTCGGCCGCTCCTCGGGCTGCGGCAGCTCGATCTTCTTGCCGCTGGCCTTGCGCTTCACCAGCGCCTTCAGCGCGTTCTCGTACTCGTCCTTGAATTCGCTAGGGTCGAAATGCGCGGCCTTGCTGTGCAGGATGTGACCGGCGAGCTCGACCATGTCCTTGGTGATCTTCGGGCTCTTGATGTCATCGAAGAACTGGTCCTCGTCGCGCAGCTCGTACGGATAGCGCAGCGTGGTGCCGAGCAGGCCCTTGCCGAGAGGCTCGATCGCCATCACGTGCTCGCGATTGGTGAGCACGATTTTCGCGAGGGCCACGCGGTCCTGATCCTTCATCGCATCGCGGATCACGGCAAAGGCGTCGGCCGCGGCCTTGCCGTCGGGCGCGATGTAATAGGGGTGGTTAAGGTAACGCTTGTCGATCTCCTCGCGCGGCACGAAGCTCTCGATGTCGATGGTGTGGTTGCTCTCGATCTGCACCGCTTCGAGCTCCTCCGGCTCGATCTCGACATACTTGCCCTTGCGCAGCTCGTAGCCGCGGCCCTTCTGGTCGCTCTCGACGACGTCGCCGGTCTCGGAATCGATCATCTGCTGCTTGAGCCGGTTCCCGGTCTCGCGGTTGATGAGATGAAACCGCGTCTTCTCGGCGGCGGTTGCAGCGGGGTAGAGCACGACGGGGCAGCTGACCAGCGAGAGCTTCAACGTTCCCTTCCAATAGGCACGCGGGGCCATTCCATTCTCCAGCGTTTTCAAGGCGTTTTGGAACCCCAACCCGGCCATGGGGTTTTGGTTCCGGGTGGGACTTTGGCCGTGATAGGCTTGAATGCCGAAAGAGAGCGGGACCGGTCGTGCTGCAAAAACTCTCCACTTACCGACAGAAGCGTGATTTCGAGAAAACGCCCGAGCCATCGGGCAAGACCGCCGTGGCGCCGTCGAAGCAGCGGCGCTTCGTGATCCAGAAGCACGATGCGAGCCGGCTGCACTACGACCTCCGACTCGAGTTCGACGGTGTCTTCAAATCCTGGGCCGTGACGAAGGGGCCCTCGCTCGATCCGCATGACAAGCGGCTGGCGGTCGAGGTCGAGGACCATCCGCTCGACTATGGTGATTTCGAAGGCACGATCCCCGAAGGCCAGTATGGTGGCGGCACCGTGATGCTGTGGGATCGAGGCTATTGGGAATCGGAAGATCCGGAAGCCGGCTTCAAGAAGGGCGATCTCAAGTTCACCCTCCATGGCGAGAAGCTACAGGGAAGCTGGGTGCTGGTGCGCATGCGCAACGACCGCACCGGCGGTAAGCGGACAAACTGGCTGCTCATCAAGCATCGTGACGAATATGCGCGCGAGGGCAACGACAACGACATCCTCGAGCAAGACAAGTCCGTTGCTTCTGGTCGCGCGATGGAGCAAATCGCTGAAGGAAAGGGCCGCGCGCCCAAGCCCTTCATGCTGGCCAAGGGGCCGAAGGGCAAGGCCGACGCAGTCTGGCAATCCAACCGCGCCGAGGAGACGAAAGGGCGCACAGTGACTCCCGCGCCGCGCACGGCGTTGAAGGCTAGACCGACGGCGAAGAAGACAGCCACGACAGCAGCGAGCGCCAAGAAGGTCTCGGAGATGCCGGACTTCGTGGCGCCGCAGCTCTGCACGCTGGTCGAGCGGCCGCCGGCCGATGGTGGCTGGTGCCATGAGATCAAGTTCGACGGCTATCGCGTCCAGCTCCGGGTCGAGGACGGCGAGGCGACGCTCAAGACGCGGAAGGGTCTCGACTGGACCGGCAAATTCGTCTCCATTGCCAAGGAAGCGGGGGCGCTGCCGGATGTGCTGATCGACGGCGAGATCGTCGCGCTCGACCACAACGGCGCGCCGAACTTCTCCTCGCTTCAGGCTGCGTTGTCGGACGGCAAGACCGACGAGCTCATCTTCTTTGCCTTCGACCTCCTCTTCGCCGAGGGCGAGGATTACCGTCGGCTGCCGCTTGGCGAGCGCAAGGCGCGGCTGAAGGAGCTTCTGGAATCACGCAAGCGGAAAACGAGCCAGATCCGGTATGTCGAGCATTTCGAGAGCGGGGGCGATGCCGTGCTGCAATCGGCCTGCAAGCTCGAGCTCGAGGGTGTGGTGTCGAAGAAGCTGGATGCGCCGTATCGCTCCGGCCGCACCGAGAGCTGGGTCAAGTCGAAATGTCGCGCCGGCCATGAGGTGGTGATCGGCGGCTACAAGACCACGAACGGCAAGTTCCGCTCGCTGATGGCGGGCGTGCAGCGCGGCGATCATCTCGCCTTCGTCGGCATGGTCGGCACAGGCTTTGGCACCGACAAGGTCAAGCGCCTCATGCCTTCACTGAAGGCCATGGAGGCCAAGCAAAGCCCCTTCGGCGGCAAGAACGCGCCGAAGAAGACCCGCGAGGTGCACTGGCTGAAGCCGGAGCTCGTCGCCGAGATCGAGTTCGCCGGCTTCACCGCCGACGGCAATATCCGTCAGGCCGCGTTCAAGGGACTGCGGCAGGACAAGCCGGCCAAGGAGGTTGAGGCGGAGACGCCGGTCGATACCGAGCTCGCCGAACCCTCGGCCAAAGGAGCGAAGCGCGCAAAAGCGCGGCCAGGTGCGCAGTCGGCCCTGGGCGGCAGCAACGCCGAGGTCATGGGCGTCGTCATCTCCAAGCCGGACAAGGAGCTGTGGCCCGATGACGGACATGGCGATGCCGTGACCAAGTTGGACCTCGCGCGCTATCTCGAAGCCGTCGGCGAATGGATGATCGTGCACCTCAAGGGCCGGCCGTGCTCGCTGATCCGCGCCCCTGACGGCATCAAGGGCGAGTGCTTCTTCCAGCGCCATGCCATGCAGGGGACGTCGAACCTCCTGGAGCTCGCAAGAGTCTCCGGCGACCGCAAGCCGTATTTGCAGATCGATCGGATCGAAGGGCTCGCGGCGGTGGCGCAGATCGGCGGCGTCGAGCTGCATCCCTGGAATTGCGCGCCCTATGCCTATGACACGCCGGGCCGGCTGGTATTCGATCTCGATCCGGCGCCCGACGTCGAATTCGCCGACGTCGTCGAGGCGGCCAAGGAGATGCGGCAGCGGCTGAGCGATATCGGCATGGACAGCTTCTGCAAGACCACAGGCGGCAAGGGCCTCCACGTGGTGGTGCCGCTGCTCCACGGCGCGCGCGACAAGGTGAGCTGGAAGGAGGCCAAGGCGTTTGCGCAAGGCGTCTGCCAGTGGATGGCCGATGACGATCCCGAACGCTATCTGCTCAACATGTCGAAGAAGCTGCGCAAGGGAAAGATCTTCCTGGACTATTTGCGCAACGACCGCATGTCGACCGCGGTTGCCCCACTGTCGCCGCGCGCGCGCACCGGTGCCACGGTGTCGATGCCCGTGACTTGGGCGCAGGTGAAGAGCGACCTCGATCCGAAGCGATATACGATGCGCACGGTGCCGGGCCTGCTGGCGCGATCGAAAGCGTGGGAGGGCTATGAGGATGCCGCCGCATCGATCAAGGCGGCGATCAAGAAGCTGGCGGGAAAGGTGAAGTAGGTTTGTGCTACCGCGCGTCGCGCGTAGGGTGGGCAAAGCGGCGCGTGCCCACCATTTTCTTTCTCGTCGCGGAACGGTGGTGGGCACGCTTTCGCCTTGCCCACCCTACGCGATCCGCCTCGGCTATATGCGTCCCATCAGGAGCAGGATCAGCAGGATGACGATGACGAGACCGAGGCCGCCGCCGCCGTAATAACCGGTGCCGTAGAACGGCCCGCCGCCGATGCCGCTGAAGCCGCCGAGCAGGGCGATGACCAAGATGATCAGAATGATCGTGCCGATAGACATGCGAATCTCCTCCAGCCCTTTCTTGAAAGGGTCGTCTGACCTGTCCCGTTATCCGGGGGCAACTTGCCGCAGGTTTTAAAGTTCCGGCTTCGCAATGCGGGTTCCTGCTTCAGCAGTTTGGAACTTTTGCCTTTCCATGCGGCATGATGAGGTGAGGATCAGCAGCAGGGTCACGGCCATGGCAGAACCGCTCGTCGTCTCAATTCCGCATCGTCTCGGCCGCGACGAGGCGGTACGCCGGCTCAAGACGGGGCTTGGCCGCGCCGCAGCAAGCATTCCCGTGATGCAGGTCGAAGAGGAGCGTTGGAGCGGCGACTGCATGAATTTTCGCATCCGCGCGCTCGGGCAGATCGCGACCGGCAAGGTCGACGTTGCCGAAGATCACGTCCGGGTCGAGGTGGTGCTGCCCTGGCTGTTGCAACGCTTTGCCGAGATGGCCCAGGGCGCGATCAGGAAGCGCGGACAGTTGCTGCTGACCAAGGACGGAAAGTAGCCTCAGGCGCGCACGCGCTGCCGCATCGGCTTTGCTGCACTGGCGGTGCGCGCCTCGATGACGGTCCCGGGAAGATCGCGCAGGGCCCGCGCGAGCGGCAGTTCATCGCCTGCAAAGCCTGCCGCGGTGTAGCCGGTGATATCGACGGTTGCATCGAAGCCTTCCAGCGCCGGCCATTCCCGACCTCCTTGCGTGAACGGCGCAAAGTGACGCCCGACCGCGACGATCGCGGCCGCCCGGCCATGGCGGCGGGCGAACGCGATGACGTGCTCAGCATGCCCGCCGTGAACCTCGAGTGGCTGATAGTCACCCTGGACGAAGATGTCGGGGAGCCGATTGCGGAGCTTAAGGAGGTGACGCGTCCAGGCCAGCTTGAGCCGGCCGTCCGGCCAGGCCTTGATCAGGTCGCTCCAGTCCGGAGCTTCCAAGGACGTCAGCGCCCTGCGGCGCGCGGCAAAGTCCACCGGCCGCCGGTTGTCGGGGTCGACCAGCGAGAGGTCCCAGAATTCGGTGCCTTGGTAGAAGTCTGGCACGCCTGGCAGCGTCGCCTTGAGCGTGAGCTGGCTCAGCGAGTTCAACATGCCGAGCAGTGCGACGCGGCGGGCCAGGGTCTGCAGAGCCTCCAGGAATTCTGCGGACTGGGCGGGGTCGAGGATCTTGTCGATGAAGCTCTTGACCCCGTTTTCATACGCTTCATGCGGATTGAGCCAGCTCGTCTCCTCCTTGCCTTCACGCGCGGCCTTGAGGGCATAGGCCTGGATGCGCTCGACAAAATCAGGACCGACCGGCCCCTGGAGCGGCCAGGCTCCGAGCAGGGTCTGGTAGAGCATGTACTCGAATGTCGCCGACGGCGCGCGGAAACTATCTCGGTGGGTGAGATGTGGCGCGTTCAACACCTTCCAGCGCGCCACCGCGCTGGTCCATTCGCCGGGAATCTCGCTGAGCGCCGCGATCCGCGCGCGGGCGTCCTCGCCGCGCTTGGTGTCGTGGGTGGCCGTGGCGGTCATGCCGTGCGGCCATTCCCTGGCACGGGCCTGCATGGCCTGATGGAAAGCGGGAATAGTGAGGCCGATGCTCGCGGGATCACCGCCGACCTCGTTCAGCGCGAGCAGCCGGTGGAACTGGTAGAACGCGGTGTCCTCCAGCGACTTCGCCATCATCGGTCCGGTGAATTGCTGCACCTTCAGCGCGAAGCGGCGTACGCGCGGCGCGCTGTGTGGGGGACGCCCAGGTTTGAGCAGGTCCATGGTCAGAGCGTCGCGGAGGAAGTCGAAAATGCCATCATCCGCGGCGAACCATTCTCCGCGGGCGCGTTCGATGGTCTCATCGATCAGCTTGCGATCGTGTGCGGTCGGCGCGCTCGTCGTGAGGTAAGTGCGGTAGACCGGGAAATGCAGCACATAGAGCTCGAGGGCCTGGCGCAAGCTGTCGGCCGAGAAGTCGCGCGTCGAGTAATGCCCGTTGGCGATGCGCGCCAAAAGGCGCGTCAGCACGGTGAACTCGCTGGTGAGCAGCGTCTCCAGCACCCGCCGCTTGGCGTCCTTGACGTAAGGCGCAAGCCGGGGCGGCCGGTTGCTGATCTGCCGCCAGGTCTCGTCCAACGCCGTCAGCCCCTTGGCGTCGACCAGCACCTGGGTGATGACGTTCATCCATTCATAGCCGGTGGTGCCCTGGACCCCGGCGAAATGCGGCAGGCGCTCGTGCTCGCACAGGATCTTCTCGACCACTGTATAGAATGGCTTTGTGTTGCCTTGGGCGTCGCGGACCAGCCGGCGCAGCCGCTGGCAATATTGTGCGGGATCGCGCAGGCCGTCGATGTGATCGAGACGGATGCCTTGCAGTCTGCCGTCGGCGATGAGCTGCTTGACCAGCCGGTGCGTGGCGGCAAACGTGCCGGGATCCTCGACGCGCAAGCCGGCGAGGCCGTTGACGTCGAAGAAGCGGCGATAGTTGATGTCGCTGGAGGCGAGGCGCCAATGCCCGAGCTTGTAGTGCTGGCGCTCGAGCAGATGATGCAGCGCCAGCGTCTGGGCGGGACGGTCCTTGGCAGCGCGATAGGCGGCAAGTCCGCGCGCGATGATGTCGGCAGCGCCCGCAATGTCCTTGAGTTCTGCCTTGAACGCGGGAGCTTCCTTGCGGTTGGGACGGCGCAGTCCGGTGTAGCGCGCCGCGAGCGCAAGCAGGCGCTTGCCGGGCTCCGTTTCCCCCGCATCCGCCTCCTTGACGATCATCCGCAGCACTTCGCCATAGCGCTCCGGCGCGACGGGTAAGCGGTGCTCGAAATACCAGGCGGAAAGACTGCCCTGGTCCGGATCATAACGCAGCTCGATCTCGCCGCGCTCGAGCGCATCGCCATAGGGCGCGCCGAGAATCGGCAGCAGCACGCCGCCGCGGGCGCGGAAGGCCAGTTGATCCCAGTCGATGTCGAATGAGACCGCATGCGGTGAAGCCTGGCCCCACTCCAGCACGTCGAGCCACCAGGGATTGTCGGCAAAATGCACGCCGACGTGATTGGGCACGAAGTCGATGATGAGTCCGAGGTCGTGATGGATCAATGTTTCGCTCAGCCGCGCGAAACCGGTCTCGCCGCCGAGTTCGGGGCTGAGCTGGCTGTGATCGACCGTGTCATAGCCGTGGGTCGAGCCCTTGCGAGCCTTCATCACCGGGGAGGCGTAGAGATGCGTGATCCCGAGCGCCTTCAGATAGGGCACAACCGCGGCGGCCTTGTCGAAGCCGAAATCCGCGGTGAGCTGGAGCCGGTAAGTCGCGAGCGGAATGGCCGGAGGCATGCTAGCCTCCGAGACGCCAGACCACCGACCAGGGCGGAAGCCGCTCGCCGGCCTCGCCGCCCCAGATCGGCGTGCCCGAATTGAGGTTGGAATACGCGATATCCTTGTCCGAGAGATTGGCGGCCAAGCGCAGAGTCGTGCCGTCGCCCATTCGCCAATGCGCGGTGAGCAAGCCCGTATCCGCTGCCTCGGCATCGCCGAAACTCGCTCCTTTCAGGCGGGGCATGACCTCCTGGCGGCGGACGGCGAGCAGCTCGCGCACCAGCGCGAGTCGTGCCTTCTGTTCGGAGGTGCGGCCGGTCCAGTCGAGCACGGCCGATTGCAGCGTGGCCGGATCGAGCGGATCCGGTACCTCGTCGCCATATTTCTCGTAAGCCCAGGCATATTCCTGCTTGCGCCCCTTGCGGACGGCATCGGCAAGGCCGCCCTGAAAATCGCAGAAGAACGGGAAGGGCGCTGTCGAGCCCCATTCCTCGCCCATGAACAGCATCGGGATCATCGGTGCGAGAAGCGTCACCGCGAGCGCGGCTTCGATCTGCTTTGATCCTGCCAGGCTCTCGAGCCGGTCGCCGAGTGGGCGGTTGCCGATCTGGTCGTGGTTCTGGAGAAAATTGACGAAGGTCGCCGGCGGCAGCTCGCCGCTCGGCTCGCCGCGCGGCTTCTTGCCCCAGAATTCCGAGATCTCGCCCTGGTAGACGAAGCCCGATGCGAGCGCGCGCGCAAGATCCATGCGCGGGGTCTGGTAGTCGGCATAGTAACCGGCGAGCTCGCCGGTCAGCATCACGTGCCAGACGTGGTGATAGTCGTCGTTCCACTGACCGCGATATTTGCCGTTCGGCGGCTCCTGGGCGGCATCGAGCAGGCTCGCACGGTTGTCGCCGTTCTCCAACACGAGATGGATGTGCCGTCCCGTGGCCTTGGCGAGCTCGCCGGCGGCGACGCTGAGGTCTTGCAGCATCGACTGCTCGCCGGGCACTGCCATGATGTGGTTGGCGGCATCCAGCCGCAGGCCATCGAAGCGGTAGTCGCTGAGCCAGGACAGCGCGTTCTCGACCGCGAATGCGCGCACCTGGGGCACGCGATAATCGATCGCGCTGCCCCAGGGCGTGTGTGCCTCGGTAAAGAAGGTCGGCGCATAGCGGCCCAGGTAATTCCCCTCGGGACCGAAATGATTGTAGACGACGTCGAGGAACACCATGAGCCCGCGCAGATGTGCCTCGTCGATCAGCGTCTTCAGGTCTTCGGGCCGGCCATAGGTGCTGTCGGGCGCATACCACAGCACCCCGTCATAGCCCCAGCCGCGGCGGCCGGCGAAATCGGCCAGCGGCATTAATTCCAGTGCAGTGATGCCGGTCGTTGTGAGATGATCGAGCTTGTCGATCATGGCGCGGTACGTGCCCTCCGGCGTGAAGGTGCCGACATGGGTCTCGATCAGCACCGTCTCTTCCCAAGGGCAGCCGCGCCAATCGCGCGCGCGCCAGGCGAAGACGTCGTGATCGATCACCTCGCTCGGGCCAAACACATCCGCCGGCTGGAATGCCGAGGCCGGATCGGGCACCTCGATCTCGTCGTCGATCCGGAATTTGTAATCGCTACCGGCGCGCAGCCCGGCAATATCGGCCACGTACCAGCCATCCTGCCGGCGCTGCATCGCGTGCCTTCTGTCGAGCAGGAGGTCGACACGGCGCGCGCCGGGCGCCCACAGCCGGAACGACACGCCGTCCTTGGTCGGCCTCGCCCCGAAGGATGGCCTCATAGCGCCCCCGCGAAGGCGAGCACGGATCGCGGCGGCGCTTTGCTGTCGCTTCCGGGCAGGAAGTCGATCGAGTTCAGCCTGGCCTCGGTCGTGTTGAGGATCTGCTGCCAGCTCTTGTATTCGGTCATTTTGGGCAATTTGAATGCGATCTCTTCAGGAGCGGCGTTCAGAACGATAAAGATCGCGGCGCTGCCCGGTTCCATCGGTCCCATCACATAGGAGAGAAACCGCCCTTCCGGGAATTTCCAATCGTTCTCCGTCATCTCGTCGCCGGCCGGCGTCAGCCACAGCGCACCGTAGGAGATGCCGTCTTTCGGGCGGCCATCGAGCCAGCGATGGCTGCGCAGTTGCGAGAACCGGCGGCGGATGTCGGCGAGATGGGCGACGAAATCGACCATGTCGTCGTCCTCTTTGCCGAGATTGTCCCAATTGATCCAGCCGACCTCGTTGTCCTGGCAATAGGCATTGTTGTTGCCGGTTTGCGAATTGCCGACCTCGTCGC
Organism: Bradyrhizobium sp. 137; assembly: GCF_023074095.1. NCBI lineage: Bacteria > Pseudomonadati > Pseudomonadota > Alphaproteobacteria > Hyphomicrobiales > Nitrobacteraceae > Bradyrhizobium > Bradyrhizobium sp. 137. The sequence continues at coordinate 224,247 of NZ_JADPKU010000053.1, forward strand.
CGGCGAGGATCAGCGGAACGCCTTGCGCCAGCATCAGGCAGGCCAGCACGTTCTTGCGAAGCTGCCGGCGCAGACCGAGGATCTGGAGGTCGTCAGTCGGGCCCTCGACGCCGCAATTGTTGCTGTGGTTGTCATTGGAGCCGTCGCGATTGTCCTCGCCGTTAGCCTCGTTGTGCTTCTCGTTGTAGCTGAAGAGGTCGGCGAGCGTGAAGCCGTCATGCACGGTGATGTGGTTGATGCTGGCGCGCGGCCGTCTTCCGTCATGGTTGAAGAGGTCGGATGACGCCGTCATACGGCTGGAGATGTCGCCAATCAGGCTGCCTTCGCCGCTCCAGTAGCGGCGCATGGCGCTGCGGTAGCGATCGTTCCATTCCGACCATTGCGAGGGGAAGGCGCCGACCTGGTAGCCGCCGAGCCCGAGATCCCACGGTTCGGCGACGAGCTTGACGGTCGCCAGCACGGGATCCTGCCGGACCGCGGTCAGGAACGAGCTACCGCGATCAAAACCGTTCGGGCCGCGCGCCAACGTGGTGGCGAGGTCGAAACGGAAGCCGTCGACATGGCAGACCTCGACCCAGTAGCGAAGCGAATCCATCACCATCTGGAGCACGCGCGGATGGGTGAGGTTCACCGACGAGCCGCAGCCGGTGAAGTCGTCGTAATAGCGCGGGTTCTCGCGGTTCAGCCAGTAATAGGAGGCGTTGTCGATGCCGCGGTAGCACAGTGTCGGCCCGAGGTGATTGCCCTCGGCGGTGTGGTTGTAGACGACGTCCAGCATCACCTCGATGCCGGCGTCGTGCAGCCGCGCGACCGTTGTGCGGAAGGAATCGAGCGCGTTGTCCTGCGCGTAGCGCGGCTCGGGCGCGAAGAAGGACAGCGTATTGTAGCCCCAGTAATTGGCAAGCTTCTTCTCCACCAGGATGCGGTCGTCGACGAAGCTGTGCACCGGCAGGAGCTCGATCGTGGTGACGCCGAGCCTCTTCAGATGCTCGATCATCGCCGGCGATGACAGACCGCCATAGGTGCCGCGCAGGTTCGGCGGCACGTCATCGCGCTTCTGCGTCAGGCCCTTGACGTGGGCCTCGTAGATGATGGTGTCTTCCCAGGGGATGTTGGGCCTGATCTCACGCCGGCCCCAGTTGAAGGTCTCGTCGACGACGACGGCCTTTGGCATGCCGCGCGCATTGTCGCGCCGGTCGAACGACAGGTCCTCGCGTGGTGACCCGGTGCGGTAGGCGAAATGCGCATCGCTCCAGACCAACCGTCCTGCAAGCCGCTTGGCATAGGGGTCGAGCAGCAGCTTGTTGGCGTTGAAGCGGTGGCCGTGCTCGGGCTCGTAGGGGCCGTGCACGCGGTAACCGTAGAGCTGGCCGGGCGAGACGTCGTTGAGATAGCAGTGCCAGACGTCTTCGGTCCTCTCAGGCAATTCGATGCGTTCGAGCTCGCGGCGGCCCTGTGTGTCGAACAGGCAGAGCTCGACCTTCTGCGCGTTGGCGGAGAACAGCGCGAAATTGGTGCCGCGTCCGTCCCAGCTTGCGCCGAGGCGTGCGGGCGATCCAGCAGTCAGGCGCATGTGTCAGCTTTCCGGAACGAGGAAGATTGCGGCAAGCGGCGGAATCGTGAGGCGGAGCTCGCCGCCCTCGGCGTGAACTTCGCCGATGTTGCCGACATTGCTGCCGCCATAATGGGCGGAATCCGAGTTGAGCACTTCCTTCCACTTGCCGCCAAAGGGCACGCGTACGCGGTAATTCTGATAGACGTTCGGCGAGAAGTTGACGATCACCAGGCATCGCGCCTGCTCGTCGAAACCCTTGCGCAGCCAGGCGAAGACGTTGCGGTTGGCATCGTCGGTGATCAACCATTCGAAGCCGGCCTGGTCGCAATCCATCTGATGCAGCGCCGGCACCGCGCGATAGAGCCGGTTGAGATCGCGGATCAGCGCCTGGATGCCGGAATGGTACTTGTATTCGAGCAGGTGCCAGTCGAGCGACTGGTCGTGGTTCCATTCGCGGCTCTGCGCGATCTCCGCGCCCATGAACAACAGCTTCTTGCCGGGATGGCCGAACATGAAGCTGTAATAGGCGCGCAAGTTCGCAAAGCGCTGCCACTCGTCGCCTGGCATGCGGCCGAGAATCGAGCGTTTGCCGTGCACGACCTCGTCATGAGACAGCGGCAGGATGAAGTTTTCCGAGAACGCATAATGAAGGCCGAACAGGATCTCGCCGTGATGGTGCTTGCGGTAGATCGGATCCTTGCTGATGTAGCTCAGCGTGTCGTGCATCCAGCCCATGTTCCATTTGTAGCCGAAGCCGAGCCCGCCGAATTCGACCGGGCGCGAGACCTGAGGCCAGGCGGTGGACTCCTCAGCCGCCGTGGTCGCCTGCGCGAAGCGGGCGAAGACTTCCGTGTTGAAGCGGCGCAAGAAGTTGATCGCCTCGATGTTCTCCCGCCCGCCGTACTGGTTCGGAATCCACGCTCCGGGCGGCCGGCTGTAATCGAGATAGAGCATGGATGCCACCGCATCGACGCGCAGCCCGTCGATCGCGTAGCGCTCCAGCCAGAACAGAGCGTTCGACACCAGGAAGTTCGTCACTTCGGTGCGGCCGTAATTGTAGATCAGCGTGCCCCAATCCAGATGGCGACCCTGGAGCGGGTTGGCGTGCTCGTAGAGCGCGGTGCCGTCGAAGCTGCCGAGGCCATGCGGATCGTCAGGGAAATGGCCGGGCACCCAGTCGAGCAGCACGCCGACGCCCTCGCGATGGCAGGCATCGACCAGCGCGGCAAAATCCTCCGGCGTGCCGAAGCGGCTGGTCGGCGCATAAAGGCCGGTCGGTTGGTAGCCCCACGAGCCGTCGAAGGGATGCTCGCTGACAGGCAGGAATTCGAGATGGGTGAAACCCATGTCGCGCGCGTAGGCCGGTAGCTGCTCGGCCAACTCGCGATAGGTGAGCCATTCATTGCCGTTCTTGCGCCGCCACGAGCCGAGATGGACCTCGTAGATCGACATCGGCGCCGACAGCGCGTTGATGCCGTCGGGCGCCGGCCGTGGCCGCGGCAGATGCGCCTCGTCGAACACGATGGAGGCGGTCTTCGGCCGCACCTCGCTCGCGAACGCCAGCGGATCGGACTTCAGCGGAAGCAGATGGCCGTGCGGGCCGATGATTTCGAACTTGTAGTGATCACCAACCTTCGCATGCGGGATGAATAGTTCCCAATAGCCGCTACCGCGTACGCGCATGGGATGGCGCCGGCCATCCCAGAAATTGAAATCGCCGACCACGGAGACGCGCCGCGCATTCGGCGCCAGCACCACGAAGCCGATGCCATCGACACCTTCGTGCCGCATCGGATGGGCGCCGAGCTTGTCGTAAAGGCGCTGGTGAGTGCCTTCGCCGAGCAGATAAAGGTCGAAATCGGTCAGGATCGGCGGAAAGCGGTAGGCATCCTCGAACTCGACGACGTTGCCTCCGAATTTTGCGCGCAGCTGATAACGTTTCGAGGCGTTAGGCAGCGCCCCGATGAACAGGCCGGAATCGTGCACGCGGTCGAGCGGGGCGACTTCGCCATGCTCGCCGACCACCTCGACATTGGAGGCTTCGGGCAGAAAGGCGCGCACCACGCTTCTACCGCCCTCGGGGTGCAGCCCGAGATAGTGGAACGGATCGGAGTGGCGGCCCTCGATGATCGCGTAGGCCTCGGCAGGCAGTTTAGGCATGGGCTTCGCCCTCGGCACTGGACAGAATGCGAAGCAGTCCGGTCAGCGGCGCATGGAGCCCCTCAGGCCGGTGGGACAGCTCGTACTCTACTTCGTCGAACGCTTGATCAAGCAGGAAGAACCTTAACAGGCCTTGCGCGGATTGCGGATTGTCCGGCCACAGCCGCCGATCGGTCATGGCTTCGCGATAGGCGGACAGGAAGGTTGCGGTGGCGCGCTCGCGCCATTCGTCGAGCGCGGCCGTGAGCCGGCCCTGCTCGTCGGAGGCGCCTGTGAGCGCGCGACCGAGAGCCGTGTTAACCGAAACATCAATCGAGTGGATCAGGCCCGCGACGTCGCGCGCGGCCGGCGCCTTGCGCCGCTTGTCGGCCAATGGAACACGCGGATCGCCGTCGAAGTCGATGATGAAGATATCGTCCTTCACGATCAGAGTTTGCCCGAGGCGGAAGTCGCCATGATGACGGATGTTCAACCCGCCGATCCCGGAAGGCAATAGCGCATTCAGTCGGTCGGGCAGGGTCGCGCGCGCCTCCGTGAGCTGATCGATCAGCGGCCGGTCCGCCTCCCGCAGGCCGTCGCGGCTCTCGGCCAGCCGTTCGAAAACCTGCTCGGCGCGCGCCTTGAGGTCGGATACGAGGTGCTTGACGTACGCGGAGCCGATCGGCTCCGGAGCGAGATCGTCCGGCGTTGCCGCGGCCAGAGCGACGTGCAGTTCGCCGAGCCGCCGGCCGATCTGCGCCACGAAGTGCAGATAAGGTGCCTGCTCCTGGGTCTCGCGCAGCGTTTCGCCCGCTGGCAATACGCGCTGCTCGTCGATATAGCGATCGAGATAGCCCGTTGTCATCGTCCAGCCGTCGCCCTGGTTCTCGACATAGGCATGCAGCACGCCGAGCGTGCTGCGCTGCTCGCCCTCGACCAGCTCGACGCTGCCCAGCAGCGGCGGCGTATTGGCAAAGCGTGCGACCTCCGTGAGGTAATGGCCGATCTCGATCTCGGGACTGACGCCGCTTTCGAGCCGCCGATAGATCTTGGCGACGTATTGGTTGTCGACCAGCGCCGTGCTGTTCGACTGTTCGATCGCGCGGATGCGTTCGGGCTCCTTGATGATGTAATCGGCAAACCGGCTGGTTGCCTTGAACTCCAGCCGCAGATTGTTCTCCTCCACCACTAGGTTCTGCGACAAATTGCGCAGGAACAGGCCGATGAAGATCTGGTCGGTCGCGACATCGAGCAGCGTGCCTTCGCGCGCGCCCTGTCGCACGGCGGCGAGCGCCTTCGGATTGAAGCGCTCGCGGTCGAAACGCACCCACTCGATCTGCAACGGCAGCACGTAGCGTGTCGCCACGTCTCCTTGGTTGGTCTCGAAGAACGCGATCCAGGGCCGGTTGTCGCCGATGTCGCAGAACGGCACCGCCGATGTCAACGCGGTCTTGATGTGCTTGGCATTGTGCTCGGGATACCACCGCGTCCGCGAGAGGAACCCCGGCAGCACATCGCGCTCGAACACGCCACGCTCGCGGGCGAGCGACACCCAATTCGAGTTCACCGGCACCACCAAGGTCTCGAACTCCGGCACCGCGCGCGGCGTCACCGGCTCGGACTTGTCGCGCTCCTGAAGCTGGAACCAGTAGAAGCCGTAGGGCCCCAGCGTGATCATGTAGGGCAGTTCACCGATCGGAGGAAAGCGCGTGCGGCCGAGCATTTCCTGTGGGATGCGGTCCTTCCAGGGCGACAGATCGAGCTCGGTTGCCTGCGCGGCGCGCGACAAATTGGCGACGCAGAGGATCACCTCGTCGCGATATTGCCGGACATAGGCCAGCACGGCGCGGTTGGCGGGGCGGATGAAGGTCATGGTGCCGCGGCCGAAGGCGAGCGTCGACTTGCGCACCGAGATCAGCCGCTTGGTGGCGCTGAGCAGTGAAGACAGGCTGCGCGACTGCGCCTCCACATTCACCGCCTCATAGCCGTAGACCGGGTCCATGATCAGCGGCGCATAGAGGCGGGCCGGATCGCAGCGCGAGAAGCCGCCGTTCCGGTCCGGGCTCCACTGCATCGGCGTGCGGACGCCGTTGCGGTCGCCGAGATAGATGTTGTCGCCCATCCCGATTTCGTCGCCGTAATAGATGATCGGCGTGCCGGGGAAGGACAGCAGCAGCGAGTTCATCAGCTCGATCTTGCGGCGGTCATTGTCCATCAGCGGCGCAAGACGTCGGCGAATGCCGACATTGATCCGCGCGCGTGGGTCGTTGGCGTAGGTGGTCCAGAGATAGTCGCGCTCGACGTCGGTGACCATCTCCAGCGTAAGTTCGTCATGATTGCGCAGGAACAGCGCCCATTGGCAGCTCGCCGGGATGTCCGGAGTCTGGCGCAGGATGTCTGTGATCGGGAAACGGTCCTCCTGCGCGATCGCCATGTAGATGCGCGGCATCAGCGGGAAGTGGTAGGCCATGTGGCACTCGTCGCCACGGCCGAAATATTCCTGCACGTCCTCCGGCCATTGATTGGCCTCGGCCAGCAGCAGCTTGCCCTTGGAGTAGGCGTCGAGCTCCTGGCGCAGGCGCTTGATGATCGCATGCGTCTCGGGCAGGTTCTCGTTCGAGGTGCCCTCGCGCTCGCACAGATAGGGAATGGCGTCCAATCGGAAGCCGTCGACACCGGCATCCAACCAGCGCTTCATCACCTGGATGATGGCGCTCACCACGCGCGGATTGTCGAAATTGAGGTCCGGCTGGTGCGAGAAGAAGCGGTGCCAGTAGAAGGCGCCAGCCTCGGGATCCCACGTCCAGTTCGACTTCTCCGTGTCGGTGAAGATGATGCGCGTGCCCTGGTATTTCTGATCGGTGTCGCTCCAGACGTACCAGTTGCGTGCGCTCGAGCCCGGATGGCTGCGGCGCGCGCGCTTGAACCATTTGTGCTGGTCCGAGGTGTGGTTGACGACGAGCTCGGTGATGACGCGCAGGCCCCGCTTCTGCGCCTCCTGGATGAAGCGCTTGAAATCCTTCATCGTCCCGAAATCGGGGTTGACCGCGCCGTAATCGGCGATGTCATAGCCGTCGTCGCGGCCGGGCGAGGGGTAGAACGGCAGCAGCCACAGCGCGGTGACGCCGAGCTCCTGGAGATAGGGCAGCTTCTCGGTCAGCCCGGCGAAGTCGCCGATACCGTCATTGTTGCTGTCGGCAAAGGCCTTGACGTGGAGCTGGTAGATGATGGCGTCCTTGTACCAGAGCTCATCCACGATCTCGGCAGCCTCGGCTTTCCTGGTGTCGACGGAAGACAGAACATTCATGGCGTGAACCCTTACGCCAGGCCGCGGAACAGGAGCGCCGGATCGCGATCGGGATCGATACGCAACCTGACCCCGCCCCATTCGATGCAGGACCGTTCGCCGGTGAGGAGGTTTTCGAGTGCCGCAACATGATGTCGCTGCCCGCTGGCGTCAACAGTGACGTCACCGAGCGGCAGCCAGAATTCGCGCGCATGGCGCGACAGCGCGATTACGACGACGACGGTGTGGGCAGGCTCGGCGGCCTCCTTCACGAAGGCAATGGTTTCGCCGTCCTCGATACCGAGGAAGCGCAAATTGGCCGTTTGCTGGAGCGCCGCATTCTCGTTGCGGACGCGATTGAGCGCGGTGATGTAGGGCTTGATGTTGCCGGGCGTGTCCCAGTCGCGCTGCTTGATCTGGTATTTCTCGGAATCCAGATATTCTTCACGGCCGGGGATCGCCGTGTGCTCAAGCAGCTCGAAGCCACTGTAGATGCCGTAACTGCCCGACAGCGTCGCGGCCAGCGCAAGGCGCGACTTGAATGCCCAGGCTTCGCCGCTCTGGAGGTGAAAGGGCAGCAGGTCGGCTGTGTTGACGAACAGGTTCGGGCGATAGAAGTCGCGTTCGGGATAACGGGTCAGTTCGCCGAGATATTGCTCCAGCTCCCACCGCGAGGTGCGCCAGGGGAAATAGGTGAAGGACTGCGCGAAGCCGAGCTTGGCGAGCCCCTTCATCAGCTTCGGTCGGGCGAAGGTCTTGGAGAACAGGATCACTTCGGGATGTCGGCGGCGGATGTCGCGGATCAGCCACTCCCAGAACGGAAATGGCGCGGTGTCGTGATTGTCGATGGCGAAAATGGTCACACCATGATCGATCCAGAACAGCATGGCATCGCGAAACGCGTTCCACAGCCCAGCCCTGTCGACGGAGTTGAAATCGGGGATGACGATATCCGAATAGGCGCCATCCACCGTCCGCACGGAGCGATCCGGCCGCCACCTGAACCATTCCGGATGCTGCGTCAGCCAGGGATGGTCCGGGGAGCATTGCACGGCGAAGTCGAGCGCGAGCTCGAGACCGTACTCCAGGCAGGTCGCAACCAGTGCGCGGAAATCCTCGATCGTGCCGAGCTCGGGATGCAGCGCATCGTGTCCGCCTTCCGTGGTGCCGATCGCATAGGGCGAGCCGGGATCGCCTTCACCCGCCACCGGCGCATTGTTGCGGCCCTTGCGGCGGGTGTGGCCGATCGGGTGGATCGGCGTGAAGTAGAGCACGTCGAACCCCATCGCGGCGATGTCGGGCACGCGGGCGATGCAGTCTCTCAGCGTGCCATGCCGGCCGGGGATCCGGCTCTGGCTGCGCGGCATCATCTGGTACCAGGCGCCAAAGCGTGCCCTATCGCGGTCGATGATCAGCGGAAAAGAAGCTGAGCGGGTGAGGTCGGGCCGCGACTGGCTCTCGGCCATGGCTTCGCCGAGCTCGGTTGCGAGCAGCGGGCCGACGTCGCCGCTCTGAAGAAAATCCTCGCACTGCCTGAGGATAACCAGTGCTGCGTCTTGTTGCGCGCCATGCGCCTTGGTCAACAGGCCGGCGCCCTCGATGGCGTCGAGGGTGACGTCCGCACCGGAGCGTTGCTTGCGCGCGATGCCGTGGGACCAGGTGGCGAACTCGTCGGTCCAGGCTTCGATAGCGTAGATGTATTGCCCGGCCTCGGTCGGGACGAAGGCGCCCGACCAGCGGTCATTACCGTGATGGGTCATCGGCTCACGCTGCCATTCGCGGTCCTGCTCACGGCGCCATAGCAGCGCGGCGCCGATCACGGCATCACCGTCACGATAGATGTCGGCCCAGACATCGACCCGGTCGCCCGCGATCCGCTTCACTGCAAAGCGGCCGCCCTCAATCGAGGGATAGACGTCTTCGATGAGGAAAGCGCTGCCGGCTGCGGCACTTTCGACAGTTTGAATTGTCTTGTTCACGGTGATGCCATTGACAAGAAAGCAGGGGCCCGTTTCCCTTGTCGGGAACCTACGCTTGAGACCTATATAGAAAGCCGCTTGTGTGTCATTAGTTCCCCCTGGGAACGGCAGGCGCAGTTTGTGAGTTAAGCCCGACTAACGTCTTCCGCTGCCTCGTTAAAATCGATGCCCCCGGCGAGTGGGTGGCTTGCAAGCTGCGTGCCGAATGGATCTTTTAGCTCAAGCCCGGATCAAGGGCGTTCAATCTGAATTCGTTGATGCCTTGGGAAAGCTGCGGGTCACCGACCCCGTGGCCCTCAAATCGATCCTCGACGCCCTGCCGGAAAAGCGGGTTTACCGCTTTGTCGGCGGGCCGGTCGTGGTGCGCGCCTTAGGGCATCCGCGAACGGAATTGGCGGCCATCGGTGCGCCACCCCTGCAATGGAAGTTGACGGCAAACGGCAAAATGATCGCGCAAGGCGAGACGCGCGAGCCCGTGATCGCCTGGCCTGCCGGCCTGCCGCTCGGCTATCATCGTTTGACTCTGACCGACGCGGAAGGCGTGACGGAAGAGGTGCCGATGATCGTGGCGCCCGAGCGCGCGTTCGGCGGCGATTTCGACCGCGGCTGGCTGCTTGCCGTGCAGCTCTATAGCGTCCGCTCCAGCCGCAATTGGGGCATCGGCGATTTTACCGACCTGGCCGATCTCGTCCGGCTCGCCAAGCAATTGGGAGCCGACGGTGTCGGGCTCAATCCGCTGCATGTGCTGTTCGACGACCACCCGGCCGATTGCAGTCCCTATTCGCCGAACAGCCGCCTGTTTCTCAATCCGCTCTATATCGACGTCGAGGCGATCCCGGAATTCTCGGCCGACCTCGTGCCGGATGCCGCCGCGACTGCAGCGCGGCTGCGCGAAGGCGACCGTGTGCCCTATACGGACATGGCGGCGTTGAAATGGCTGGGCCTGCGCGCTGCCTACAACAGTTTCGTGACGAGCGCGAGCGAAGCGCGCCGCAAGGAGTTCGACGCTTTCCGCGCCGCCCGCGCGCCGCTGTTGTCCCGCTTTGCCTGCTTCGAGGTGCTGCGTCATCGCTTCACCGCGCCATGGTGGGAATGGCCGGTGGAATGGCAAAAGCCTGACGATGCGCAATGCGCCGAGCTGCGCAATGGGGCCGACAAGCGCGACGTCGAGTTCGTCGAATTCGTGCAATGGACGGCTGACAGCCAGTTGCACGCGGCCAAGGAGCTGGCGAGCCAGCTCGGCATGCGCGTCGGACTCTATCTCGACGTTGCCGTCGGCGTGCAATCCAACGGCTTCGATGCCTGGAACGAGCAGATGGCGATTTCCCGCCATCTCGCCGTCGGTGCGCCGCCCGACGTGCTCAATACCGTCGGCCAGGACTGGGGTCTTGCCGGCTTCAACGCAGGCGGCCTGGAAGCTCAATCCTTCGTGCCGTTCGCCGACATGCTCGCCGCTTCGATGCGCCATGCTGGGGCCATCAGGCTCGATCACGTGCTCGGCTTGAAGCGGCTTTATCTGGTGCCGCGCGGCTTCAAGCCCGACAACGGCGCCTATGTGCAGATGCCGTTCGAGGCGCTGCTGGCGGCGGTGGCGTGCGAGAGCGCGGCCCATAAATGCATCGTGATCGGCGAGGACCTCGGCACCGTGCCGGAAGGCTTCCGCGAGATGATGCAGGATTTCGGCATCTGGTCCTACCTCGTCATGATGTTCGAGCGCGACGATACCGGCCATTTCCGCAACGTCGACCACTACCGGCCCAACGCACTGGTCACGCTGAACACCCATGACCTGTCGACCTATGCCGGTTGGCGCTCGTTCGGCGATCTCAGGATGAAGCGCTCGCTCGGTATCGATCCCGGCGAGAACGATCAGGCGCGCTGGGATGCGCTCGGCAGGCTCGACGAGATTTTGCGCCAGAACGGCATCAATGCGAACGACCTCTATTCGGTGCTCGCCTTCCTGTCGCGCACGCCGTCGCGGCTGCTCGCGGTGTCGCTGGAGGATCTGCTCGGCGTGATCGACCAGCCCAACATTCCCGGCACGATCGACGAGCATCCGAACTGGCGCCAGCGGCTCCCTGTTACGCTCGACAAGATCGCGTCCAAGATCGATCTCGCGGCTTTGAAGGCCGCGACGCGGGAACGTTCATTGAATGGCGGAAGCTGAAATCTAGGCTCGACGACTTTGTCTCAGAAGATCGAGGACTATGCGCTGATTGGCGATTGCGAGACGGCCGCGCTTGTCGGGCGCAACGGCTCGATCGACTGGCTGTGCTGGCCGGCCTTCGATTCCGACGCCTGCTTTGTCGCGATCCTCGGCACCCACAGGAACGGCCGCTGGCTGATTGCACCCAGCGAGGATGTCACGGCTACGTCGCGCCGTTATCTTGGCGATTCACTCATCCTCGAAACCCGCTTCGAAACGGACAGTGGCACGGTCGCGCTGATCGACTTCATGCCGCCGCGCGGCAAGGCGTCTGATATCGTGCGGCTGGTCCGCGGCATCAAGGGTGCGGTGAAGATGCGGATGGAGCTCGTGATCCGCTTCGGCTTCGGGGCCGACATTCCGTGGGTGCGACGGATCGACCATTCCCTGATGGCAATTGCCGGCCAGGACATGACTGTGCTGCGCACGCCTGTTGAGACCCGCGGGGAGAATCTGACCACGGTTTCCGACTTCAAGGTGACGGCCGGCGAGACCGTACCGTTCGTGCTGACCTACGGCCCCTCGCATCTGCCGCCGGCCGAGTCGATCGATCCAGAGATCGCGCTCGAGGAGACCGAAAGGTTCTGGCAGGACTGGTGCAGCCACTGCACCCGCGATGGCAACTATCACGATCTCATCATGCGCTCGCTGATCACGCTGAAGGCGCTGACCTTCGCCCCGACCGGCGGCATCGTCGCGGCACCGACCACGTCATTGCCGGAGAAGCTCGGGGGCAGCAGGAACTGGGACTACCGCTTCTGCTGGCTGCGCGATGCCACCTTCACGCTGCTGGCGCTGATGAACTCGGGCTACACCGAGGAGGCCTTGGCGTGGCACAATTGGCTCCTGCGCGCCGCCGCCGGCTCGCCGTCGAACATGCAGATCATGTACGGCATCTGGGGCCAGCGCCGGCTGTTGGAATGGGAGGCGGGCTGGCTCGACGGCTATGAGGGCGCCAAGCCGGTGCGCATCGGCAATGCCGCGCATGCGCAGCTTCAGCTCGACGTCTATGGCGAGTTGATTGACGCTTTCCACCAGTCGCGCATGGCCAAGCTCAAGCTCGACGAGGAGACCTGGGCGCTGGAATGCGCGGTGCTCAATCATCTCGCCGAGGTCTGGGACCGGCCCGATCACGGCATCTGGGAGCGCCGCGGGCAGCCCAAGCACTACGTCTTCTCCAAGGTCATGACCTGGGTCGCCTTCGATCGCGGCATCAAGAGTGCCGAGACCTTCGGCTTCAAGGCGCCGCTGTTGCACTGGCAGGCCTTGCGCGAGGCCATTCATCGTGACGTCTGCAACCACGGCTTCGATGCGGGCGAAAACACGTTCGTCGAGTCCTACGGCTCGAAGCTGCTCGATGCCAGCGTGCTGCTGTTGCCTGCCGTCGGGTTCCTGTCGCCATTGGATCCACGGATCCGCGGCACCATCGCCGCTGTCGAGAAATGGCTGATGCGCGACGGCTTCGTGCTGCGGCATGACCCGCGCGAGCTGCCGGCGGGGCAGCCGCCGCTCGAAGGCGCGTTCCTGGCTTGCACGCTGTGGCTGGCCGATGCTCATGTGCTGTCGGGCGATCTCGACAAAGCACAAGTGTTGTTCGATCGCGTGGTGGGCATTGCGAACGATGTCGGGCTGCTGGCGGAGGAATATGATTCCGTGGCACGGCGCCAGACCGGCAACTTCCCGCAGGCGCTGACCCACATCGCGCTGATCAACACTGCGCATAATCTGTCGGCGGCCAGGCAGGAGAGCGAGAAGCCGGCCGTGCAGCGCTCGCAGTAGTAGTGACGCAGCGGGCGCCTGCCGAGAGTAGGTTAATTGCTTCCGCTACCGAGGTGCGCTCCCTCTCCCGCTTGCGGGGGGTGTCTCCGCTGGGCGAAAACAGTTAAGAGGAGAGAACCCTCACCCGCCGCTACGCGGCGACCTCTCCCGCAAGCGGAGAGGTTGAAACCAGCTGGCGGCAAACTCAGCCCACCCCATTCCGCTTCAAGATCATCTCTATCGCCTCCGCAAAACCGTCCTGCTCGTTGGTCGCGGTGACGTGAGTGGCGTGGTCCTTGACGTTGTCAGCGGCATTACCCATGGCAATCGAGACGCCGCTGACGCGGAACATCGCGAGGTCGTTTTGCATATCGCCGATGGTGGCGACCGCGTCGGTGGAAATGCCGAGGCGATTGGCCATCGCCTGCACGAAGGTGCCCTTGTTGAAGCCGGGCGGGGTGATGTCGAGATAGTAGGTTTGCGAACGTACTGCTGTGGCCTCGTTGCCGAGCGCCTCCTGCATCGCCTTCTCGCACCGCTCGAGGCCGGCGGCATCGGCACTGGCGCCGACGATCTTGCAGGCGCTCGCAAGGTACGGCGAAAAATCCGTCACGATGGTCGGATCGGCGCGGATCGTGCGCTGCTCATGCGCGACGTAGCTGCCCTCGGGATTGTCGATCAGCCATTTGTCGGTGGTGAAGAGCCAGACGTCGGCGCCGTATTCGCGGAGGATCCGCAGCGATCTCTCGGCCGCGCCCGCCGGGATAAGGTGCTGCTCGACCGGTCTCATCTCGGGATCGACGATCGAGGAGCCGTTGAACGGCCCGACCGGAAGCCAGAGCGCCAGCGGCTCGATCAGGAAGCGCATGCCGATCGCGGGGCGGCTGGAGGTGATGGTGAAGCCGATGCCTGCCTGGTGCAGCCGCTGCACGACAGACCTCGCGCGCTCCGTCAGCGTCTTGTCCTTGGTCAGCAGCGTGCCGTCGACGTCGGAGACGACCAGTGAGATCTTCGTCATGGCAGGACCTTAATTCAGGTTTTCTTATTCAGATATCTTGGCCTTAGCGCTTCGCCCCGCCCAACCTCAATTGCCGCACCACGCCGTCCACGATCGCCTCGACGGATTCGTCGATCGAGACGGTGATGACGTGCTCGCCCGCCTCCGGCGGCTCCAGCGTGTTGAACTGGCTGGTCAACAGCTCGGGCGGCATAAAATGACCCTTGCGGTGGGCGAGCCGCTCGGCAATCAGCTCCTTCGTGCCTTTCAGGAAGACGAAGCGGACGTCGTCGCGTCCGCGCAGCAGCACGTCACGATAGGCGTGTTTGAGCGCCGAGCAGGCGATGATGACGTGCTCGCCGCGTCCGCAGACCCGCGCGATCTCGTCGGCGATGGCATTGAGCCAAGGCCAGCGGTCTTCGTCGGTGAGCGGATGGCCCGCCTTCATTTTCTCGACATTGCTGGCGGGATGAAAGCTGTCGCCGTCCTTGAAGCGCCAGCCGAGGCGCTCGCCGAGCGCCGCCGCAATCGTGCTCTTGCCCGAGCCAGACACGCCCATCACGATCAATGCACAAGGTGCTTCAACGCCCGCCACGAATTCCCTCCGGAAGCGCGGCCTGGTCCACCAGCCAAACGGTCTCACCATTCGAACGCGCGCGCAACGCCGGCAGAGTCTCGCCATTGAGGAGGCGCGTCAAGATCGGCCGCTTGTCGTGCCCGGCGATCCCGAACAGCATTTCGCGGCAGGATGCCAGAACGGGCAGGGTGAGCGAGACCCGCGGGACGAACGGCGCGACACTGGCCTTGGGCACCCCGACGACCCAGCGTTCGGTCTCCTCAACTTCGGAATAGCCGGGAAACAGCGAAGCGGTGTGGCCGTCCGGGCCTACGCCCATCAGGACCATGTCGAACAGCGGCCGTGCCGCATCGAGCCGGTCAGCGCCATAGAAGGCTTGCAGCTCGCGAGCATAGGCCTCGGCGGCGCGATCAGGATTTTCGGCCGTGGTTGGGATCGGATGGATATGGCCTGAGGGCGCACTGCGATCGAGGAAGGTCGCGCGGGCGGCCGCCATGTTGTTGAGGGGATCGCTTTCCGACACGAAACGCTCGTCGCCGATGAACCAGTGCACGCGCTCCCACGGAATTCTTTCGCGCCAGGCATCGCTGCCGAGCAATTGATAGAGCTTCCTCGGGCTGGAGCCGCCGGTGAGGCAGATTGCGATGCGCGAGGGATTGGCGGCGATCCGCGCCATAACCCGTTCGGCCGCGGTAAGCGCCAACGCCTCGGCGTCGGCCGCGACGATCAGCTTCGGCTGCTCGGCTGCTTCCATCACGAGTACTTCCGCCAGCTTCGTCCGTCGCGCCGGAGCAGCTCGTCCGCGCAGGCCGGGCCGTCGCTGCCGGCTTTGTAGGTCTCGATGCCGTTGGTGCCCGCGCTTTGCCAGGCGTCCAGGAACGGCTGCACCGCATCCCACCCGGCCTCGATGCCGTCGGCGCGCTGGAACAGGATGTTATCGCCGATCATGCAATCGTAGATCAGTGTCTCGTAGCCGGTCGAGGGATCGGCGTGGAAATAATCGCCATAGCGGAACTTCATCTCGACGCCGTCGACGGTGACGCTCGGTCCCGGGATCTTGGCGTTGAACTGGAGCTCGATGGTCTCGGTCGGTGCAATGCCAATGGTGAGAAAGTTTTGCGACAGGCGGTCGACCGTCGTGCCTGAGAACATCGACAGCGGCGCCTGCTTGAACTTGATCGCGACCTCCGTGCGCTTGTGGCTCAGCGCCTTGCCGGTGCGCAAATAGAAGGGGACGCCGGCCCAGCGCCAATTGTCGATCATCAGTTTGAGCGCGACATAGGTCTCGGTGGTGCTGCCGGGCTTGACGTCCGCCGTCTTGCGATAGTCCGGAATCTCCTCGTCGCCGATGCGGCCGGCGAGATATTGCGCGCGCACCGAGCTCCTCAACGCTTCCTGCTGGCTCGGCCGCTGGATCGCGGTGAGAACCTCGGCCTTCTCCGAGCGGACGGAATGGGCGTCGAAACGACTCGGCGGCTCCATCGCCACCAGCGACATCAACTGGAACAGATGGTTCGGTACCATGTCGCGGAGCGCACCGGTGGCATCGTAGAAGCCGCCGCGATGGCCGACGCCGAGCTTCTCCTCTACCGTGATCTGAACGTGGTCGATATGGTTGCGATTCCAGATCGGCTCGAACATGCCGTTGGCAAAGCGCAGCACCAGAATGTTCTGCACCGTCTCCTTGCCGAGGTAATGATCGATCCGGTAGATCTGGTGCTCATCCATGATCTTCAAAAGTTCGGCGTTCAGCGCGCGCGCCGAGGCGAGGTCGGTGCCGAACGGCTTCTCGATCACGAGGCGCCTCCAGGTGCCGTTCTGCTTCATCAGGCCGGTGCGGCCGAGCTCGCGCGCGGTCGGCGCGAAAGCCGCTGGCGGGGTGGCGAGATAGAACAGCCGGTTGCCGCCGGTGCCTTCTGAGCATTCCAGCGTGTCGAGATGCTCGCCCAAGCGGTCGAACGACGGCGGATCCTTCGCATCCGCCTCGACGAAGGTCACGCATTGCAGCAGCTGTTTTGCGACGACGTCGTCAACCGGGCGCGTTGCAAACTCGCGCAGGCCCTTCATCAGGCTGTCGCGCAGCTCGTCATCCGATTGTGCCTTGCGGCCCACGCCGACGACGCAGAATTTCTCCGGCAAAAGGTCTTCGGCGGCGAGATTGTAGAGCGATGGCATCACCAGCCGATGGGTCAAATCTCCGGTCACGCCAAAGATGACGAAGGCGCAATTTTCCGGCTTGCGCTTTGGCTGCGGGTCTTTTGTCACGAATTGTTGGCCTTCGCTTGAGTACGTTTCACTGCAGCTTCGAACTATTTGGACTTCGGCACGCCGGGCTGCTTCGGCTCCTTGTGGCCGCCGAACCCGGCGCGCATTGCGGAGAGAATTTTCTCGGCGAAGGTGTGTTCCTTGCGGGAGCGGAAACGTGTGTAGAGGGCCGCGGTCAACACTTCGGCAGGCACCGCCTCGTCGATCGCCGCATTCACGGTCCAGCGTCCTTCGCCGGAATCCTCGACGAAGCCGGAATATTCCGCCAATGCCGGGCTGTCGGCGAGCGCCGTCGAGGTGAGGTCGAGCAGCCAGGATGGGATCACGCTGCCGCGCCGCCACACCTCGGCAATGTCGGCGAGATCGAAATCGTAACGGTGGTCCGCCGGCAGCGCCTCGATATTGGCATTCTTGAGGATATCAAAACCTTCGGCATAGGCCTGCATCAGACCGTATTCGATGCCGTTATGGATCATCTTGACGAAATGGCCGGCACCGACAGGGCCGGCATGGATGTAGCCCTGCTCGATGCGGGGATCGCGGCCCTCGCGCCCCGGCGTGCGCGCAATGTCGCCGGCGCCGGGCGCGAGCGCGGCGAAGATCGGATCGAGCCGGTCCACCACCTGCTTCTCGCCGCCGATCATCATGCAATAGCCGCGGTCGAGCCCCCACACTCCCCCGGACGTGCCGACGTCGACATAGTGGATGCCGCGCTCCTTCAGCACCTTGCCGCGGCGGACGTCGTCCTGCCAGAAGGTGTTGCCGCCGTCGATGATGACGTCGCCCGCCTGCATCACGCCCGCGATCGTCTCGATCGTGGTCTCGGTGATACGCCCCGCAGGCAGCATCACCCAGGCGGTGCGCGGCCGCTCGAGTTTCGAGATGAATTCCTCGAGCGTCGCGGAGCCGATCGCGCCATCTGCGGCAAGGCCGGCGACGGCCTTGGCGTCCTTGTCGTAGACCACGGTCGAATGACCGTGACGCATCAGGCGGCGAACGATGTTGCCGCCCATCCGGCCGAGGCCGATCATGCCGAGTTGCATGTGAGAGCTTCCTTTAGTCCAATGCGTCGTTAAGCGCCGTGTTGAGCGCCGCGAGACCTTTCTTGAGCCCGCCCTTCAGGTGGACGCGCAGCGCGCGCCGGCCCCGGTCGGTGAGCACGTCGAAATCGCCGCGCGCCTGCGCCGCTTTGATCACCCCAAAGCTCGCCTTCTGGCCCGGCACCGGCAGATCCTTGGCGTCGTCGGCGGTGATCTGGAGGAACACGCCGCTATCTGGCCCGCCCTTGTAGGCCTGCCCGGTGGAGTGCAGAAAGCGCGGTCCGAATTCGGCGCAGGTCGCGACATGCCGCTTCTCGCGCACTTCGAGCCGCATGGCCTGAAGTGCGTCGATGGTGGTCTTGTCGCGCGCGATGTAGCCGAGCAGGGCGACATAGTCGCCGTGGCCCGAGCGCGACAGATGCGCCTTCAGCCATGAGGTAAGGTCGCCATTGGCGCCGGCGGCGCGCAGCGCCGTGGCGTTGGCTTCATCGGTGTAGAGGTCAGCTTCATCGGTGCTGACCACCGGCTGCTCGGCCGGCAGCGCGCCGGTCTTCTCGAACTCTGAAGTGAGCTCGCGGGTCTTGATCTTGGCCGCTTCCACGTCCGGCTGGTCGAACGGGTTGATACCGAGAATGCTGCCGGCCACGGCCGTCGCCATCTCGAAGCGGAAGAACTCCTGGCCGAGATGGTCGATCGACTTCATGACGATCCGCACCACGGGATGCCCGGCGGCTTCGATCGCGGCAAGCTTGGAATCATGGGCCGCGTCCGCCTCGCCTTCGATGCGGATGTCGATGAAGAAGCGGTCGTCGCCGTAAATCGCGGGTTCGCCCAGCGGCTCGCCCTCGATCGGGATCAGGCCCTTGCCCTCCTTGCCGGTCGATTCCGCGATCAGCTGCTCGGCCCAGGCGCCGAAATCGGCGATCTTCTTCGATGCCAGGATCGTCACCTTGTCGCGGCCTTCAAGGCCGGCGAGGCCCATGGCGAGGCCGAGCTGCACGCCCGGGTTCTCGGATGGCGGCACGTCCGGTCCGCAGGAGCGGGCCATCGCCAGCGCATGCTTGATGAAGGTCTTGACGTCTATGCCTGCGGTTGCCGCCGGCACCAGGCCGAACGGCGAGAGCACCGAATAGCGGCCGCCGATCGTGGGTTCGCCGTGGAAGATGCGGGCGTATTTCAGCTTCTTCGCGGCTTTCTCCAGCGACGAGCCCGGATCGGTCACCGCGATGAAGCGGTGGCCGGTCTTCACCTTCGGCCCAACCGCCTTGGCAACCCGCTCATGGAAATAGTCCTTCATCGCGTTCGGCTCGGTGGTGCCGCCGGACTTGCTGGAGACGATGAAGACGGTGTTGGCGATGTCAATCCTGGCCTCCACTGCCCGCACTTCGGCCGGGTCGGTGGAATCCAGCACATGCAGTTTTGGGAAGCCGGGCTTTTTCCCGAAGGTTTCGGCCAGCACCTCCGGCCCGAGGCTCGAACCGCCCATGCCGAGCACGACGGCGTCGGAGAATTTCTGCCCCTTCACGCGGCCCGCATAGTCCTCGTAGTCGGCGATGTCGGCCCTTGCCGCGCTGTCGAGCCAGCCCAGCCATTTGTCCTCGTCGGTGCCGGTCCAGACCGACTTGTCGCGCGCCCACAGCCTGCGGATCTTGGCAGATGCGCGCCATTCCTCGGTGCTCTTGGCCAGGCTCTTGCCGAGCCCGTCGCCGAGCGAGAGCAGCTGGCGGTCGAGCGCCGGGCCGAGCACCACGGCCCGCTTGTGCGCGACGGCGCCATAGAGCTTGTCGGCGGCATCGGCAAACTGCTTGACCCCGTCCTTGACCAGCTCCTCGGTGATCGCATCGAGCGAAATGCCGGAGCGCTCCAGCTCCTCGAGCACGCGGCGGGCGTCGTCGACATTCTCTTCCAGGCTGTCGCGCGGCTTGCCGTGATCGCGGAACGCGTCCAGCGTCGCCGGCGGCACCGTGTTGATGGTGTCGGGGCCGATCAGTTCCTCGACATAGAGGACATCGCTGTAATCCTTGTTCTTGGTGCCGGTGGACGCCCACAGCATGCGCTGCGGCTTGGCGCCCTTGGTGGCGAGCTTGTCCCAGCGTGGCCCCGAGAACAGGCGCTTGAAATCCTGATAGGCGATCTTGGCATTGGCGATCGCGACCTTGCCCTTGAGCGCGGCGAGCCGTTCCTTTTCGGAGGGATCGTTGGCGCGGGCGATCTTCTCGTCGAGCTGCTTGTCGACCACCGAGTCGATCCGGCTGACGAAGAAGCTCGCGACGCTCGCAACATGCGACGGGTCGCCGCCGCCGGCGACGTATGTCTCCAGACCGGCGAGATAGGCCTCGGCGACCTTCAGGTAGACGTCCCTGGAGAACAGCAGCGTGATGTTGATGCTGATGCCGTCGCCGATGAGCTGTTCGATCGCCGGCAGGCCCTCCGGCGTCGCCGGTACCTTCACCATCAAATTCTTGCGGTTGACGTCCTTCCAGAGCCGCCGCGCCTCGGTGACCGTGCCGGCGGTGTCCATCGCCAGATAGGGCGAGACCTCCAGGCTGACATAGCCGTCGCCTCCCTTGAGGCGGTCGTAGACCGGGCGCAGCACGTCGGCGGCGTTCTGGATGTCCTCGACCGCAACGGCTTCGAACAGGTCGGCCACGGCGCGGTCGCCACGCTTCAGCGCCTTGCCGATCGGCGCATCGTATTCGTCCGAGCTGCCGATTGCCTTCTCGAAGATCGAGGGATTGGAGGTGACCCCTTTGACGCCGTCGGTATCGATCAGTCGCTTCAGGTCGCCCTTGGCGATGAAGCCGCGGGCCAGGAAGTCGAGCCAGACGGCTTGTCCGTGCTTTTCCAGTTCTTTGACGGGATTCATGATGTTTATCTATCTCCAAGCCTGCGGGCGAGGGGTTTCCGCGCCGGTCCTGACGCGCTATGCTCTAGCTTACATGCCCCCGCGAGGGAACCAATCAAGGGGACGGGAGTCATACCCTCAGGTGTAACTGGGCCGCGATCATGGCGATCCAGGCGGCAGCAGCCGGCAGCGACATGGAGTGCCACCGGCGGCCTCCGATCCGTCTGTCGCGCGGCGGCGAAATGGCTGTGCTGAGAAGCATGCAGCACATCCTGACGTTCTCATGCTCGTCGTTGCCAAGCTCCGCAATCCGTTGCGCCGGCCACGAGCATCGAGGCTGCTGCGATCCTGAAGTGACGTAACCCGTGACGCACTGCGGCTGTTGATCGCGGCGCGCAGAAATCTGCGCGTGGCAATCGCATCGTCTTCGATCGGAGAGCCGTTCGACCGATTTGGATACGTCGCTGCACGCTTGTCCCGATTGCTGCCGCCGGTCCACGCACCGCATTGCAGCAGGAAGATGAACGCGGCGCTCAAGGCTTCGCCGTACAAGCGTCATAAGATCGCCGCTGGCAGACCGCTATGCTGCAGCGCCGGATGAGCTTTCTCCCCGGTAATGCCCGGATGTTGCGAGCAAGTGACATTTTCTGGAAATGAGCCAATATGGATGTAGATTCGCTCAAATTACAGGCATGTGCCTGTTCGTAACTCAACGAGTGCCTACGTTGTGCGTTGCGTCGAGCCGGCACCCGGGTGTCCAATGATCGTCATGTGCTCACGCTGATTCGAAACGGCCTGAGGAACGGTCCGGTAACTGCATTCGTTTCAGCTTGTAGCGGAACTCACGCGGAGAGGGATCATGTACAACGATTCTCTATTCAACGCTTTCGCTCGGTCGTTCGAGGCGAGAAGCCAGCACGACTTATCGATGGCGGAATATCTGGAATCGTGTCGAAGCGATCCCATGAAATACGCGAACGCGGCCGAACGCCTGCTAGCTGCCATCGGCGAACCCCAGACGATTGACACGGCCAAGGACCCACGCCTTGGCCGTATTTTTTTGAACCGCACGATCCGCACCTATCCGGCCTTCGCCGGCTTCTACGGAATGGAAGAAACCATCGAGCGCATCGTCGGTTTCTTCCGCCACGCCGCGCAAGGTTTGGAGGAGCGCAAGCAGATCCTTTATTTGCTCGGCCCGGTCGGCGGCGGCAAATCCTCGCTCGCCGAGCGGTTGAAGTCGCTGATGGAAGTGCACCCCATCTACGTGCTGAAGGCCGGCGATGAACTTTCGCCCGTGTTCGAGAGCCCACTCAGCCTGTTCGATCCCGATCAGCTCGGGCCGATGCTGGAAGAGAAGTACGGAATTCCGCGCCGGCGCCTCACCGGACTGATGAGCCCGTGGTGCTACAAGCGGCTGGAAGCCTTCGGCGGCGATATCTCGCAATTCCGCGTCGCCAAGATCCAGCCGTCGCGGCTTCGGCAGATCGCGATCGCCAAGACCGAGCCCGGTGACGAGAACAACCAGGATATCTCCTCGCTGGTCGGCAAGGTCGACATCCGCAAGCTCGAGACCTATGCGCAGAACGATCCGGACGCCTACAGCTATTCCGGCGGCCTCAATCGCGCCAACCAGGGCGTGCTCGAGTTCGTCGAGATGTTCAAGGCGCCGATCAAGATGCTGCATCCGCTGCTGACCGCGACGCAGGAAGGCAACTATATCGGCACCGAGAACATCGGCGCGATCCCCTTCACCGGCATCATCCTCGCACATTCCAACGAAGCCGAGTGGGCGAGCTTCAAGGCCAACAAGAACAACGAGGCCTTCATCGACCGGATCTGCGTCATCAAGGTGCCGTACTGCCTCAGGGTCACCGAAGAGCAGAAGATCTACGAGAAGCTGATCCAGGGTTCCGAGCTCGCATCGGCTCCTTGCGCGCCGTCGACACTGGAGACGCTGGCGCGGTTCTCGGTGATGTCGCGCTTGCGCAAGCACGAGAACTCCACGCTGTTCGGCAAGATGCGGGTGTATGACGGTGAGAGCCTGAAAGAGTCCGATCCGAAGGCGCGCAGCGTCCAGGAATATCGCGACGCCGCCGGTGTCGACGAGGGCATGGACGGTGTCTCCACCCGCTTCGCCTTCAAGGTCCTGGCTGCGACCTTCAATCACGACCCGCAGGAGGTCGCCGCCGACGCCGTGCACCTGATGTACGCGCTGGAGCAGGCGATCCGCCGCGAGCAGCTTCCGGAGGAAACCGAGAAACGTTATCTCGAGTTCATCAAGGCGGAGCTCGCGCCGCGCTATGCCGAGTTCATCGGCAACGAGATCCAGAAGGCCTATCTCGAATCCTACTCCGATTACGGCCAGAACCTGTTCGACCGCTACGTCGATTACGCCGACGCCTGGATCGAGGATCAGGACTTCAAGGATCCCGACACCGGCCAGCTGCTCGATCGCGAGCTTTTGAACCAGGAACTGACCAAAATCGAGAAGCCGGCGGGCATTGCCAACCCGAAGGACTTCCGCAACGAGGTCGTCAAATTCTCGTTACGCTCGCGGGCCCAGAACGGCGGCAAGAACCCGACCTGGACCTCCTACGAGAAGATTCGCGATGTGATCGAAAAGCGGATATTCTCCCAGGTCGAGGATCTGCTTCCGGTCATCTCCTTCGGGTCCAAGAAGGACGGCGAGACGGAGAAGAAGCACGGCGAGTTCGTCGCACGCATGGTGGAGCGCGGCTACACCGAGCGTCAGGTTCGCCGGCTCGTCGAATGGTACATGCGCGTGAAGCAGGCCGGTTGAGGCGGATGGGAAAGTGGCCATTCACATTATTGACAGGCGCCTGAATCCAGGCGGCAAGAGTCTTGAGAACCGGCAGCGGTTCTTGCGTCGGGCCAAATCCCTGGTGCAGGGCGCCGTCAAGAAGACCTCGCAGGAACGCGACATCAAGGACGTCCTGGAGGGTGGTGAGGTCACGATCCCGCTCGACGGAATGCACGAGCCGCGCTTCCGCCGGGAGGGCGGCACGCGCGACATGGTGCTGCCCGGAAACAAGAAGTTCGTCGAGGGAGACTATCTCCAGCGCTCGGGCCAGGGCAGCGCCAAGGATTCCGGTCCGGGCGAGGGCGACAGCGAGGATGCCTTCCGGTTCGTGCTGAGCCGCGACGAGTTCGTCGACCTTTTCCTCGACGACCTCGAACTGCCCGATCTTGCCAAGCGCAAGATCGCGCAGACCGAGAGCGAGGGCATCCAGCGCG
The DNA here is from genome assembly GCF_023074095.1 of Bradyrhizobium sp. 137. Lineage (NCBI taxonomy): Bacteria > Pseudomonadati > Pseudomonadota > Alphaproteobacteria > Hyphomicrobiales > Nitrobacteraceae > Bradyrhizobium > Bradyrhizobium sp. 137. Next base: position 248,152 of record NZ_JADPKU010000053.1, read on the forward strand.
CCGGCTACACCACCTCGGGCTCGCCGGCCAACATCTCAGTGAGCCGGACGGTTCAGCTCGCACTCGCCCGCCGCATCGCGCTCCGGCGTCCCCGCAAGAGCGAGATCGAGGAGCTGGAGGCCGAGATCGCCGCCTGCACCGACGAGGAGGTTCGCGTCGAGTTGCTCGACAAGCTCGCAAAACTCAAGGCGAAATCCAAGCGCATCCCTTTCATCGACCCGCTCGACATCCGTTACCGCCGCTTCGAGACGGTGCCGCGGCCGGTGGCGCAGGCGGTGATGTTCTGCCTGATGGACGTCTCGGGCTCGATGTCCGAGCACATGAAGGATCTCGCCAAGCGCTTCTACATGCTGCTCTACGTATTTCTGAAGCGCCGCTACAAGCATGTCGAGATCGTCTTCATCCGGCACACTGACCGCGCCGAGGAGGTCGACGAGCAGACCTTTTTCTACGGCCCGGCCTCGGGCGGCACGCTGGTCTCCAGCGCGCTCCAGGCGATGCACGAGATCGTGCGCGAGCGCTTCAATCCGGCGGACTGGAACATCTATGCCGCGCAAGCCTCCGACGGCGACAATTCCTATTCCGACGGCGAGCTCACGGGCCTGCTGCTGACCGATAAGATCCTGCCGGTCTGTCAGTTTTTTGCCTATCTCGAGGTCGGCGAGTCCGGCGGTAGTGCCTTCGATCTCTCCGACTCCTCGCTCTGGACCCTTTACGAGCGCCTGCGCAGCAGCGGCGCACCGCTCTCGATGCGCAAGGTCTCGGAGCGCAGCGAGATCTTTCCGGTGTTCCACGACCTGTTCCAACGCCGCGAAACCAGCCAGGAGAAGGCCGCTCCATGACGGAACGCTTGTTCGAAGGCGCGGATTGGGATTTCCACACCTTGCAGCGTATCACCGATGCCTGCGAGGAGGTGGCGTTGCAGGATCTCGGGCTCGACGTCTATCCGAACCAGATCGAGGTCATCACCGCCGAGCAGATGCTGGACGCGTACTCGTCGGTCGGCATGCCCCTGTTCTACAAGCACTGGTCGTTCGGCAAGCATTTTGCGTTCCATGAGGCCTCCTATCGCAAGGGCCTGATGGGGCTCGCCTACGAGATCGTGATCAACTCCTCGCCCTGCATCTCCTACCTGATGGAGGAGAACACGGCGACGATGCAGACGCTGGTGATCGCGCACGCGGCCTTCGGCCACAACCACTTCTTCAAGAACAATTATCTGTTCAAGCAGTGGACCGACGCCGACGGCATCCTGGATTATCTCGACTTCGCCAAGAATTATGTCGCGAGCTGCGAGGAGCGCTACGGCCGCATCGAGGTCGAGCGCACGCTCGACGCTGCGCACGCGCTGATGTCGCACGGTATCGACCGCTATCCCGGCAAGAAGAAGCTCGATTTGCGCGCTGAAGAGAAGCGGGCAGGGCGCCGCCGTCAGCATGAGGAGGAGGTCTTCAACGATCTCTGGCGCACGGTCCCGAAGGGGGTTGCCAAGAGCCGGTCCGCACTCAGCGTCGAACGCCGCCGCAAGCTGCTCGGCTTGCCGCAGGAGAATTTGCTGTACTTCCTGGAGAAGAGCGCACCGCGGCTGGCCCCGTGGCAGCGCGAATTGCTGCGCATCGTCCGCCACATCGCGCAGTATTTCTATCCACAGAGCCAGACCAAGGTCATGAACGAGGGGACGGCGACCTACGTCCACTACCGCATCATGACCAAGCTGCACGAGCAGGGCCGCATCACCGACGGCAACTTCCTCGAGTTCCTGGGGTCGCACACCAACGTGGTGTTCCAGCCAGAATTCGACGATCCGCGCTTCTCCGGCTTCAATCCCTATGCGCTCGGCTTCGCCATGATGCAGGACATCGAGCGCATCGTCACCAGGCCGGAAGATGAGGACCGCGAATGGTTCCCCGATATCGCCGGCAAGAACGACGTGATGGGCGTGCTGCGCGACGTCTGGGCCAATTACCGCGACGAGAGCTTCGTCGGCCAGTTCCTGAGCCCGAAGCTGATGCGGCACTTCCGCATGTTCCACCTGCATGACGATCCCGAGGAGCGCGCGGGGATCCGGGTCGACGCCATCCACGATGAGCGCGGCTTCCGCCGCGTCCGCCGCGAGCTGGCACGGCAGCACGATGTCGGCTACATCGACGCCAATATCGAGGTCGTCGACGTCGATCTCTCCGGCGACCGCCGGCTGATCCTGCATCACCACGTCATCAAAGGCTCGCAGCTCAACGAGACCGACGCCAAGCGCGTGCTCCAGCACCTGGCCGATCTCTGGACGTATGACGTCGCACTGATCGAGGTCGACGCGAACGACAAGGTCCTGCGCGAATATGTCGTGAGCCCGCGCCCGATCACCGCGGCAGCCTGAGGCGGTTTGGTACGCGCGACGCCTGATTGGCTGAGACTCAGCTAGACGCCGGCGAAGGTGCGCTCCCTCCCCGCTTGCGGGGGAGGATTGGGGAGAGGGTGTCTCCGCAGTGGGACTCCCCCAGACGAGAGAGCCCTCACCCGGCGCTACGCGCCAACCTCTCCCGCAAGCGGAAGAGGTTGAAGCGAGCCCGCGGCTGCTCAAGTGACCAACATGGCCGTTGTATTCTAAGCCGGCCGCTTCACCGGTCTCTTCTTCACCTTGCTCGCATTCAGCTCTACCGCCGCGCGGATCAGTGCCTTCAACGCTTTCTCGTTGAGCTTCTCGCCCTCGCGAATATCGATCGCGCGCCGCACGTTTCCGTCGAGGCTGGAATTGAACAGGCCCGCCGGATCCTCCAGCGCCGCGCCCCTGGCGAACGTCATCTTGACCACAGCCTTGTAGGTCTCGCCGGTGCAGATGATGCCGTCGTGCTCCCACACGGGAACGCCGCGCCACTTCCACTCCTCGACGACATCAGGATCGGCCTCCTTGATCAGCTCGCGAATTCGCCCCAGCATCTCGCCGCGCCAGTCGCCAAGCTCCTTGATCCTGCCATCGATCAGCTTGGAGGGTGAAGCTTCAGTCGAGTCTGTCGTGCTGTGCTTCTTCGCGCTGCCAACGTTTTTCATCATCTCGCCTCGTTCACGCGTTGCTGCGGCTGACATAGGGCAGCGCGAACAAATATAGCCCGGTCGCAAGCAACGGAATGAGCGGGACGAGCGCCAGGAAGCCGATCCAGAGCGCCTGGACCTGCATGGCCATGGCGACGATGTTCGCGATGACGGCGAGCGTGAAAGCCATCGACAGCCAGCGATGAATCTGTCGAATCCAGATATGCGTGCTCATTGGGACCTCCTTTTGAAATGGATCGGATGGACGCCGACGGAGCTAGCCTGCCCGCGCCAGCAGCTCGTCCAGCTTGGCAAAGAACTGCTTCCAGCCGGCATGCGCGCCGCCATAAGCCTGCTTCTGCGTCGGGCTGAAGCCCGCCTGCTCGACACGCAAATGAGTGCCTGCGCCCGTCGGTGTCAGCGTGAAGGTCACGACGCTTTTCAGGTCGAACGCCGCATCCTGATGCGAGAAATTCCAGGTATAGGCGAGCGTCTTTTCCGGCTCGATAGTGAGCACCTCGCAATCCAGCACGCCGCCCCATTCGCCGCGAAGATTGAAGCGGTGGCCGACGACGGGCTTGAAGTCGTTCTTCATCAGCCATTCCTCGATCAGATGCGGCTGCGTCAGCGCGCGCCAGATTCGCTCCGCCGGGGCGGCAAATTCGCGCTCGATCACCACGGAGCGCGTTTCGCTTGAGGCTTCGTTCATTGGTCCATCCTCTTCAGGAGATCGTCGAGGGCGTCGAGCCGCCTCTGCCAGAAGCCGGCCATCTGGCTGGTCCAGTCGATCAGCGGATTGAGCGCGCCGGGCTGCGCGCTGTAATGGGTCTGGCGTCCCTCGTGGCGGTCGCGCACCAGCCCGGCCTGTTTCAAGACGCCGAGATGTTTCGAGACCGCCGGCTGTGACACGCCGGATCGCGCGGTCAGTGCTCCGACCGTCTGCTCGCCCTCGCGGCACAGCCGCTCGAAGATCGCCCGCCGCGTCGGATCGGCGAGCGTCCTGAATAGGAGGTCGTGAGCGGCGGACATGGAGGATCCATAACTCATAAGTTATGATGAACTCATAACCATAGAGTTATGGATGCGTCAAGTGCGATGCGAATGAGTGAGAAGTCGGCACCGGGGGCTCCCTCTAACCTCTCCCGCTTGCTTGCAGGAGAGGTCGACGCGAAGCGTCGGGTGAGGTCCTCAACCTGCTGCCCGCGCTGGCTTCGGTGGCGGCTTGTGCAGGCGAGGGCTCAAGCGCCGCGCCCAGCGCCGAGACGGCGCTCCACAAGAGGTTGCGGCGGTTCACGGCGATCTCGCTCGACTGACCGAATTCGCCGGAGACATATCAGTCGTGACGCAATGCGGCGAGTTCCTTGCGGTCGGTCACGAGAGAGGCGCACTCGCTCGTGTCGGTACGGTCGAGGCGGAAAATCCTGTCGTCCGCGCCGGCCACCAGCGATTGTTCGGCCTCGTGGTCCGGCTTGTTGTTCTGCTAGACCCGCACCCGTTCGAGCCGCACGATTGCCGACTTGTCGTCCTTCGATAGCGCAACACCGATGCCGCCGCCCTCGCAGTCGACGCACCTCGTTGCCGCTCTTGGTGAACACGGCGTGGCTACACGAACCGCTGGAATCGAAATCGCCGGGGCGGTGACGGTACCTGAAGCCGAGGCGGAAGGAGTTGTGGAGCTCCTGGTCCTCCTCGATCTCTGCGGAGATCAGCAGCTTCATCGCGGCGACCTTCTGCTTCGGGTGCCGCGCCAGGTGCTCGGTATCGTAGCGCCGCACGAAGCAGGCATAGGCCTTGTTGCCGGGCGCGCCGGCATACATGCGCGCATTGAAGGTTTCGGCTTCGGCCTTGCTGGCCTCACGGATATTCGTCGGCCTTGTCGGCACGGGCGACGCTGCTCAGCGCAGCCAAAGTCAGGGCAGCAACGATCGAGAGCTTCATGATGCCCTCGAGCGCGTGACAACTCGACCGCACCCGGACAGAACTGCTGTCTGTTAGACGCAGGCGAGGCGCACCGCGTTCAAGCTGAGCAAGTCGCTCGTGCGACCATCGGCGGCGCGGCCTCGGCCCTGTGCTTTCGCGCCGGGCCTTAGTCATCGGCGGGATCAAGAAGGTTCAAGCGGTGTTGCGCTTCGATCCTTCGGAACTCGATGCTGGCGATTGCTGCGACATTGTCTCGGTTCGTCAATGTGGTAGCCTTCACAGAACGACGGCCTTGGCTGTCGTAAGCTGGGGCTGCCTTGTAAGTTTGTGGAGTCCCCCCGCAATGGGCGAAATTCGCAACTTCAGATCCGGAAATCAGGATGGGCCGCCCCCGCACGGCCCCATGCCTCGTCGTCTCGCGGCGATCATCGTCGGCGACATCGCCTCCTACAGCCGCATGATGCAGGCTGACGAGGAGGGAACGCATGCCCGGGTCAAGCGGATCGAGCGGGATATCATCCAGCCCAGCATCGTCGAGCACCACGGAAGTCTGGTGAAGACGACGGGCGATGGTTTCATCGCCATTTTCGACAGTCCTGTTGAGGCCGTTCGATGCAGCATTGTCATTCAACAAAATCTCCTCGGCCGCAACGCCTCGCTTCCGAAGCATTCGCGGCTCGAATACCGAATTGGCGTCAATCTCGGCGACGTGATCGTAGAGCCGGACGATGTCTACGGCGATGGCGTCAACATTGCCACACGCATTGAGGGCATTGCCGAGCCCGGTCAGGTCTATATTTCGGGCGCGATCTACGAGCAGATCAAGCACAAGGTGGTGTGCGGCTATGAGTCGCTTGGGGACCGCAAGGTCAAGAACATCACCGATCCGGTGCGCGTCTATCGCGTGCTGCCGGACGCAGATGCTGTCGGCAGGACGCGAGGCCGGCGCGAGAATGTCCTGATCTTCCTCCTGAGCATTACCGTCATGGTGATCGCCACAGGCGTGCTCTGGTATTTCTTGGCGCAGCCCGGCAGGATCGACGAGCACGCCGCCACGCCAACCGCTTCTCCGGCCGCATCACCGATCCCCCAGCCGCTGCCGCGCGAGGCGGCGACCCAGACGCCGCAACCATCTCCGTCATTGGCTGCGTCGCCGTCACCGGCACCCAGCCCATCGGCGGCGCCGCCCCGCGAACCCGGGATGATCGCCATTCGCGGCGGCAGCTTCGCGATGGGAAGCAATGACGATCCGACCGAACGGCCTGTCCACCAGGTCACGGTCAAGCCGTTCTCGATCGGCAAATATCCGGTGACGGTGCAGGAGTGGAACGAATGCGCCGCCGCCAAGGCGTGCGGATTCACGGCCACCGGCAAGGACGATGCCCCGGTCAGCAATGTGAGCTGGACCGATGCGCAGCAATATGTCACGTGGCTTGCGCAGGCGACGAAGAAGCCCTACCGGCTTCCGAGCGAAGCCGAATGGGAATATGCGGCGCGCGGCGGAACGCAGACGAAATATTGGTGGGGCGACAAGCTTCAGCCGGGCATGGCCGGGTGCAAGGATTGCGGTGATCTTGCGACCGAGCAGCCGGCCAAGGTCGGCAGCTTCAAGCCGAATCCATTCGGGCTCTATGACATGGGCGGCGGCATCGATCAGTGGGTCGAGGACTGCTGGCACAGGACCTATCAGGGCGCGCCGAGCGACGGCTCGGCGTGGAGCAGCGGAGATTGCAGCTCTCATGTCCTGAGGTCGGGCTCTTGGAAGAACGACTCAAGATATGTGCGGCCGTCAAACCGCGATGGTTACGACACCAATGTCCGTTACCCCACGCATGGATTCCGTGTCGCACTCAGTCCGTAAGTGCAGGAGTCAATTTGATGAAGATCATTTCTTGTGTCGCACTGGCGGCGGCCATCGCATTGCTCCCGGGCGCAGCCTGTGCGCAGGGCAAGACCGCGCCGAAGGATGCAAAGCTGTACTTCATCACGCCGCGCGACGGACAAAAGATTCGCGGTGCATTCTGGGTCCGGTTCGGCTTGCGCAACATGGGCGTGACGCATGCCGGCGACGACTACCAGAACGCCGGTCATCACCATCTGCTGGTCGACGTCAACGATCCCATCGATCCCAAGGAGCCGATCCCGCAGGATAAGTCGCACTTGCATTTCGGTGCAGGGCAGACCGAAACCATGCTCGACCTTCCACCGGGGACTCACACGCTCCAATTGGTGCTCGGCGACGCCAAGCACTATCCGTTCGAGCCCCCCGTCGCGTCGGAGAAGATCACGATACGCATCCGGCCGACGGTCTCGGCGCGGAGCAAATGATCACCGCAGGCTGGCATTGATCTTGTCCAGCACTGCCGAGCCTGGGCAGAGCGTATCCGCCTCCAGCGAGTTGAGCGGCGTCTCGACGGTGTTGAGGTGCTCGTGCAGATCGTCCGCGTCGGGGTCGACATAGAGCAGGCCGGTGACGATCTGGCCCTTGGCGGCGTGCTTCTGCAGGAATGTCATCGCGCCGAGACGGTCGTGCGGGTCGTAATCGGCATCGATCTTGCGCAGGGCGATCTTGTTGCCGTCATGCTGCTCGACCAGCTGCACCGTGCCCGGCGCATAGTCCACCGCGATCGGATCGCGGCCGACCAGCACGTCGAGCCGGTTCACCGCGTCGTTGTGCTCCCGGACATAGTCGAAGCTCTTGGTCGAGCCGGCGTGATTGTTGAAGGCGATGCAGGGGCTGATGACGTCGATGAAGGACGCGCCCTTGTGCCGGATTGCGGCCGCGATCAGCGGCACGAGCTGGCTCTTGTCGCCGGAGAACGAGCGCGCGACGAAGGTGGCTCCGAGTTGCAGCGCGATCGCGACGAGGTCGATGGCGTTGTCGGTGTTGGTGACGCCCTTCTTGGATTTCGAGCCACGGTCTGCCGTCGCCGAGAACTGGCCCTTGGTCAGGCCATAGACGCCGTTGTTCTCGACGATATAGGTCATGTTGACGCCGCGCCGGATCGAATGCGCGAACTGGCCGAAGCCGATCGAGGCGGAATCGCCGTCGCCGGAGACGCCGAGATAGATCAAATCGCGGTTGGCGAGGTTGGCGCCGGTCAGCACGCTGGGCATGCGGCCGTGCACGGAGTTGAAGCCGTGTGAGTTGCCGAGGAAATAGTCCGGCGTCTTCGATGAGCAGCCGATGCCGGAGATTTTTGCGACCCGGTGCGGCTCGATCGAGAGCTCATAGCAGGCCTCGATGATCGAGGCGGTGATCGAATCGTGGCCGCAGCCGGCGCACAGTGTCGAAATCTTGCCTTCGTAATCGCGGCGGGTGTAGCCGAGCTCGTTCTGCTTCAGTCCGGGATGATGGAATTTCGGCTTAGCAATGTAGGTCATGACACGGCCTTGCGGAGCGGGGTCACCTTGAGGTGATCCTGATGGTCGCCAATGGCTTTTACGATGAAGCGGGCGGTGATCGGGGTGCCGTCGTAATGCACGATCGGCACGAGCCGGACCGGGTCGATGCCGTTCTCGTTGACGATGAGCTGGCGCAGCTGGCTGTCGCGGTTCTGCTCGACCACGTAGACGAAGTCGTGCTCGGCGAGGAAGCTGGCGACGCTGGAGTGGAACGGGAAGGCGCGGATGCGCAGGCGGTCGAGCTGATGCCCGCGCGCTTCCAACAGCCCGATGGCTTCGTCCATCGCCGGCGAGGTCGAGCCGAAATAGATCACGCCGTATTTGGTCGGCCGTTCCGCATTGGCCTGCAGCGGCCGCGGGACCAGGTCTTGGGCGGTCTCGAACTTGCGGACCAGGCGCTGCATGTTGTCGGCATAAACCGTGCCTTCCTCGGAATAGCGCGCGTAACGGTCACGCGAGGTGCCGCGGGTGAAGTAGGAGCCCTTGGTAGGATGTGTGCCGGGATAGGTGCGGTAGGGGATGCCGTCGCCGTCGACGTCGAGATAGCGGCCGAAATCGCGGCCTTCCTCCAGCATTTCCGCGGTCATCACCTTGCCGCGGTCGTATTGCCTTGAATCGTCCCACTTCAGCGGACGGCAGAGGCGGTGGTTCATGCCGATGTCGAGATCGAGCATCAGGAAGATCGTGGTCTGGAGCCGCTCGGCGAGGTCGAACGCGGCAGCCGCGAACTCGAACGCTTCCGCCGGATCTTCCGGGAATAGCAGCACATGCTTGGTGTCGCCATGCGAAGCATAGGCACAGGCGATGATGTCGCATTGCTGGGTCCGGGTCGGCATGCCCGTGGAAGGGCCGGCGCGCTGGATGTTCATGATCACGGCCGGAATCTCGGCGAAATATGAGAGGCCGATGAACTCGGTCATCAAGGAGATGCCGGGGCCGGAGGTCGCGGTGAAGGCGCGCGCGCCGTTCCAGGAGGCGCCAATGACGATACCGATCGAAGCCAGTTCGTCTTCGCCCTGCACGATCGCGTATTTCGCCTTGCCGGTCTCAGGATCATGCCGGTACTTCTTGCAATGGGCGGTGAAGGCCTCCGCCACCGACGACGACGGCGTGATCGGATACCAGGCGCACACCGTGGCGCCACCATAGACGGCGCCGAGCGCGGCGGCGCTGTTGCCTTCTATGAAGATGCGGTCGCCGACCTTGTCCGATTTCTTCACGCGCAGCCCGATCGGGCATTTCAGGTTCTGGAGTGCCCAGTCGCGGCCGAGATGCAGCGCGTGGACGTTGGAGGACAAGAGCTTCTCCTTGCCCTTGTACTGCTCGCCGATCAGCTGCTCGATCAGCTTCGGATCCATGTCGAGCAGCGCGCTGAGTGCGCCGAGATAGATGATGTTCTTGAACAGCTGGCGCTGGCGCGGATCGGTGTAGGTCGAGTTGGTGATCGCGGTGAGCGGCACGCCGATCACGGTGATGTCGTCGCGGAATTTGCTCGACGGCATCGGCTTGGTGGAATCGTAGAACAGATAGCCGCCGGGCTCGATGCCCGCGACGTCCTTGTCCCAGGTCTGCGGGTTCATCGCCACCATCATGTCGACGCCGCCGCGGGCGCCGAGATGGCCGTCTTCCGTCACCCGCACCTCGTACCAGGTCGGCAAGCCCTGGATGTTGGAGGGGAAGATGTTGCGTGGGGAGACCGGAACGCCGTGGCGCAGGATCGCGCGCGCGAACATCTCGTTGGCGCTGGCCGAGCCCGAGCCGTTGACGTTGGCAAAGCGGACGACGAAGTCGTTTACGCTGCTGATCGGCTTTTTGTCGGGCATGCTGAACCTGCGTGGGTCATCTCGATGAAATATTTCTGCATGTCCCAGGCGCCGGTGGGACAACGCTCCGCGCACAGCCCGCAATGCAGGCAGACATCCTCGTCCTTCACCATCACGCGCCCGGTCTTGAGATCCGAGGAGACGTAGAGGTCCTGGTCGGGATGCGGCGCGGGGGCCTTCAGGCGCTGGCGCAGGTCGCTTTCCTCGCCGTTGTCAGTGAAGGTGATGCAATCCATCGGGCAGATGTCGGCGCAGGCATCGCACTCGATGCAGAGCGATGTCGAGAACACGGTCTGCACGTCACAGTTCAGGCAGCGATGCGCCTCGCCGAGCGCGAGTTTGACGTCGTAGCCGAGCTCGACCTCGGCGCGGATGTCCTTCAACGCGACGACCTTGTCGCGATGCGGCACCTTGAAGCGCTTGTCGATGGAGATGTCGTTGTCATAGCTCCATTCGTGGATGCCCATCTTCTGCGAGGAGACGTGCACCTCCGGCAGCGGGCGATCTTCGATAGCCTCGCCCGAGAGCATCTTGTGGATCGACAGCGCGGCATCATGGCCGTGCGCGACCGCCCAGATGATGTTCTTCGGGCCGAACGCCGCATCGCCGCCGAAGAAGACTTTTGGATTGGTCGAGACGAAGGTCTTCGGATCGACCTTGGGCATGTGCCATTTGTCGAACTCGATGCCGCAATCCTGCTCGATCCACGGAAAGGCGTTCTCCTGGCCGACCGCGACCAGGACGTCGTCGCATTCGAAGGTCTGGTCGGGCTCACCTGATGGAACGAGGTTGCGGCGGCCTTTGGCGTCGTATTCGGCCTTCACTTTCTGAAAGGTGATGCCAGTGAGCTTGCCATTGTCGTGGATGAAGGCGACGGGAACGAGGAAGTTGAGGATTGGGATGTCCTCGTGGAGCGCGTCCTCCTTTTCCCAGGGCGAGGCCTTCATTTCCTCGAAGCCGGAGCGCACGACGACCTTGACGTCTTCGCCGCCGAGGCGGCGCGCTGTGCGACAGCAATCCATCGCGGTGTTGCCGCCGCCGAGCACGATCACGCGCTTGCCGACCTTGTCGGTATGACCGAACGACACCGAGGCCAGCCACTCGATGCCGATATGGATGTTGGCGGCTGCCTCTTTCCGGCCGGGAATGTCGAGCTCGCGGCCGCGCGGCGCGCCGGAGCCGACGAAGATCGCGTCATAATTCTCCCCAAGCAGCGCCTTCATGCTATCGATGCGATGGCCGCCTCTAAACTCGATGCCGAGAGCCAGGATGTAGCCGGTCTCCTCGTCGATCACGGAATTGGGCAGGCGGAATTTCGGGATCTGCGTGCGCATCATGCCGCCCGCTTCCGGATCGGCATCGAACACGGTGCAGTGATAGCCGAGCGGGGCAAGATCGCGCGCCACGGTCAGCGAGGCGGGACCGCCGCCGACCAGCGCAACGCGCTTGCCGTTCTTCGGCGCGGGTCGCGGCAGGCGCTGCTTGATATCGTCCTTGAAGTCGGCGGCGACGCGCTTGAGGCGGCAGATCGCGACCGGAGTTTCCTCGACGCGTCCGCGGCGGCACGCCGGCTCGCATGGACGGTCGCAGGTGCGTCCCAGAATTCCGGGAAACACGTTCGATTTCCAATTGATCATGTAGGCGTCGCTGTAGCGGCCTTGTGCGATCAGTCGGATGTATTCGGGAACCGGGGTGTGCGCAGGACAGGCCCATTGGCAATCGACCACTTTGTGAAAGTAGTCGGGGGCCGCGATATCGGTCGGTTTCATTCCTACCCTGTCCGCGCAGGCTCAAAGACCCCGCGGCCTTTTCTTGAGCTTGGCGGACGCTTATTGCGTCTCGATCTGGTTTCTGAATGGCATCATTGGGTTAGCTTATTAGAACGGCTCCGAAGTACAACGGCAAATTTACGCGATCACCGCCTTTCATAGGAGCCACGCGCGCACAGCATCAACGCGGCGCGCGAGGTGCGTGCGGTGCAACATGTTGCGATGCGTGTGCGCGCTAGCTGCGCGTAAGGTCACTCTTCGCGAGGTCCCACATCAGGCAATAGGTGCCGACGGAGATCGGAAGCGGAAAGGGCGCCGCGGCGGGACCGGTGAAGCGCTCGGCGATCACGGCCGAGACCGCGCCGACATGGGTGCCGTCGATCAGCACGAACCAGTCGCGCGCGCCTTCATGGCGTACCGCTGGAATTTCCGCCGTTGCACCCGACAATTCGGGCTCGCTCTCCAGGAGGTGCATGGAGACGATGCCGTCGCACGTGTCCGGCGCCAGCTTGTCTTGCAGTGCATCACGCCATGGCGCTGCGTTGTCGGGCCTTGGCCGCAGCCGCACCACGCCGAGCGCGGCGCCGCGTCCGGTGCCGTTGCTGATGGTGATGCGCGCGACGACGCGGAGCATGTCCTTGAAACGCGCCATGCTCTGCCGCGACCAGTCGGTCGGGCTCGCAAGCCGCGCGCGGTAAGCCGGGCTGTCGAGCACGTCGAGCGTGGCGGTCGAATACAGGCAGAGATATTTGGGATTGGCGGCATGCGCGACATAGCGCCGCGCCTCCAGGAAGCCGTCGATCGCGACGCGCTCTTCCAGATGCTCGCGATCGTACCAGCGGTTGAAATCGGCCTCGTCGGCCGCCTCGATGTTCATCGAGGTCAGCAGCATGCCTTTCCCGGCGAGCGGCATTTTTCTTATCCTGTTATCGCGCGGTCTTCGAGGCGAGGTCTGCGATCGACTTCATGACCGCGTCTCTCACGCCGGCATCATAGAGCGAATGGCCGGCTTCTTCCACGATGCGAAGCTCGGAACCCGGCCAAACTTTCGCGAGCGCCTGCGACGTCTCGGGCGGGCACAACAGATCGTAGCGGCCCTGGACGATGATGCCAAGGATGCCTTTGAGCCGCCCCGCATTGCGCAACAGCTGGCTCTCGGTCATGAAGCTGTCGCTGACGAAATAATGCGCCTCCATGAATGGGGTCGCGGGCAGCGTGCGCCACACGTTCAGCGATGCGAGATCGAGCCGCGTCTTTGCGGGCTTGTGCTCGGACAAGGTGCGCTCGGTGTCGTGCCAAGCCCGCGCGGCCGGACCGTGCACGGCGGGATCAGCATCAAGGATGCGGCGCCAATAGGCCTCCACCGGCCGCGCGCGCTCTTCGAGCGGCAGCACGCCAAGAAAATCCTCGTAGAGCGCAGGATGGAACTGCGACAGGCGCGACGTGAACGCCGCTTCGACCTCTGCCCGCGTGCCGAGGAACGTCGCGCGCAGCGCGATGCCAGAGACGCGCTCGGGATGCGCCTCTGCATACGCCAGCGCCAGCGTCGCGCCCCAGGAGCCGCCGACCACGATCCAGCGGTCGAAGCCGAACTTCTCTCGGATTTTCTCGATGTCGGCGATGAGGTGCGCCGTCGTGTTGTGCTCGCGCGATCCCTTCGGCCGGCTGCGGCCGCAGCCGCGCTGGTCGTGCAATACCGCGCAGAAGCGGTCGGGATCGAACAGGCGGCGATGATCGGGCTGGCAGCCGCTGCCGGGTCCGCCATGCAGATAGACCGCGGGAATGCCGTCCGCGCGACCGACGCTCTCGACATAGAGCTCGTGACCCTCGCCGACATCGAGCATGTCGGACGTCAGCGGCGCAAAGGGATCGGCGCGTCTGGCGGATGCGGCCGCGTCGACGTCAGGTCCCATTCTCGGATTCCAGAGTGCCGCCGGCGAAGTTGCGATAGAGGAAGCGGTTGGTCTCGCCCTCGGCCTCGCGCTCGGCCTGCTTGAAGATGGTTTCGTGCAGCGGCGACAGCGCGCAGGCCGGGTCGGTGTTGGCGGCGTCGCCAGTCAGCGCGAAGGCCTGGCAGCGGCAGCCGCCGAAATCGATCTCGCGGAATTCGCAACTCTTGCACGGCTCCTTCATCCAGCCGGTGCCGCGATAGCGGTTGAAGGCGTCGGAGTTCTGCCAGATCCAGGCGATCGAGTGATTGGAACGCACGGATTCGAACTCGAGCCCGGTGATGCTCTCGGCGGCGTGGCACGGCAGCACCTTGCCGGCGGGCGAGATGTTGAAGAACTGCCGGCCCCAGCCGCCCATGCACTTCTTCGGCCGCAGCGCGTAATAGTCGGGAACGACGTAGTCGATCGTAAGCCGGCCCTTGAGCCGCTCGCGCGCCTCCTCGACGATTTCAGTGCACTCGTCGAGCTGCGCCACCGTCGGCATCAAGGCGGCGCGATTCTTCAGCGCCCAGCCGTAATATTGCACGTTGGCGACCTCGAGCCGGTCGGCATCGAGATCGACCGCCATCTGAATGATGTCGGGGAGCTGATGCAGGTTCTGCCGGTGCATGACCGCGTTCACGGTGAGCGGCAAATCGAGCTCACGCGTCCACTTCGCCACTTCCAGCTTCTTGCGGTGGCCATTCCTGTAGCCGGCGACTCGATCCGCGAGGCCTTCCTCCACGCCCTGAAAACTGATCTGTACATGGCAGAGCCCGGCATCCGCGAGATCGCTCAGCCGCTCGCGCGTCAACAGCACGGCCGAGGTGATCAGGTTGGTGTAGAGCCCGACATCGCTCGCGTGCTTGACCAGTTCGACCAGGTCCTTCCGCGCCGTCGGCTCGCCGCCAGAGAAGTGGACCTGGAGCACGCCGATCTCGGCGAGCTCGCTCAACACCTTCTTCCACTCATCCGTGGTCAGCTCCTTGCCCGCGCGGTCGAGCTCGACCGGATTGGAACAATAGGGGCATTGCAGCGGACAGCGATGGGTGATCTCGAGCAGCACCGCGAGCGGAATGCCAAACGTCTCCGCCGTCGAGCGCTGCTTCTCCAGCACCGCGAGGCTGTCGCTGGCGTCTGGCGGGATGGTAGGAATGCCGAGCACATCGCTCATGGCGTCTTCTCCCGGGCCTCAGTGAGAAAGCCCTTCTCGGCGAGATCCTGGAGCATGACGATGACGTCGGCGAGGATCGCCTCGCGCGGCGCGGCGTATTTCGCCGCCAGCCGATCGGCGATCTCGCCGACATTGCGCTGGCCGTCGCAAAGCTGCAAGACCTCGACTGCGATCTCGTCCGGCGCCAGCACCCGTTCCGGTGCTAGGATCACCCAGACCTTTCGGGTCTCGTCATATTTGAGCTTGGCGTGCCGCGGCAGCACGGGGCGGCTTGCCTCGCTGACGCTGATGTTCCGCGGCCCGGCCATTACAGTTCCTCTTCAGCTCGCTTTGGGCACGAAGGCGCCCGGTGGAATGTGGCCCTCGACATAGGCATGATAGAGTGCATCGAGCTGCACCCACAGCACATTGGTTTTGAAGATCAGCGCATTGCAGACCTGCGCGCGCTGCTCCGGCGTCTTGGCGTGCGCCTTGACGTAGTCGAGCGCAAAGCCGGCGTCGCGCGGCGCCTGCGCCAGGCGCCGCTCGAAGTAGCTCATGATATCGGGATTGACGAAGTCGTAGTGCTCCAGCATTCCGGAGATGCGCTCTTCGTGCAGGTTGGGCGCGAACAGCTCGGTGAGCGAGGAGGCGATCGCCTCCAGCGGGCTCTTCTCGCGGCAATAATGGACATAGGCCTCGACCGCAAAGCGCGTCGCCGGCAAGATGCCTTCCGTCGATTCCACGTAAGTCGTGTCGAGCCCGAGGCCTTCGGTCAGCTTCAGCCAGCGCTCGATGCCGCCCTCGCTACCGAGATCGCCGTCATGGTCCTCGATGCGGTGGCGCCATTCCAGCCGTGTGGCGCGGTCGCGGAAGCGCGAGATCACCACCGCGTCCTTGATCGGGATCGTGCTCTGGTAATAGTAGCGGTTGAGCGCCCAGGCCTGCACCTGGCCCTTGTTCAGCTTGCCGCCGTGCAAGAGCTTATGGAACGGATGCAGGCTGTGATAGCGCGTCGCCCCGATATGGCGCAACGTCGCCTCGAGCTCCTCGGCCGAGTTGAGCTTGATGTCCTTGCCGATCGAGAGCGCGGTCATTCCTGTCAGTGACGCGGCATTCACAGCACGATCTCCGTTCCGTCAGCGGGTATTTGCCAGCCCGCTTGTTCAGTGGCTTTCCGCTCGGGTGAAGCGGGCAGCAGTGCCGGGTTCGAGTTATTGATATGCAGAAATATCTTCCTGTCGATAGCGAGATCGGCAAGCCGCGCGATCGCGCCGTCGTCGCCGGACATCGCGACATGGCCCATGCTCTTGCCGGTCTTGTGGCCGAGCCCGGCCCTGATCATCTCGTCGTCGCGCCATACCGTGCCGTCGAAGAACACCAGCGCTGCGCCGTCGATCTCGCCCTTGAGCGCGTCGGTCACCTCGGCGCAGGCGGCGATGAAATAGAAGCACTTGCCGGTTGTCTTGTCCGTGACCTTGAGGCCCAGCGTGTCGCCGTCGCCGGTCGCCCCGCCGGGATGCGCCTTGCCTTCCAGATACCAGGCCGATTTGCCTGATACCGCAAACGGCAGCACCTCGATCCCCGAGCGCGCGCCGTCAGGCAGCCGCGGCTCGAACGGCTCGCCGATTCCGATCGATTGGCGCCGCACGTTCTTCTCGTTCAGCACGTTGAAGATGCTGTTGGCTTTCAGGATCGCCAACACCTTCTCATGCGCATAGACCGTGAAAGGCGAGCCCTCGCGCATCGACAGCAGGCCTGCGACCGCGTCCACTTCGCCGTTGGTGAGGATCACGCCCGCAATCGGCGTATGGCGCAGCGCGCCCGCCCTCGGGTGCAGCTGCGGCGTGGCGTTCAATTGCTGGCGGAGGTCGGGGGAGGCGTTGATCAGGAACCAGTGCTCGCCGTCGCCGCTGAAGGCGACCGACGCCTGGGTTCGCTGAAGCTCATGGCCGCTGGCACGGGCTGCTCGGCAGCCCTCGCAGCCGCAATTCCATTGCGGCACTCCGCCGCCGGCTGCGGCGCCCAGGACGACGACGCGAAGCATGATCCGTCTCCTGGAGGGAACGCTGCGAGGTGGATCTCGGGTCGACACCGAACGCCGACACACATCGTGTCTTCCGGCAACCTATTGTGACCGAAAGATCCACCTGCGCTGAACGCAATCGCCTACCGCTTACTTGCGGGTGGCGCTCACATACATGTTGATTTCCATGCCACAGGGCACTTCGACGATTTTCGGGGCTTTCCAGGCCATTTTGGCTCTCCATTTTCGCGAAATCGGACGTATCCGCCCGCTGGTAAAGTAATGCGGGCGCAAAAGTTCGCCAGTGAAATTTTCCCGAGAAGCCCATGTTGCATCGCGAAAAATGTCGGGGAACGTCACTTCTGATGACCCTGCCTTGCGCATGGCGCATTCGGTCGCGAACCCTGTCCTGATAAAGCGGTTGTGAGTGCAGTGCAGCTTTCAATCCGGTACCGGCGACCCAAACTGGAACTCGGTAATGCCCAGATATTTCTTCAACACCCGTATCGGCGACGAGTTGATCGTGGATCCCGACGGCGAGGATCTGCGCAATCCCGATCGCGCCTGGGAGGTCGCGCGCCAGATGATCCTGGAGGTGGTGAAGTCGGAGGGCGCCCAGCCGGCCCTGCTCGAGGCCGTCATCGAGGTGACCGACGACGACGGGGAAATCGTGCTGGAGTTTCCCTTCACCGAGGCGCTGCTGGACATACCCGACCAGTCCGCGACGCGGCATTAGACGCTCGCGAGCAGCCCGGTCGGCCAATCCAATCCGCACTAGCACCCGGCCTTCATCCCTGCGAAATCCGCATGGCTTTGCCGCCTTCCCGGCGCTAAAAGACCCCGGTCATACGGAGCATGTCATGCAAGATCTCTGGCGCCTGTCGGCCGCCGACCTCGCCACTCTCGTCAAGTCCAAAAAGGTGTCCGCCAGGGAGGCAGCTCAAGCTGGTCTCGCCCGCCTGGACGCCGTCAATCCCGCGCTCAATGCGGTGATCGACCACCGCCCGGACGACGTGATCAAGCAGGCTGACGCCGTCGATGCCGCCATTGCGCGGGGCGAGGACCCCGGTGTTCTCGCCGGTGTGCCCGTCACCATCAAGGCCAATGTCGACCAGGAGGGCTTTGCCACCACCAACGGCTTAAAGCTCCAGCGCGACGTGATCGCGCGCGAGGACAATCCGGTGGTCGCCAATTTCCGGAAATCGGGCGCCATCCTGCTCGGCCGCACCAATTGCCCCGCCTTCTCCTATCGCTGGTTCACCACCAATCTGATCCATGGCGACACCAAGAACCCCCGCGATGCCTCGCTGACTCCAGGCGGATCCTCCGGCGGCGCCGGCTCGGCGGTTGCAGCCGGCATCGGCCACATCGCCCACGGCACCGACATTGCCGGCTCGATCCGCTATCCCGCCTATGCCTGCGGCGTGCACGGCCTGCGGCCGACGCTCGGCCGCATTCCCGCTTTCAATCCGGCGCTGCCGGAGCGCCCGATCGGGCCGCAGATCATGGCCGTGTCCGGCCCCCTGGCGCGCACCGTCAACGACTTGCGAATTTCACTCGCCGCGATGTCGGCCCGCGACGTCCGTGATCCCTGGTTCGTGCCGGTGCCGCTGGAAGGCCCGGCCAGGCCGAAGCGCGCCGCGCTCTGCCTCAATCCGGGCGGCCTTGCTACCGCGCCGGAGGTGAAGGCCGCGGTGAGCGATGCCGGCAAGCGACTGGAGCGCGCGGGCTGGACCGTCGACATCATCGAGGACACGCCGCCGATGCGCGAAGCGGTCGAGTGGCAGATCAAGCTCTGGCTCGGCGATGGCTATGAGGCGCAGCTTGAGATGGCCGAGCGCGAGGGCGATCCCGGCGCGCTGGCGTGCCTGCGCGGCAACCGCAGCAGGGTAACACCAATGGACCAGGCGAATTACGCGAAGGCGCTGACCCGAAGAGCCACGTTGACCCGCGAATGGATGCTGTTCTTCGAACAATATGCGGTGCTGCTGACGCCGGTCTCTGGCGAGCTGCCGTTCCCCGATCATCTCGACCGCAAGGGCGATGAATCCTTCAAGCGCGTCTGGGAAGCGCAGCTGCCACAGATCGCGATTCCCTTCATGGGCCTGCCAGGCCTCGTGGTCTCCACCGGTCTCGTCGGCAAGGCGCCGGTCGGCGTACACATCGTCTCCGGCCGCTATCGCGAGGATCTGTGCCTGCTCGCGGGCGAGGCGATCGAGGCCGGCGGCGTGCCGCCGTCGCCGATCGATCCCGTGGGCTAGCGATGACTGCCATCTATGACTTCAAGGCCAACTCGCTTGCCGGCGAGGAGGTGCCGATGCGCCGCTTCGAGGGGCAGGTGCTCTTGATCGTCAACACCGCGAGCAAATGCGGCTTCACGCCGCAATATCGCGGTCTGGAGGATCTCTATCGCGATCTGTCGCCGCGCGGCTTTTCGGTGCTCGGCTTTCCCTGTAACCAGTTCGGCGCGCAGGAGCCGGGACAGGCGAGCGAGATCCAGGAATTCTGTTCGACCCACTACGATGTCACCTTCCCGCTATTCGAGAAGATCGACGTCAACGGCGCCAATGCGCACCCTCTGTATGAGTACCTGAAACGGCAGCAATCCGGACTTCTCGGCGCCTCCATCAAATGGAATTTCACCAAATTCCTGGTGGATCGTGCCGGCAAGGTGGTCGCGCGCTACGCGCCGACCGCGCGGCCCGAAGGATTGCGGAATCAAATCGAAACACTGTTGTGAGCGAGACAATCATGAGCGACGAATTTCCAGACCGCCTGTCGGTCGATCCGAACAGCCCCTATTACAACGCGGACATCCTGGCGCGCGATGTCGGCATCCGCTTCAAGGGCATCGAGAAAACCAATGTCGAGGAATACTGCATCAGTGAAGGCTGGGTCCGCGTCGCCGCCGGCAACGCCAAGGATCGCTATGGCAACCCGCTGACCATCAAGGTGCACGGGCCGGTCGAGCCGTACTTCCGGGATAAGAAGTAAGCACGCCGTTCGCCCCACACTCTGTCGTCATGCCCGGGCTTGACCCGGGCATCCACATTTTCGAACTTGCTCCGTGGCAAAGACGTGGATGGCCGGGTCAAGCCCGACCATGACGAGCGGAGAGATCCAGCCAGGAAGACCCCCATGTCCGTCCGCATCGTCGACGTCCGCGAGATCACAAAACCGATCTCCTCGCCGATCCGCAACGCCTATATCGACTTTACCAAGATGACGACGAGCTTGGTTGCCGTCGTCACCGACGTCGTGCGCGAGGGAAAACGCGTCGTCGGCTACGGCTTCAACTCCAACGGCCGCTACGGGCAGGGCGGCCTGATCCGCGAGCGCTTTGCCTCGCGCATTCTCGAAGCCGATCCGAAGTCGCTGCTCGATGCCGCGGGCGACAATCTCGACCCCGATAAGGTCTGGGCCGCGATGATGACCAACGAGAAGCCGGGCGGCCATGGCGAGCGCTCGGTCGCGGTCGGCACCATCGACATGGCGGTGTGGGACGCGGTGGCGAAGATCGCCGACAAGCCGCTGTTTCGCCTGCTTGCCGAGCGTCACGGCGTGACCGCCAATCCGCGCGTCTTCGTCTATGCCGCCGGCGGCTATTATTATCCCGGCAAGGATCTGTCGATGCTCCGTGGCGAGATGCGCGGCTATCTCGATCGCGGCTACAACGTCGTGAAGATGAAGATCGGCGGCGCGGCGATCGAGGAGGACCGCAGCCGCATCGAGGCGGTGCTGAAGGAGATCGGCAGGGACGCGCAGCTCGCCGTCGACGCCAACGGCCGCTTCAACCTCGAGACCGGCATCGCCTACGCAAAAATGCTGCGCGATTATCCCTTGTTCTGGTACGAGGAGGTCGGCGATCCCCTCGACTACGCGCTGCAAGCCGCGCTCGCCGAGTTCTACCCGGGCCCGATGGCGACCGGCGAAAACCTGTTCAGCCATCAGGACGCCCGCAACCTGATCCGTTACGGCGGCATGCGCCCCGACCGCGATTGGCTGCAATTCGACTGCGCGCTGTCCTATGGCCTGTGCGAATACCAGCGCACGTTGGAGGTGCTGAAGACCTACGGCTGGTCCCCCAGCCGCTGCATCCCGCATGGCGGCCACCAGATGTCGCTCAACATCGCGGCCGGCTTGGGCCTCGGCGGCAACGAAAGCTACCCCGACCTGTTCCAGCCTTACGGCGGTTTCCCGGCCGGCGTCCGCGTCGAGAACGGCCACATCACCATGCCCGACCTCCCCGGCATCGGCTTCGAAGGCAAGTCGGACCTCTACAAGGAGATGAAGGCGCTGGCGGAGTAGTGTTGGGTTGAGGCGCGACGGCCGCGCTACAATCTCCGTCGTTGCGAGCGCAGCGAAGCAATCCAGAATCCTTCGGCGGAAGCAGTCTGAATTGCTTCGTCGGTTCGCTCCTTGCAATGACGAGGTGGTGACAGCGTGCGCTTTGTCGCGCCACTCGCAGCCTGTGCTCGCAATCGCCTCTTGGTTGTGATAGCCTTCTCTCGCAAAAGAGGGTGGTCATGAAGCAGCCCTGCGTCTACATGTTCGCCAGTCGGCGCAACGGGACGATCTACACGGGCGTCACCTCGAATCCGCCGCGTCGTGCGTTCGAGCATCGCGAGGGTCTGGTGAAGGGGTTCTCGTCTAAGTACGGTTGCAAGCTCCTCGTCTGGTACGAGCTGCACGCGACCATGACCGACGCGATAGCACGCGAGAAGCAGATCAAGGGCGGTAGCCGGGCCAAGAAGCTCGCGCTGATCGAGAGCGCTAATCCAGACTGGATGGATTTGTACGAGACGCTGATCTGACTGCAGGGGGGCGGCTGGGCGAGACAGTCGCCACGCACCCTGTCATTGCGAGCGCCAGCGAAGCAATCCAGAATCGTTCCGCGGCAGCGGTCTGGATTGCTTCGTCGCAAGGGCTCCTCGCAATGACAGTGGAGAGAGCGAAAGCCACGCGGACGCCTTGGTCCTCCGCGAACGGCAGGTCGGGATAGGCGAGTTGCTGCAACGCACTCCGTCATTGCGAGCGAAGCGAAGCAATCCAGAGTCTCTCTGCGGAGGAAGTCTGGATTGCTTCGTCGCAAGGGCTCCTCGCAATGACGGTGGAGAGAGCGAGAGCCACGCGGACGCCTTGGTCCTCCGCGAATGGCAGGTCGGGATAGGCGAGTTGCTGCAACGCACTCCGTCATTGCGAGCGAAACGAAGCAATCCAGAGTCTCTCTGCGGAGGCAGTCTGGATTGCTTCGTCGCAAGAGCTCCTCGCAATGACGGTGTGGCGCGAGCAAGCGCCCCCCTACGACAACCGCATATCCAGCAGCCTTCGTCCTTCGCCCTTCAGCAGCTTCTTCACCGCGCTCGACGCCACGACCTCGCCGTCGTTGGCGTAGGCTTCGTGGTTCTTCTCGATGTCGTCGAGGCGGTAGAGATAGTTGACCATGACGCCGGCGGACTCGCGCACGCCCTTGGGCGAGAGGTCCCCTAACCAGTTGATGCGCTCGAGCCTGGCGCCATTGCCGAGATGGAAGCGGGCGACGGAATCGATCAGCTTGCCCTTCGGCGTGCGCGCCTTCAGGAAATAGTGCGCCGCGAGCGGTTCCAGAACGCTGCGGAGCAGCGTGGTCGTCTCAGGGTTCTCGAACCATTTGGGATCGTCGAGACGCTTCAACATCTCACGGTCCTCGTCCGATAGCGGCAGCTCCTTGTCCTGCTTCACCCATGGCATGAAGCCCGGCACCGGCGACAGCGTCACGAAAGTGTCGAGCTTCGGCAGCTCGCGGCGCAGCTCCTCCACCACCTGCTTGATCAGGAAGCTGCCGAAGGAAATGCCGCCCAGGCCGCGCTGGGTGTTGGAGATCGAATAGAACACCGCGGTGCGCGCGCGCTCGATCGGCAGGTGCTGGCGATCGACCGCAAGCAATGGCGCGATTGCCCCCGGAATGGTCTCGGTCAGCGCCACCTCGACGAAGATCAGGGGTTCGTCGACCATCGCGGGGTGAAAGAAGGCGTAGCAGCGGCGGTCGACCGGATCGATGCGGCGGCGCAGATCGTCCCAATCGGAGATCTCATGCACGGCTTCGTAACGGATGATCTTTTCGAGGATGTTGGCCGGGGTCGACCAGTCGATCCTGCGCAGCACGAGAAACCCCCTGTTGAACCACGAAGAGAGAAGATGCGAGACGTCGCGGTCGAGCGCGGCGAGATCGGTGTGCCCGTTCATCATGCCGAGCAGGTCGGCCCGCATGCTGACGAGATCGCCGGTGCCGCCCGGCGCGCGGTTGAGGCGGCGGATCAGCTCCTGCCGCCGCGGCTCGGAAGCGAAATGCAGCGAGCTCGCGTCCTCATCGGTGGGCTGGGCACGCCATTTCTCGATCGCCCTGGACAGCCGTTCCCGATCCGGGCCGAAATCGCGCACCAGCGCCTCGAAGAAGGCACGGCGTCCGGCCGCATCCAATTCCCGGTAGAGGTCGAGCACCTCGCGCGCCATCGCGGTGCCCGAGGCTTCGCCGCGGCCCGAGAGCAGCGCGTCGCAAAGCGCGATCAGCCCGGCGGCATCGCGTCTGGTGTTCAAGCCGTCGCTGCGGCGAAGCAGCGTGCGGCCGCGCTCGGAGATGGTGGCGAGCAGGTCGGAGAAGAAGGCGTTGGCCATCTGGGCTTTCGTGTCAGGTTTGTGCGATGCGGGAGCTTACATCGGATTTAGGCCGAAGCCGATCACAATCAAGCAGGGGAATGCGGCATCTTTCGTCGGGCACTGCGTTGGGAGAATGGCGGCATGCCCGGTGGGAGCGGGCATCCGGTGACATTTGGAGAAGAACGAAGCTCCCTCAAACACCGTCATTGCGAGCGCAGCGAAGCAATCCAGAGTCCCTCCGCCGAGAAAGTCTGGATTGCTTCGTCGCAAGGGCTCCTCGCAATGACGGGTTCGGAGGGTACGGCCGCCTTACCCCTTCCCCGCAAATTCCGTCGGTGTGCGCCCCGTCACCTGCCGGAACGCGGCCGAGAACGCCGGCACGCTGGCATAACCGAGCGATGTGGCGAGCTGCTTCACCGATACGGTGGCATCGGTCGACAGAAGCTGGATCGCCGCGGCGATGCGGGCACGCTGGCACCAGCTCTTGAAGCTGAGCTGCGTTTCCGTCGAGAACAGCCGCGACAGCGTGCGCGCGGAGGTTCCGACCTCGCGCGCCAGCGTGTCGATGTCGTGCAGGCCGGTGGGATCGTCGAGCACGATCATCGCGGCGCGGCGGCATCGCACTTCGCGCGGCAACGGCACGAAGGTCGCGGAATCCTCGGCCTGGTGCAATTCCAGCATCACGAGGCGAACCAGCAGTTCGGTTCGCGCCTCGGTGTTGCGGGCGTCGAACAGCGCCAGGATCGCCTGGTGCAGCAGCGGCGACACCCGCACCACGAACTCCTTGGTCAGTCCCTCGTAACGCTGCTCGCGCTTGAGCCAGGGCAGGTCGAAATACAGCGTGCGCATCTCGATGTCGGCGAGCAGGTCGATGGCATGCTCGAGCCCGGCCGGGACCCAGACCGCGCGGTCCGGCGGCACCAGCCAGCGCCCGCCGGGCGTCGTCACCTGCATGGTGCCCTTGGCGGCATAGACCAGCTGCGCCTCGCGGTGCAGATGCGGATCGAGCCGCAAGCCTTTGGGATAGTCGCGCGCGACCAGGTGCACGCCCGCGGTCGAGCGGCGGTTGCCCCGGACCTCCCGGAGGATTGGCGTTTCGACGACACTCATTGGCGGCATCCCATCATTCGCCCGACATATAACTGATTTCGGTGCAGGAGAGGATTCGTATGAACAACCCCAGCCGGGTCATCAGTTTCGTCAATGCCGGCCATTTCATCGACCATTATGCGATGCTGATCTTTGCCGCCGCCGTGATCATCATGGGGCCGGCGCTCGGCATGGCCTATTCGGAACTTCTGCCCTATGCGACGCCGGGCTTCGTCGCCTTCGGTGCAGGCTCGCTGCTCACCGGCTGGCTTGGCGACCGCTGGAGCCGCCGCCACATGATGCTGATCTTCTTCGTCGGCATCGGCGCGTCCATGATCGCGGTCGGCTTCGCGACGAGCCCGGCGCAGCTCGGCGCGGCACTGCTCGCGATCGGCATTTTTGCCTCGATCTATCATCCTGTCGGCACCGCGATGATCGTGTCCTATGCCGATAAGCTCGGCCGCGAGATGGGGCTCAACGGCGTCTGGGGCAATCTCGGCGTTGCCTCCTCAGCGCTGGTCACCGGCGTGATCGGCCAATATCTCGGCTGGCGCTTCGCCTTCATCGTTCCCGGCGTCGTCACCATCCTGATCGGCATCGCCTTTGCGCTGACGGTCGTGCATGAGGACCGCAAGGGTGCCAAGCAGGCGGCGGCGCAGGCGCGCGTCGCCAAGCAGGACATGTGGCGCGTGATCCTGGCGCTGCTGATCGTGGTGATCGCGATCTCGACGACCTTCAACGCCGTTACGGTGGCGCTGCCAAAGCTGTTTGCCGAGCGGCTCTCGGACCTGACCAAGAGCCCGGCGCTGCTCGGTGTCATCGCGGCCGGCGTCTACGTGTTCGGCGCGATGACGCAGTATACGATCGGGCGGCTGCTCGACCGCTATTCGCTGAAGACGGTGGCGCTGCCGCTGTCCTTCATGCTGGCGCCATTCCTGTATCTGGCCGCCAGCATGTCCAATCTGCCGCTGATCGTGGTCTCGATCGGCATCGTCATGGGCGCGTTCGGGCAGGTCACGGTGAACGATGCCATGGTCGGCAAATACACGACGGAGGAGTGGCGCTCGCGCGCCTATGCGGTGCGCTATTTCGTCGGCTTCACCGCGGCCGGCGCCTCGGTCGGCTTGGTCGCCTGGCTCTACGAGCAGGGCGGCTTCGTCACCATGCTGCACGCCTTCGCCGCCCTCTGCCTGCTGGCGATCGCCGCCGCGCTAATCCTGCCGCGCGAGATCCGGACATCGCAGGCGGCGTGAGGTAGCCGACTCGCGCCGCGTGGCTCCGTCCCGTAGCCCGGATCGAGCGAAGCGCAATCCGAGGCGTTTCACCGCGCGGCTAGAACCCGGATTTCGCTGCGCTTCATCCCGGCTACGCGCTGCGTCCGCGGCACGAACGGGCCTAAGGCGGGGACTCTCTCCACATCGTCATTTTGCGAGCGAAGCGAAGCAATCCAGAATCTTGCCGCGGAGGGACTCTGGATTGCTTCGTCGCAAGAGCTCCTCGCAATGACGGAAGATGAGGAGGCACCCGGCCCATGCCAGCTACGATGCCATTCTGCCAGTGTTTTGCCCGACGTAGCAAGCCGTTTCGGTAAAATCGAGATTTCGTGAGGTTTCTCAACTCCATCTCTACTGTGCATGGGGTTGTTTTCGCGCTTTTCGTTTTTTGACTCCGCCGCGCGCGCGGAACCCGCTCCGCCTCCTGCGGGTTCTACCCCTCTCGCCCCGGCGCTGCGCCGGACAGATGAAGGGGGAATGACACCTGCATGCAGTGGAGCCTGCTCCGACCGGTCGGCCTTGTCCCCGCGGCGCTTGTCCTCACCACCATTGCGGCGAGTGCCGAGGGCGGCAAATCGGCCGGCCCGTCCGAATTCCTCCTGGTGGCGCAGATCGTGTTGCTGATCGCGGTCGGCCGCGGTCTCGGCGAGCTCATGCAGCGCATCGGCCAGCCCTCGGTGATCGGCGAACTGCTCGCCGGCATCATCCTGGGGCCGTCGCTGTTCGGCTGGATCTGGCCCGAGGCCCAGCACGCGATCTTTCCCAAGACGCCCGAACAGAAGGCGATGATCGACGGCATCGCCCAGTTCGGCATTCTGCTGCTGCTGCTGCTGACCGGCATGGAGACCGACCTCAAGCTGGTCCGGAAGGTCGGCAGGGCGGCGATCGCGATCTCGATTGCCGGCATCCTCGTGCCCTTCGCCTGCGGCTTTGCGCTCGGCGAATTCCTCCCCGATGCGCTGCTGCCCGATCCGCAAGCGCGCCTCGTGGCCTCGCTGTTCATGGGCACGGCGCTGTCGATCTCGTCTGTGAAGATCGTCGCCGTGGTCGTGCGCGAGATGAATTTCATGCGCCGCAATGTCGGGCAGATCATCGTCGCGACCGCCGTCATCGACGACACCATCGGCTGGATCATTATCGCCGTCATCTTCAGCCTGGCCTCGCACGGCACGCTTGACTTCGGCTCCGTGGCGAAAGCCGTGCTGGGGACGCTCGCCTTCCTGGCCGTCAGCTTCACCATCGGCCGCCGCCTGGTGTTCCAACTGATCCGTTGGGCCAACGACAATCTCGTCAGCGCAGCCGCGGTCATCACGGTGATCCTGCTGTTGATGAGCGTCATGGCAATGATCACGCATCTGATCGGGGTGCACACCGTGTTGGGTGCCTTCGTCGCCGGCATCCTGGTCGGGGAGTCCCCGATCCTGACCCGGCAGATCGACGAGCGCCTGCGCGGCCTGATCTCGAGCTTCTTCATGCCGGTGTTCTTCGGCCTCGCCGGGCTCAGCGCCGATCTCTCGGTGCTTCGCGACCCCAATCTGCTGATGCTCACCGGCCTGCTGGTCGTGATCGCCAGCGTCGGCAAGTTCGGCGGCGCGTTCGTCGGCGGCACCGTGGGCGGGTTGAATGCGAGGGAATCGCTGGCGCTCGCCAGCGGCATGAACGCGCGCGGCTCGACCGAGGTCATCATCGCGACCATCGGCCTCTCCATCGGCGTGCTCAGCCAGAACCTGTTCACGATGATCGTGACCATGGCGATCTTGACCACGATGGCGATGCCGCCGATGCTGCGCGCGGCGCTGGCAAAGCTGCCGATGAACCAAGAGGAGAGGGAGCGGCTGGAGCGGGAAGAATTCGAGAGACGCGGCTTCATCGCCAATCTCGAACGTCCTTTGCTCGCTGTCGACGACAGCGTCAACGCCACCTTCGCCGCCCACGTCGCGGGCCTGATCGCCGGCATGCGCGGCCTGCCGATCACCGTTCTGCACATCGGCGAGCGCGCCAAGGAAAAGGACAAGGGCGAGGACGAGAGCCACGAAGCCGTGGTGAAGAAGGCCGCCGAAACCGTCTCCGCCAGTGGTGACGGGAATGCCGGCAGCGTCGATGTCGTTACCCGGGCCAGGCGCGCAGAGCTGGCCGAAACCATTGCCGACGAAGCACGCAAGGGCTTTGATCTCCTCGTCGTCGGCATCGACAAGGTCGCTGCCGCCAAGGATCGCTTCAATCGGAAGATCGAGGACATCGCCGCCGAGTTCGAGGGGCCGCTCGCGATCGTGGCGGCCAAGGGCAAGCACCTGAAGCAGCCGATACCCGACGCCCTCAACATCCTCGTTCCGGTTTCCGGCAGCGGCATCTCCAAGCGCGGCGCCGAGGTCGCGGTGGCGCTGGCGCAGGCCGGCTCAGGCTCGCTCCGCGTGATCTATGTGGCGACGACGCGCGACAAGGGCGCGCAGCGGGGCACCTCCCGCGGATTGAGCCAGGAGACCGGCATCCTCAAGGACACCAGCGATCTCGCCGCCCGCTACGAGGTCGACATCACCACGACGCTGCGCGTGAACCGGGCGCCGGAGGCGGCGATCCTGCGCGAGATCGACACCACCGACGTCGACCTCGTGGTCATGGGCGTCGACCGGATCGAGGCCAATCATCTCTCCTTCGGCGGCGTCGCCGCCGCCGTGCTGAGGCAGTCGAAGGCCTCGGTGCTGCTGGTGTCGAGCGGCGAGGCGCAGCGGCCGCCGGCGGAGAAGGCTTAGTGGGGTGGACTGGAGCCGCGCCGACGGTGCGCTCCCTCTCCCGCTTGCGGGAGAGGGTCGGGGAGAGGGTGTCTCCTCATCGGGACACTCCCCAAGAGGAGAGAGCGCTCACCCGCCGCGCTCCGCGCGTCGACCTCTCCCGCAAGCGGGAGAGGTCGCAGCGAGCCCGGAGCCTCGCCGGTGCACCCAACGGCGCTTAAGGCTTCACCTCCGCCGCCGCTTTCACCTTCACCACCTTCTTCGACGCCCGCCAGTTCTCGAAGCGCTGCACCACCACGAAGAAGGCCGGCACGAACAACACCGCGAGGCAGGTCGAGGCCAGCATGCCCGAGAACACGGTGATGCCGATGGACTTGCGCGCGCTGGCGCCGGCACCGGTGGCCAGCACTAGCGGCACCACCCCAAGGATGAAGGCGAACGACGTCATCAGGATCGGACGGAAGCGGGCGCGCGCGGCCTCGATCGCGGAGTCCAGGATCGGCTTGCCGTCGCGGCCGTGCAGCTCGAGCCCGACCTCGACGATCAGGATCGCGTTCTTGGCCGAGAGCGCGATCAGCAGGATCAGCCCGATTTGGCAATAGAGGTTGTTGTCGATCTTGAGCCCGCTGAGGATCAGCATCGGCCCGAGCAGCGACAGCGGCACGGCGAGGATCACGGAGATCGGCGCGTACCAGCTCTCATACTGCCCGGCGAGCACGAGATAGACCAGCAGCATGGCGAGGCCGAACACCCAGTAGATCTGGTTAGAGACCGCCTTCTCCTGGTAGGACATCGCGGTCCATTCATAGCCGGTGCCCGGCGGCAGCGTCTTATCCGCGATCTCCTCCATCAGCTTCAGCGACTGCCCGGAGGAATAGCCCTGCGCCGGCAGGCCGATCACGGTCGAGGACGGATAGAGATTGTAGAGGCTGATCAGCGACGGACCGGTGGCCGCCGTGATCTTGGCGACGGTGCCGATCGGGATCATGTCGCCGTTCGAGTTGCGGACCTGCATGTTGGCGATGTCGCGCTCGGTGACACGGAAGGCCGGATCGGCCTGGGTGTAGACCTGGAACACGCGGCCGAACTTGTTGAACTGGTTGACGTAGGACGACCCCAGATAGGTCGATAGCGCCGAGAACACCTGATCGGTGGTCACATGCAGCGTCTGGGTCTTGACGCGGTCGATCTCGACGTTGAATTGCGGCACCGAGGAGCGGAAAGAGGACTGCACGCGCTGCAGCGCGCTCTGACTCTGGCCGTTACTGACCATCGCTCCGGTGATCGCTTGCAGCTTGGCGAAATCGCTATTGCCGTCGCGCAGCTCGACCTGCATCGAGAAGCCGGCGGCATTGCCGATGCCCTGGATCGGCGGCGGCGGCAAGACGATGGTGCGCGCCTCCATGATAGTCGCGAGCTTGTCGTTGAGCCCGTACACCAGCGAGCGCAAATCCTCTCCGGGTCCTTTGCGCGCCTCCCAATCCTTCAGGATGATGTAGGCGACGCCGGTATTGGCGAGGCTGGCGCTGTTGTCGAGCGCGGAGATGCCGGCGATGGTGATGACCTGCTGGACGCCGGGCGTGTCCTTGATCAGCTCGCTGGCTCTGTCGAGCACGGCTTGGGTCCGCTCCAGGGCGGCGCCGTCGGGCAGCTGCACGGCCGCGATCAGATAGCCCTGGTCCTCGATCGGCAGGAAGCCGGTCGGCACCCGCGACAGGCCATAGCCGCCGATCCCGATCAGGACCAGCGCTACCGCGACCGAGACAGTGGCGTGTCTGACCAGGAAGCCGATCAAGCGGGTGT
The DNA here is from genome assembly GCF_023074095.1 of Bradyrhizobium sp. 137. Taxonomy (NCBI): domain Bacteria; kingdom Pseudomonadati; phylum Pseudomonadota; class Alphaproteobacteria; order Hyphomicrobiales; family Nitrobacteraceae; genus Bradyrhizobium; species Bradyrhizobium sp. 137. Next base: position 278,734 of record NZ_JADPKU010000053.1, read on the forward strand.
AGCCGCGTTCGAGCCTGTTATAGACGGCATTGAAGCCGCGGTAGAAGAAATTGCGCTGTTCCGGCGGCACCGCCGGCCGCAGCCAGAGCGCACACTGCGTCGGCTTCAGCGTCGCCGCGTTGATGGCGGATAGAAGAGCGGTCGCGGCGATCACCAGCGCGAATTGCGAATAGATGCGCCCGGTCAGCCCCGCGAGGAACGAGGCCGGCAGAAACACCGAGATCAGCACCAGGGTGATGCCGACGATCGGCGCGAACAGTTGATCCATCGCCTTGATCGCGGCGTCGTGGCCGTTCATGCCCTGCTCGATGTTGTGGGCGGCGCCTTCGACCACGACGATGGCGTCGTCGACGACGATGCCGATCGCGAGCACGGTCGCAAACAGCGTCGACATGTTGATGGTGAAGCCGAGCGCCGCCATCGCAGCGAATGCGCCGATGATGGTCACCGGCACGGTGGTCGCCGGAACCAGCATCGCGCGCCAATCCTGCAAGAAAACCAGGATCACGACCAGCACGAGCAAGCCGGCCTCGATCAGCGTCATATAGACCTCGTGCACCGAGGCCTCCACGAACTTGGTGGTGTCGAACGGCGTGTCGTACTTGATGCCTTCCGGGAAGCGCTTGGCGAGTTCCGCCATCTTCTTCTCGACCGCCTGCTCGACCTGGAGCGCGTTGGCGCCGGGCGACTGGAATACGCCGATGCCGACTGCCGGCTGCTTGTTGAGCGAGAAGATCTGGCTATAGGTCTGCGCGCCCAATTCGACCCAGCCGACGTCGCGCACGCGCGTGACGTCGCCGCTGCTGCCCGTCTTGACGATGATATTCTCGAACTGGCTGGTGTCGTCGAGCCGGCCATTGACGTTGAGTGTGTATTGGAACGCTTGGCCCGGCGGCGTCGGCGGCGCGCCGACCTGGCCGGCGGAGACCTGCTGGCTCTGCTGCTGGATCGCCTGGATGACGTCCTGCGGCACGAGGCCACGGACCTGCAGCTTGTTCGGATCGAGCCAGACTCGCATCGAATATTGGCCTGCGCCAAACACCGTGACGTTGCCGACGCCGGGCAGGCGCGAGAGCTCGTCGCGAATGTTGATGGTGGCGTAGTTGCTCAAATACAGGCTGTCGTACTTCGCGTCGGGCGAGGTCAGGGTCACGAACAGCAGGATCGAGGTCGACCGCTTCTGCACGGTGACGCCCTGGTTCTGCACCGCCTGCGGCAGTTGCGACAGCGCGCTGGAGACGCGGTTCTGCACCAGCACCTGCGCGAAATTGAGGTCAGTGCCGATCTTGAATGTGACAGTCAGCGTATAAGTGCCGTCGGAGCCGCTGTAGGACTGCATGTAGAGCATGTCCTCGACGCCGTTGACCTGCTGCTCGATCGGCAGCGCCACGGTGTCGATCACGGTCTTGGCGCTGGCGCCGGGATAGCGGGTGGTGACCTGCACCGTCGGCGGCACCACGTCGGGATATTGCGCAATCGCGAGGTTGAACAGCGCGACGCCGCCGATCAGGATCATCAGAAGCGCGATTACGTTCGAGAGGACCGGCCGCTCGATGAAGAACTTTGAGATCATGGCTGGCGACCCCTCACTTGCAGAACTTACTTGGCAGATATTACTTGGCAGACGCCTGCGGCTGCTCGATCTTCGTTGTTTGCGGGTCGATCTTCTGACCCGGAATCACCCGCAGCAACCCTGCGATGACCACGCGGTCCTCCGGCTTCAGGCCGCTCTCGATCACGCGTAGGCCATTGTCGACGGGACCGATCTGCACCTTGCGCTGCTCGACGACGTTGTCGCTGTTGACCACCAGCAGATAGCGGCCACCCTGGTCGCTCCCGAGCGCGGTGTCGGGAACGAGCAGCGCGGTCTTCTCCTGATCGAAGGGCACGCGAACGCGGACGAAATAGCCGGGCAATAGCACCCGCTTGTCATTGGGGACGAGGCCGCGCACCGCCAGCGTGCCCGTCGATTGGTTGAGGGTCGGCGAGACGTAGTCGAGATGGCCTTCATGCGGATAGCCGGTCTCGGTCTGGAGGCCGAGCTGGATCGGAAATTGCTTGAGGTCGGCCGGCGTCAGTCCCCGGCGAGCCGCCTCGGCGCGGATGCGCAGTACGTCCTGCTCGTTGACGGTGAAGTTCACGTAGATCGGGTCCATCGCGACGATGGTGGCGAGCTGGGTCGGGGAGGACACGCCGACGAGCTCGCCGATCGAGACCATGTGGGCGCTGACGACGCCGTCGAACGGCGCGGTCACCTTGGTGTAGCCGTAATTGACCTCGGCAATTCGGGTGTTGGCCTGCGCCTGCTGGAGACTGGCCTGCGCGTTGTCGCGGTTGGACGTTGAGGTGTCGAGTGTCGCCTGTGACACCGCCTGGCGCTGCACCAGCTCGGCTTGCCGCTTGTAGTCGGCTTCCGCCTGCCGGAGCGAGGCCTGCGCGCCGGCTTCGGCCGCCTGCGCCTGCTCGAGCTTGAGCTTGTAGGTCTCCGGCTCGATGGTGAAGAGCTGGGTGCCCTGCTTGACGAAGGTGCCGTCTTGATAGTCGATCGATTGCAGAAAACCTTGCACGCGCGCGACGAGATCGACGCTCTTGATCGGGGCGGTGTTGCCGGTCGCCTCGATATAGCGCGTTACGGCGCGCTGCACGGGCGTTGCCACGTCCACCTTGGGCGGCGGTGGGGCCACGAACGTGTTCTTGTCCTCGCAGCCGGCGAGCAGCACAACGGCGCTTGCCGTTGCCAAGGCCCGCGCGACATGTCTCCACCCTTCGTTACGTCGTGCGGGAGATGCGGGATTCGCGCGCGTCATTCGGTGGCCCCCCGATTGCTGTCTGTCGGTGCGGCAGGCTACCAACAAATGCCCCGCCGTGGAACACCATAGCCATGGCAGTCAAAGGCCTTGCGCTGCAAACGGTGGCATGCCCTTTGACAGGTTTGTCATGAGGCCGCGACGAACGGCACGCTGCGCAAGCCCTATGACAACAACGGCCTGAAGGATGCGCCGATCCGGACGGAATATGATGGTTCTCCACGTTGTAGTGCGCCGAACCCTCAGCGCACCCTGATCTCGGCATATTTCCCCATGGCCCGCTCGAACTTGCGGTTGAACAGCCACATCGCAGCGAGAATCTCCCGGAAGCTGGCCGAGCTTCGCGATCGATCGGCCTGTCCGAACGCGAAGATGCTGTTGTTGCGCAGGTGCTTCATGACCGTTGGACTGGACACCCGGTAATTCAGGAGATCCCCCGACTTGAGCGCGGATCTGGTCGGGGTGGGCACGATCTGGATCAGCTCGAACAGCTTCATCTGGTCGATCGGGTCGGGCAGCGTCTTCACGATCCCGGGGATATCCCGGAACAGATCGGCATGCGCGTTCATCACGCCGTTGCGCACATTGGTCCAGTGATTGAAGCGCTGATCGGTGCCGCGGGTGCGCGCCTCCTCCTTGTCGTCGCGCGCGCTCAGTTCGGGATCGATCGCCGCGATTGCCCCCTTGAGGGCTTCCCATTTCCTGCGGCCGTTGCGGTCCTCGGAGGGGCCGGTCTGGAAGCTGCCCATATAGGTGTTCGAGCGCGCATTGCGGACATTCTGCTTGCCGTTGGTCTCGGCGAAGAACAGGCCGAGGCTGATGCGCCCCGCGACTTCCGCGTGTTCAGGTGCAAGCCCCTTGGCGCGCGCGATCGCGAAGGCGAGATCGGCGACGTCCTTGAACGGCGTCGGCGAGTTTTGCGCTCCGGCGGGCGGTGCCTCCATGATGTCGAATAGCCTCGAATATTCGTCGATCAGCGGCTCGATATCTGCATCGAAATAGGCCGGGGGAATTTCGAACTTGTTGGGCTTTCCGATTCTGGACGGAATGGCGTCGGTGAGATCCTTGTAGGTGCTGATGACGGCGATGCGCGCCAGGTACAGCGGCTGGCCCGGCAGGCTCGGCAGCGGCTGCTTCGCCTCGATCTGGCGCCGCCGCTCGGCCAGGATCGATTTGAAGTCGGCCAGCGCCCGCTGGTAGGCGGCGAGCGCCTCGGATTGCCGGGACGTGAGCGTGCCCTGCTGTCCGCTGGCGGGTGCCGTGACAAGGAAGGCGAGCGCCGCAAGCGCTCCGGCGGCAAGACGTCTGAACTCCATGGCCGGTTCCTGTCGATTCGTTGGCCAGGAAGATCGTAAGCATCGGACGCGCGGGCTGGCGAGCAAATCTCGCTCAGCCCCGATCCGTCCTCTTACGCCACGCGATAATCCGGCGCCGTGGCCAGGAACTTGGCATAGGCATCGGCGTCCGGCGGCAGGAAACGCCCTTTGAGCCCGCCGCACTTCTGGTTCTTCGCGCCGATGTCGGCCATCAGCTCGTCGAAATGACGGTAGTGATAGGGTGCGACGCAGAGGCCGCCATAGACGCCCGCGGCCGGCCGTTCGACACGCTTGAAGTGCAGCATCATCTCGATGTTGGCATGCATGGCTTGCGCCGTCGGCTGGTTGGCGAGCTGGCCGTCGGCATAGCGCACCAGCCAGTTGGCGGCGAGATCGGCGCAGAGTACCGTGCAGAACGACGAGTTGAAGCCAACGAAGCCGAGCTCGGGCAGGTCGGGGTTGGCGATCAGGCGATAGAGCCGGTACTGCCCGTCGGCATCGACCAGTTTCTGCTGATAGGCCGCGGGCAGGAACGGCACGCCGAGCTTGTAGCCGATCGCGAGCACGGTGATATCGGCTGGAACGCGCTCGCCACCGCTCATTACGATGCTGTCGCCGTCAAAATGATCGAACGTGCCGAACACCGCCTTGATGCGGCCGTCGGCGACCATCGGATAGAAGCCTGGCGTTGCGATCGGCACCGAGCAGTTGACGCCGTCCTCGATCCGCTCCTTCGGCACCATGTTGCACCGACTGAGCTTGAGCTGCGCCTTCAACAGGCTCTCCAGCCCGCGCCAGTTCGCCCACACCAGCGGCGCGGCGAGTCGGTGGGCGAGCCGGGCCATCGTGCTGATGCCCCAGCCGGGAAACATCTCCTCCTGCACGCGGATGTAGAGGATGCGCTTGAAGTTGACGAGACCGCCGATGAAATAGGGAATGCGCCAGACCGGCTCGCGCATCACGATCGTCACCTCGCGCGCGCCTGCGTTTACCGCGTTCACGGCGATGTCGGTCGCCGACTTCGAGCCGCCGAGCACGACGACGCGGCGCCCCTTTGCCAGGGCGGCATCGTTGTATTTCGACGAATGCAGGATCTGGCCGCCCTGGGCCAGAAAGCCGTCCTCGCCGGGGCAATGCAGCTCGCGCGGCTCGTTGAACTGGCCGGTGCAGACAGCGACGAAATCGAAGTCCTCGTTCGTTGTCATGCCATTCTTGCCGCTGAGCGCGAGTGTCCAGCCGGGCTTGCCGTCGGCACGGCGCGCCATGCCGGCGACCGCCGTGTTGAGGCGCAGCATGCGGTCGAGGCCAAAGCTCCTCGCGTAATCGACGAGATAGGCGTGGACCTGTGGCCCGGTCGGCCATTCCGGATAGGCGTCCGGCATGGCGCGGTCGGTGTAGCGGTAGAGCTCCTTCGGGCTCTGCGTCTGCACTTCGGGATAGGAGCGCGCCGGCTCCCAGACGCCGCCGAGATCGCCGCTGCGTTCGATGATGGTGACGCGGTGACCGCGGATGGAGAACGCCTTTGCGGCGGCCAGGCCGGAGACACCGGCGCCGATCACGCAGACATGCTTGGGGCTGACCATGGGATTGCTCGCAACCAATGTGTTTCGCGCGCAAGCGGCAACGATCGGCCGCAAGGCGCGGCCGTCGGAGCTGCAAGCTGATGAACGTGGATGGGACGCGGACGCCTAGTCGTTGGCCTCGGGCGGCAGGAAGTCCACCTCGTGCAGCGCCGAGATACGCACCACTTCGGCAGGGTCGGTCAGATTGTGCAACCGGTTGAAGAGCGCCTCCAGCTTCTGCATCGGCGAGACCCAGAACAACGCGCGGCAGGGCTTGTCGGACTTGTTGAAATAGCCGTGCGGGATGCCGCGCGGCATGCGCACGAGATCGCCGGCGTGGGCCTTGACCCATTGGCCGTCGAGCTTGAGGTCGAGCGTGCCTTCCTGCACCAGGATGAACTCGTCCTGAGTCGGATGGATGTGCACCGGCACGAACTGGCCGGGATCGCTGTTGGTCTCGAATGCGAAGGTGGAGTCGGTGACGGCTTTGGGGAAATAGACTTGACCAAGGATGTTCCAGCTCTTGCCGCCATAGCCCGTGCCGTTTGCGGTAATGCCCTTTTCGAGTGCAGTCATGCGCGCCTCCTCATGGATTCCGGCGGGGATGGAGCTTCGGCCGCTCGTGGCCGCCTGTCTATCCGCCAAACGAATCTGCACGCGGCTATTGCCGTGCAGCACGACGATTTTGCGGATGCGGCCCTTTTCGCCTCTGGGGAACTATTATAGGCTTAAAGCAATTCCGTGACGCGAAGCGTGGTCGACGATGTCCGCAGCCGTGCTGGAAATGAGCGCGAGACCATCCGCAGCCGAACGGCTTGCGGATTTCGCCCGCGTTACCACCGATGACGTCGATGAAGCGGCCGAGCAGATTGGGCGCATCTTCTGTCCGCACGATCTCAAGCCGATGTGTGCACGCGCCGCCGGCTTCTCCGCCCGGCACAATTGCGCGGCGTTCGACGGCTTTTCCATCAACTATGTCGCCTATGGCGGATCGGTCAGCATCGATCCGGGCTGTCTCGAGCGCTTCTTCCTGGTGCAGGTCCCGCTCACGGGCAGCGCCAGCATTCGGGCCGGCATCTGTGAGCTCGACGCGGCGCCTGACCGGACCGCGTCACTGCTGTCGCCGACGATCCCGACGCGGATGATTTGGGCCGACTGCGCCCAAGCGATCCTGTTGCTCGACCGCCGTTTGGTCGAGCAGCGCGCCGCGGCACTGTCGGGCAGGGCAGCCAGCACGATGGAGTTCGATCCTGTGATCGACCTCGACGCGCCGTCCGGGCGGGCGTTGCGAGCCAGCCTTGCCGAGCTGATCACGCTCGCCGAACGTTTCGGTCCCGCCGGCAGGCTGTCAGCGGTCGCGATGGCCGATTGGCGCGAGGTTCTGCTCGATCACCTCCTCAATGGCCAGCGGCATGGCCTGTCGGATGCGATCAGGACGTTTTCGGGCCAGGCCGAGCGTCTGCCGCGTGCGCTGCGCGTTGCGCGGGACCATCTCGCGGATAATGCCGGCGAACCGCTCGACCTCGCGCAGCTCGCCTGCGCGTCCGGCATCGGCATCCGCGCGCTCCAGCTCGGCTTCCGCCGTCACTTCGGCCTGTCGATCTCGCAGATGCTGCTCGACATGCGCCTCGCCAGCCTTCACGTCCGGCTCGCGCATGCCGCGCCCGATGCCTCCATCACCGAGATCGCCTTCGACCTCGGCTTCACCCATCTCGGCCGCATGGCCGGCGCCTACCGCGAAAAATTCGGCGAGTCGCCGTCGGCCACGCTGCGGCGCCGGATCAGCTAGAGCGCGACGAAGCCAGGCGCGGCGGTCCGTGTCACCAGCAATGGAAGCCGCGTGTCATCCCGCCGGCGGATCGGTCTGGCGCAGCGTCGTGACCCAGATCGCGCGCGCCACCTGCTGGGTCGGGTTGTCGAACATGTGCGGCACGATGCTCGGAAAGCGAAAGCTGTCGCCGGCCTCCAGCAGATGGGCCTGGTTGTCCAGCCACAGCCGCAGGCTCCCCGAGAGGATATAGCCGGCCTTCTCGCCGTTGTGTTGCAGGAAGTCGGTGCCGGAGGAGGCGCCGGGATTGAGCGTGAGCTCGTAGAGTTCGAGCTGGGCCTTGCCGTCAGGCGTGAGCGCTTCCTTGACGACGCCGCTGGCGGTGAGCCGCAGCAGCCGCCGGTTATTCTTGCGCACGATGTAGCGCTGTACGTCGGCCGGATCGCTGCTCTCGAAGAAATACGAAATGGGAACGTCGAGTGCGATGCTGAGCAGACGCAGCGTGCGGATCGACGGCATGGCCCGCGCACGTTCGAGCTGGCTGATCATGCCGGTGGAGAGGCCGGTCTTGTTGGCGACGTCCTGGATCGAAAGTCCGGCGCGCTGACGTAGCAGCCGCACGGACTCGCCGAGGCGCTGGTCGACCGCATCGTCGACCTGGATCGTCGGGACGTCCTTCGGACCGTTCGTATCGCCGCGATCATCCATGTCGCTCTCCCCATGCATCATCTCAGCCCCGGACCGCATCGGATCGAGCTTTAGTCGGAGTGAAAAGGTCGCGCATACTAGCAATGCGATTGACAGCTGTATTTAGTCATGATGAAATTTTGGCTGAAAAATTTAGAAGCACTAAAGCCCACTCCTGTCCCTCCGCCGGGGTCTAGGGGCGCGGGAGACGGTGCCGCGTGCGACAATGGAGAGTGGCCATGGCAGACGGCACCGCCAAGTTCGGCGTTGGAGCAGTGCATCTCGGCATTCCGAATCGCCGCCAGCTCTTCCAGCTTGGGGCCGGCGCCGCGGCAGGATGGACTCTTGCGGGCAACGCTTTTGCGCAAGTTGAGCGCCCGACCAATCCGCCGGACAAACCGCGCGGGCAGGTGATCGCAGCGCTGTCGCAGGAGCCGACCGTCTTTCACCCGCTGATGCCTGGCATCGAGGTCGATCAGGGCATCTGGTGGCAGGTGTTCTCGCTGCTCTGGTTCATCGATCCCGCCGGCAATTTCGTTCCTGACCTCGCACGCGAAGTTCCGACCATCGAGAATGGCGGCCTGTCGCCCGACGGCCTGACTTGGAAAATCAAGCTGCGCAGCGACGTGAAGTGGCATGACGGCACGCTGTTCACGGCCGACGACGTCAAGTTCTCGCTCGAACTGATCAACAGTCCCGATTTTCGCGCCCGCAGCCGCGTCGGCCATAGCCTGGTCAAGGACATCAAGGTCGTCGCGCCCGACGAGATCCACTGGCGAATGGAAGCGCCTTACTCGCCCTACATGTCAATCCTGGGATCGCTGACCTTCATCGTGCCCAAGCACATCCTGGAGAAGGTGTCCGATCCGAACGCCTCGGCGTTCCACAATGCGCCTGTCGGCACCGGGCCGTTCCGCTGGGGCGAGCGCGTGCCCGGCGACCACATCCTGCTCAATGCCCACACCGGCTATCACGGCAAGGGGCCGTACGTCGAACGCGTGGTCTTCAAATACATCCCCGATCTCACCGTTCTCTATACCCAGTTCCGCACCGGCCAAGTCGACTACACCGGCCTGCAAGGCATCTTGCCGAACTTCGTGCAGGAGGCGAAGACGCTGAAGGGCCGCAGGATCGTGGTCTCCTCGACGTCCTCCGTGGAGCATATCGCACCGAATCTGGAGTTCGGTCCCTTTGCCGATCGCGCCGTGCGCGAGGCGCTCTATCTCGCCATCAACAAGCAGGCGATCATCGATGCGCTCTATTATGGCCTGCCGACGCAGACCGAGAGCTTCGTGCCGCAGCAAGCCTGGTCATTCCAACAGGGGCTGCCGCAACACAAATACGATCCCGCCAAGTCCAACGCGCTGCTCGATGCGGCGGGATGGGTTCGCGGCACCAGTGGCGTGCGCGAGAAGGGCGGCGTCAAGCTCGAGTTCACCAATTCGACGACATCCGGCAACGCGGTGCGCGAGCAGACCCAGCAGCTCCTGATCCAGGACTGGCGTGCGATCGGCGCCGCGATGCGCGTCAACAACATGCCGGCCGCGGTGATCTGGGGCGATTTCTGGCAGCAGTCGAAATTCAATTCGGTGCTGGTGTCCGTAAACTTCATGCTCGGCAGCGACCCCGACGTGACGCCGCGCTTCGGCTCCGGCGCCATTCCCGCCAAGGGCGGGCGAGGCTACAACACCTATCAATACAAGAGCCCGGAGGCCGATCGACTCCTCGCCGACGGCGCCAAGCAGTTTGAGATCGCACAGCGCAAGACGACCTATGGCGACCTGCAAAAGCTGATCCGCGACGATCTCGCCATCCTGCCGCTGTTCCAAGGCTTTATCGCAGAAGGCGTGAAGGAGGGGCTGCAAGGCTTCCGTCCCAACGTCAACACCTCGATCAATTGCTGGAACATCCGCGAATGGTACTGGGCCTGATGGATCAGGTGCGCAGGGCAGCCTGACGTGGCCCGTTACGTCGTCAACCGCCTGGCACAGTCGATCATGCTGCTGGTGATCGTCTCGGCGATCGGCTTTGCCATTCTGCACCTGGCGCCCGGCGGCCCGCTCTCGCAATTCGCGGCCTCTGCGCAGATGACGCAGGAGGATCTCGACCGCGTCAGCAAGCAGCTCGGTCTCGATCGCCCGCTGCCGATCCAATATCTCGACTGGTTCAGCCGCATGCTGTGGGGCGATTGGGGCCGCTCCTACCGCGACGGCGAGGCGGTGCTGTCCGTGATCTCCTCGCATCTCGGCGCCACCCTCGAGCTGATGGCGACGGCGACGATCATCGCGGTGCTGCTCGGCTGCTGGATCGGCGTGCTGGGTGCGCTGCGCCGCTACTCGCTGTTCGATACCCTCGCCACCGTCGGCGCCATGATCGCGCTGTCGATCCCGACCTTCTGGTTCGGCCTCGTTACCATCTACGTGTTCTCGGTGAGGCTCGGCTGGCTGCCGGCCGGCAATCGGCACACCGTCGGCGACGGCTCCTTTCTCGACCTGCTGCATCATCTCATCGCGCCGGCACTGGTGCTGGCGCTGGTCGAGACCGCGATGTGGGGCCGCTTCATGCGTTCCTCCATGCTCGAGGTCATCAACCAGGATTACATCCGCACTGCCCGCGCCAAGGGCATGCCGGAATGGCGCATCCTCACCGTGCACGCGCTCCGGAACGCGCTGTTGCCGATGATCACGGTCGCCGGCCTCCAGTTTCCGACGCTGCTCGGTGGCGCGCTGGTGGCCGAGACCGTGTTCACCTGGCCCGGCATGGGGCGCCTCTTCCTCGATTCCATCGGCTATCGCGACTATCCCGTGGTGATGGGCGTCTTGATGTTCTCGGCGACGATGGTGCTGATCGGCTCGTTGCTTGCCGACATCCTCTATGCCGTTGTCGATCCGCGCATTCGGGTGGGCTAGGCGATGACGACGGCCACCCTCTCCACCGTTCAGCTCGCCCCCGGTCAAGCCGCGTGGCGGCGGTTCCGCCGCCATCGGCTGGCGCTCGCCGGCGCCGTCATCATTCTGGTGCTCGTCCTCGGCTCCGCGTTCGGTCCTTATCTGCTGCCTTTCGACGACACCTATATTGACATCATGAAGCGGTTCGCGCCGCCGCTGTCGGGCGCGCACATCCTCGGCACCGACGAGCTCGGCCGCGACGTGCTTGCGCGCTTGATGATGGGCGGCCGCGTCTCGCTCTCGATCGGGATCGTGGCGATGGTGATCGCGATGGCGGTCGGCATCGTCGTCGGCGCCTTCGCCGGGTTCTATGGCGGCGTGGTCGGCGCGGTCTTGATGCGGCTGGTCGACGCCGTGCTGTGCTTCCCGACCATCTTCCTGCTGCTGGCGCTGGCGGCGCTCACCGAACCCGGCCTCGTCACCACCACCGTGCTGATCGCGGCGACGGCGTGGATGAGCGTCGCCCGCGTCGTCGAGGCCCAGGTGCGTTCGCTGCGGGAACGGGAATTCGCCGTTGCAGCGCTCGCCTTCGGCTCGTCAAACCTGCGCATCATGTTCCGCGAGCTCGTGCCCAACGCAATTGCCCCGATCGTGGTCGCGGCCACGCTGAACGTCGCCAAGGCGATCCTGCTCGAATCCTATGTCAGCTATCTCGGCTACGGCATCCAGCCGCCGGCTGCGAGCTGGGGCAACATGCTCAACAACGCGCAGATCTATCTCACCAGCGCACCGTGGCTCGCGATCGTACCGGGCGTCGCCATCACGCTGGCGGTGACGAGCTTCAATTTCCTTGGCGACGGCCTGCGCGATGCGCTCGATCCGCGAATGAACATCCCATGACGAGCCTAGGTCCGTTTGAACTGAATACCAGGAGTGCCCCATGTCCCCGCCGCTCAATCGTATCAACAGCGATGAACGCCTGCCGGCGCAGGCAGACGTTGTCGTCATCGGCGGCGGCGTGATCGGCGTATCTGCGGCGTATCACCTGGCGAAGAAGGGCCTTTCCGTCGCACTGGTCGAGAAGGGCCATGTCGGCGGCGAGCAGTCGAGCCGCAATTGGGGCTGGTGCCGCCAGCAGGGCCGCGCGCGCGAGGAGATTCCGCTCGCACGTGAGGCGCTGCGGCTTTGGGAGGACATGCAGAACGATGCCGGCGTCGATGCCGGTTTCCGCCGCACCGGCGTGCTGTTCCTGACCAAGAGCAAGGATGAGCTCGCCGGCTGGGAGCGCTGGGCGGCGATCGCGCGCGAGCAGCAGGTCCACTCCACCATCCTGACGCCGGCGGAGGTCGCTGAACGCATGCCCGGCAATGCCGACAAATGGGTAGGCGGCCTGCACACGCCGAGCGACGGCCGCGCCGAGCCGTCGATGGCCGTGCCCGCGCTGGCCACTGCCGCGCGAAAGCACGGCGTCACCATCCATCAAGGCTGCGCCGCGCGCGGACTGGAGACTCAGGGAGGACGGGTCAGCGCCGTCGTCACCGAGAAGGGCACCATTCGCACGCAATCGGTGCTGCTGTCGGGCGGGGCATGGTCGTCGCTGTTCTGCCGCCGTCACGGCATCGAGCTGCCGATCGGTCTCGTCAACGCCACGGCTTGCCGGACCACCCCAGGACCTGAGATCACCTCCGGCGCGCTCGGCACCGACTTCTACTGCATCCGTCGCCGTCTCGACGGCGGCTTTACGCTGGCGCTGCGCAACCGCGGCACGGTCGAGCTGTCGCCCGACTTATTCCGGTACGCCCGCGCCTTTTGGCCGACGTATCAGCATCGTAAGAACGGACTGAAATTGTCGTTCGGCAAGTCGTTCTTCGATCAGCTCGTGCGCGGCAGCAGCTGGAGCTTTGACAAGCCGTCGCCGTTCGAGACTGAGCGCGTGCGCGATCCGGCCCCCGACATGTCGCTGGTCAGTGCGGCGCTGGCGTCGCTGATCCGATCGAACCCGGAATTGAAGGACATCGAGATCGCGGAGGCCTGGGGCGGCACCATCGACTGCACGCCCGACGCAATCCCGGTGATCTCGCCGGTCGATGCCCTGCCCGGCTTCTTCCTCGCCACCGGCTTCTCCGGTCACGGCTTCGGCATTGGTCCCGCGGCCGGCAAGCTCGCCGCCGACATCGTGACCGGCTCGACGCCGCTGGTCGACCCGGTGGCTTACAGCCACAAGCGCATGATCGACGGCCGGCGGCTCGCGCCGGTCAGCCCGTTCTGAGGCGGCATGACGGTTCTCTACAAGGCCAACATGGTTCGCGGCGCCGAGTGGGCGCGCTTCTTTGCCGAGCGCGCGCCCGATCTGCCGTTCCGGCTCTGGCCCGACATCGGCAATCCCGCCGATATTCGTTATCTGGTGGCGTGGGTGCCGCCGGAGGATATCGCCACGACGTTCCCCCATCTCGAGCTGGTCTTCTCGGTTGGCGCGGGTGTCGATCAGTTCGACGCCACGAAGCTTCCGCCGCACCTTCCGCTCATCCGGATGCTGGAGCCCGGCATTGCCGAGACCATGGTGGAATATGTCACAATGGCGGTGCTCGGCCTGCATCGCGATCTCCTGCACTTCATCGCCCAGCAGAGGGAGCAGGTCTGGCGCGAGATCCGGATCACGCCGGCGAAGCGGCGGGGTGTCGGCGTGATGGGGCTCGGCCAGCTCGGCCACGCCGTGCTCGAACGGCTCAGGGCATTCGGCTTTCCGCTGTTCGGCTGGAACCGCTCGCCGCGCGAGATCCCGGGCGTGACCTGCTACGTCGGTGTTGACACCTTGCCAAGATTCCTGTCGCAGACCGACATCCTCATTTGCCTGCTGCCATTGACCGAAGAGACCCGGGGCATCCTCAATGCCGATCTGTTCGCGCGCCTGCCGCGCGGCGCAGGGCTCGTCAGTGTCGGGCGTGGTCCGCAGCTCGTCGAAGCCGATTTCCTCGCGGCGCTCGATACCGGCTTGCTATCGGGCGCCGTTCTCGATGTCACAGAGCCCGAGCCGCTGCCCGCTGGCCATCCGTTCTGGAGCCACCCGCGCATCCTGCTGACGCCGCACAATGCCAGCATGACCATGCCGGATACGGCGGTCGATTTCGTGCTCGACGTCATCGCATGTCACCGGCGCGGCGAGGAATTGCCGGGCCTCGTCGATCGCACGCGTGGCTATTAGGGCAATTGCATGAGCAAGGGCGCAAGCGGAATCGATCGTAGCGTTGCCGAGGCGCAGGCGCCGGTGCTGTCGGTCGCCGGCCTCACCACCTCCTTCATGCGCGAACGGCGATGGATCCCGGTCGTCCGCAATGTCTCATTCGACGTCGCGCCGCGCGAAACCGTCGCGATCGTCGGGGAGTCCGGTTCGGGCAAGAGCGTCACCGCGCTCTCCATCATGCGGCTCATTCCGAAGGAGAGTGGCCGCATCGAGGGATGCGTGACGCTCGCTGGCCGCGATCTCCTCGCGCTGCCCGAAACGGGCATGAAGGGCATCCGCGGCAATGACATTGCCATGATCTTCCAGGAGCCGATGACGAGCCTCAATCCGGTGCTCACCATCGGCTTCCAGATCGCCGAGGCGCTGATGCAGCATCGCGGCCTGTCGCGCGCGGCGGCGGAGGCCGAGACCATCCGCCTGCTCGATCGCGTCCGCATTCCCGCGGCGACATCGCGCTTCCATGAGCATCCGCATCGCTTCTCCGGCGGCATGCGCCAGCGCGTGATGATCGCGATGGCGCTGGCCTGCAAGCCGAAGCTCCTGATCGCGGACGAGCCGACCACTGCGCTCGACGTTACCATCCAGGCCCAGATCCTGGAGCTCTTGAAGGAGCTCCAGCAGGAGGAGGAAATGTCGATCCTCTTCATCACCCACGACATGGGCGTGGTCGCCGAGATCGCTGATCGGACCGTGGTGATGTATGGCGGGCAGGCGGTCGAAACCGACGCGACGTCGCGCATCTTCGCCGCACCGTCGCATCCCTATACAAGCGCACTGCTCGCCGCCGTGCCGCGCCTCGGCTCGATGGATGGGCGCGCGCGGCCGATGCGTTTTCCCATCGTCGACAAGCTCACGGGCACCTCGGACGAGCCGGTGGAAACGCCCGACACGGTCTCGACCGCCGAGCGTCCGCTGCTCGAAGTTGCAAACCTCACCACGCGCTTTCCGATCCGCTCGGGCCTGTTCGGCAAGATCTCCGGGCGCGTCCACGCGGTCGAGAACGTCTCCTTCACCTTGCGCGCCGGCGAGACGCTTGCGCTGGTCGGCGAATCCGGTTGCGGCAAGTCGACCACGGGCCGCTCGATTCTCAGGTTGCTCGAACCGGACAGCGGCACCGTCCTGATCGACGGCCAGGACGTGCTCGCCATGAACGGCCGAGCTTTGCGCGATTTCCGCAAGCAGATGCAGATCGTCTTTCAGGATCCATTCGCGAGCCTCAATCCGCGCATGTCGGTGGGGACGGCGATCGCGGCTCCGTTGCTCGCCAACGGGCTCGCGTCGACGTCGCAGGCGCGCGACAAGGTCGCAGACCTTCTCGTCCGCGTCGGCCTGACTGCCGATATGGCCGCGCGCTTTCCGCACGAATTCTCCGGTGGCCAGCGCCAGCGCATCTGCATTGCGCGTGCGCTTGCGCTCGGGCCGAAGCTGATCGTCGCGGACGAGGCGGTCTCCGCGCTTGACGTCTCGGTCAAGGCCCAAGTCGTGAACCTGATGCTCGATCTCCAGGCCAACATGGGCCTTGCCTATCTTTTCATCTCCCACGACATCGCCGTGGTCGAGCGCATGAGCCACCGCCTCGCGGTGATGTATCTCGGCGAGATCGTCGAGATCGGCCCGCGCGCGGCATTGTTCGGCAATCCGCAACATCCCTACACCAAGAAGCTGATGGCTGCCGTGCCGGTGCCCGATCCATCGCGCCGCGGTACGCGCCGCGACGTCTCCAACGACGAGATCAGAAGCCCGATGCGCGCGCCGGATTACCAGCCGCCTCGCCGGCGATATCGCGAAGTGTCGCCCGGCCATTTCGTTCAGGTTTGGGGCGAGGAATGGTCCGTCTGAGCCTTCACGAATTCACGTGCACGAAATCCCGCAGCAGCGGATAGATCTCATTGTTCCAGCGCTTGCCCGAGAACACGCCGTAATGGCCGACGCCGGCCTGCATGTGATGGACGCGGCGATAGGCGCGTACGCCGGTGCAGAGGTCCTGCGCGGCGAGCGTCTGGCCGATCGAGCAGATGTCGTCCTTCTCGCCCTCGACCGTCATCAGCCCCATGCGGCTGATGGCCTTGGTGTTCACCGGGCGTCCCCGATGCATCAGTCGGCCCTGCGGCAAGAGGTGCTCTTGGAACACGTCGCGCACGGTCTCGATGTAGAATTCCGCAGGAAGGTCCATCACGGCGAAGTATTCATCATAGAAGGTCTTGATGCTGGCGGCCTTCTGCTTCTCGCCCTTGGCGATGTGGTTGGCGAGGTCCAGATGCTGCTTGATGTGGCGCTCCAGATTCATCGCGACGAAGGCGGTGAGCTGTACGAATCCCGGATAGACTTTGCGCAAGGCGCCGCGGCACTGCACCGGCACGTAATTGATCAGGTTGCGCTCGAACCATTCGATCGGCTTGCTCTTGGCGAATTCGTTGACCCTGGTCGGCTGGATGCGGGTATCGATCGGTCCGGCCATCAGCGTCAGCGTCGCCGGCCGCGAGGGGTGGTTGTCCTCGCACATGATCGCGGCGGCTGCGAGCGCCGAGACCGATGGCTGGCAGATCGCCACCATGTGAGGGCGCGGGCCGAGCTGGCCGAGGAATTCGATGAGATGCTCGGTATAGTCGTCGAGCCCGAAGCGGCCCTTGCTGCGCGGAATGTCGCGCGGATTGTGCCAGTCTGTGATGTAGACGTCGTGGTCCTGGAGCAGCGTCTGCACGGTGCCGCGCAGCAATGTCGCGAAGTGGCCCGACATCGGCGCCACCAGCAGCATGCGCGGCTGCTCGCCCACGCCGTCCTTGCGAAAGTGCAGCAGCGAGCCGAACGGCGTCGCGCAGGCGATCTCCTCGGTGACGGGAATTTCCCGATTGCCAACCATCACGCTGTCGATGCCGTAGGCCGGCCGATCATAGGTGAGGGTGGAGCGCGAGATCAGCTCGAGCGCCGCCGAGAGCCGGCCGACCAGCTGATCCGACACGCCCTGCGGCACCAGGTTGAGGAATTTGAGCGCGGACGAGGCCCCCGCCCGCCATGGCGCGGTCAGGTCCATATGGTTCTGGAAGGCTTGATAATACATCGACATCATACTGAAACGCCCACCTGACCCCTGCCATTATGCAATATCGAAGCCAAGCGGGAGCTGAACCGCCCGCAAAACTGGCACATCGCTTGCTCTCATTTTGAAGGAAGCACAGCTCATGGGCACGCCCACGGGCCGCGCGGGTGTCGAGATCAGGCGTAGGGAAGGGCCAAATGGCGAAGGCGACACTGACCATCAGCAGCAAGAACTACTCGTCCTGGTCGCTGCGTGGCTGGCTGCTGGCGAAATTTTCCGGGCTCGATTTCGAGGAAATCGTCACCGCGCCGGACGATCCATCCGCGCGCGCGGAAATCCTGCTGCTGTCGTCGTCGATCCTGGTGCCGTGCCTGCGGCACGAGGGCGCCGTGGTCTGGGATACGCTGGCGATCGCCGAATATCTCAACGAGGTGATGCCGGACGCCGGGCTGTTGCCGGCCGACCGCATCCAGCGCGCGCATTGCCGCTCGATCTCAGGCGAAATCCATTCCGGGTTCGCCACGCTGCGTGCCTCGCTGCCGGTCAATTTGAAAGGACACTTTCCCGGCTTCAAGATCTGGTCGCGCGCACAGGCCGACGTCGACCGCGTCTGCTTCATCTGGCGCGACTGCCTGGAGACATCGGGCGGTCCCTTCCTGTTCGGCGAGCGGCGCACCATGGCCGATGCGATGTACGCCCCTGTGGTGACGCGCTTCATGACGTATGACGTCAAGCTCGCGGCGCCGCTGAAAGCCTATGCCGACACCATCATGGCCATGCCGGAGATGCAGGAATGGATCGCGGCGGCGCGGGAAGAGCCGGCCGAGATCGAGGAGCTCGAGGTCGAATATTAGGCAGCCCTCGCGCTGTCCTGCCCGTTTCGGCGGCTGGGGACCGTCGCCCAGCAGGCACGCGGCTTGCCCCACCATGTCCCTGACGCGATTAACTTCTGCCGCCAATACCCGGCCCAAACCCAATCCTGCCCTGCGCAGATCTTGTGCGCGCGAACCGGCCGGCTCGCGACATCTAGCCGTGAACAGCTGCGTACGGGGCGCTACGGCCGATTCGGACGTGATTCGTTCGGGCCGCGTTCCGAAGGTTAAGGCGAAGCGCGGCCCCGTCGCATTTTGAAACAGGGATCGCCGTCAGGCCGCCCCGCGCTGCTTCATGCGGGGCAGGCGCCAGCCGATGACGGTTGCTTCGACCGCGATGCCGGCCTCGTGGTTCTGCCAGCGTCCCTCCACATAGCGGCAGGCGAACGGCAGCTGATACGTTCCGCTGTGGTCCTCGCACAGCACCTCGAGTGGCAGGCCAGCTGGTGGTTCTCCGGCGCCGTCGAATTCCGCCAGACGTCTATCGCGCGTTGCCATTCCAAAAATCTCCCCTAAACAAAGCCGCGGAAAGAACGCCCACTTCTTTCCGCGTGCCGATCATCGTTCCCCGTCCGAGGGAACGGGCGCAAGCTCAACGCGAGAATGCGGTACGAGTGTGGTAGCCTCACGCGACTGCGCGCAAACGGCGCACATTGCCGTGATCGATTTGACGAGGAACCTTCATGCTGCTCCGAAGCGCCGGCGTTTGTTTCGCAATGTTGCTGCTCGCCACGCTGGCGCCGCTGCCGGTGCACGCGCAGGACGTGCCCGGCATCGAGATCTGCACGGTCGAGAAGACCATGGAACGGCGCACGAGCTGCCTCCAGAGCAATGTCGACTTCCTCCAGAAGACACTCACCAAGCTCAGCCTCGATCATCAGCAGAGGCTGGATGCGGCCAATCGCCAGATCGACGCGTTGAAGACGAGCCTCGCCGGCTTGCAGAAGACGCTCGCCGACCTCCAGGCTGCGCAAGCCAAGACCGCCGACGATCTGAAGAAGAAGCAGGATGCGCCGGCGGCGAAGGACGCGGCGAAATAGGCGCGGCGATCAGGCGACGCGATAACGCTCCATCACGCCGCGATCCGGTTCATAGCCAAGTCCAGGGCCGCTCGGCACTGCGACATGGCCGGTCGCATCGACATCGGCGCGGCCGCCCCAGAGGCAGGCCTCGCGTTTCAGATAGAACATCTCGACGAGCCCGTCCTCGCGCGTCGCCAGCAGATGCAGCGTCGCGAGCAGGCCCGGACCGAAATAGGGGGAGTGCGGGACGATCTTGACGCCGAGCTGATCGGCCAGCGCCGCCACCTTCACAAATTCCGTGATGCCGCCGACCTTGATCACCGAGGGCTGGGCGTGGCTCACCGCGCCCGCATTCATCATCTGGCGGAATTGATATTCCGTGCAGGCATTCTCGCCGGCGGCGATATTCAGCCCGCCCTTGCTGCGAACGTCGGCGAGCGCAGCAAAATCCTCCGGCGGCCACACCGGCTCCTCCAGGAACATGGGTCTTGCGTCTGCACATGATTTCGCGAACGCAATCGCCTGCTCGCTCGTCAGCGGGCAGTTCATGTCGACCATCAGCGGAATGGTGGGCCCGATCGCCTCGCGTGCGGCGAACACGGCAGGTAGCGTGGTCTCGTGCAGCTTGATGGCGCCATAGCCGAGCGCCAGCGCCTTCCTGCATTCGCTAGCGATGGCCTCGGGCGAGCCGATCCGCAAGAGGCTGGCATAGGCCGGGATGGCCGTGCGCCTGGTCTCGCCGAGCAGGCGGTGGACCGGCACGCCCTCAATCTTGGCGGCAAGGTCCCACAGCGCGATATCGAGCCCGGAGATCGCGAACATGGTGATGCCGTAGCGGCCGAACAGATGCAGATTGCGCTGGATCTGCTCCATGACCCCAGGGATGCCGGCCGCATCAGGCACCTTCAGCCCGCGCGCTTGGGGTGCAATCATCTCCTCGACGGCGCTGCGCGTGGTGCGAGGGCAGACATAGGCGAAGGCATCGCCCCAGCCGGTCAGCCCGGCATCGGTCGTGACCTCGACCAGCACCATGTCGAGGGCTGTGATTGCGGAAGCGCCCTGGCGGAAGCTCGCGACACCGGCGTCATAGGGGATGCGGATATGGTGCGCCCGCACATCGGTAATTTCCATGACGCGGTTCCTCCGTGCTTTCTGGTGAGCGGTTTCAGGCAGTGTAGCCACGAACGCGAGGGCGTTGCCAGTGGCCATTCCCGAACTATCCTCATGCGAGGACAGCAACGCCGATCAAGCGAAGCGGGCGTGACCGGCGCACCATCGCCGCGTTTCGAACGAGGGCCTGAATCGCCATGAACCCAGCCCAGCGCGCGCTCTGGTATGTCGAGAGCCATCTGGCCGAGCCGATGACGCTCGACGAGATCGCGCAGATATCCGGCGTGTCGCGGTTCCACGTCGTGCGTGCGTTTGCGGCAGCCACCGGGCTTCCGGTGATGCGTTACGTGCGCGCGCGACGGCTGACGGAAGCTGCGCGCAGTCTTGCCAACGGTGCGCCGGACATCCTGTCACTGGCGCTGGAGGCGGATTACGGCTCGCACGAAGCATTCACCCGCGCGTTCCGCGACCAGTTCGGCACCACGCCCGAAGCGGTGAGGGCCGCGACATGCGTCAGCCACCTCAAGCTTCAGGAGCCGATCCTCATGGACTCCACTATGCTCGACCATCTTGCCCCGCCGCGTTTCGAGACTGCAAAGGCCTTCCTCGTCGCCGGTCCCGCCGAGCGCATCTCCTGCGACAATGGCGCCATCATTCCCGGTCTATGGCACCGCTTTCACCAGGAGGTCGCCGACATTCCCGCGCGCATCGGTAACGTCGCCTACGGCGTTTGCTGCAACGGCGATGATGCCGGCAATTTCGACTACATCGCCGGCGTCGAGGTCGCCGATTTCTCGGACCTGCCGCGTCGCTTCGGCCGCATCCGCATCCCCGAGCAGCGCTACGCGGTCTTCACCCACACCGATCACGTCGCCTCGATCCGGCGCACGGTCAACACGATCTGGAATCAATGGCTGCCGGCCTCCGGCCTCAAAGCCGCGGACGCACCGAGCTTCGAGCGCTATGACGAAAAGTTCGATCCAGCAACCGGCAATGGCGGCTTCGAGATCTGGGTCCCGGTTAGGGAATAGGGGGCTTCCGCAACGCTGGCATACCATCCGGCTTGCTTGGCAAGCGCCGGTGACTTTGTCATAACCGCCGGCAAATCTTGCGTGTGGGCCCGTGCTGGACATCCCGTGCAAGTCATAACAAGCAACCGGGAGGGTCCCAACATGTCCAACGTCCGCGTTCTCGCCACCGACCTCGAATTTCCAGAAGGGCCGGTCGTGATGCCGGATGGTTCGGTCGTCCTGGTGGAGATCCGCGGCCAGCGCCTGACCCGCGTTCATGCCGATGGCGGCAAGGAGATCGTCGCGAAGGTGCCGGGCGGCCCGAATGGTGCTGCGCTGGGTCCCGACGGCAAGATCTACATCTGCAACAATGGCGGCTTCTCCTGGATCCCGACCCGCAACATGATCATGCCGGGCCCGCAGCCCGACGACTATCTCGGCGGCTCGATCCAGCGCGTCGATCTGCAATCCGGCAAGGTCGAGACCGTCGTGACCAAATGCGGCGAGCACGATCTGCGCGGGCCCAATGATCTGGTGTTCGACAAGCAGGGCGGCCTGTGGTTCTCCGATCTCGGCAAGCGCCGCGCGCGCGAAATGGATGTCGGCGGCATGTATTACCTCAAGCCCGGCATGAAGGAGATCGTGGAAGTCGTGCACGGCGTGTTGCCGGCGAACGGCATCGGGCTGTCGCCGGACGAGAACACCGTCTACATCGCGGAGACCCCGACGGGCCGGCTCTGGGCCTATGAGCTCTCGGCGCCGGGCACGCTCAAGCCGCGCGAGGTGATCTATCGCGGCGAACGGGGCAAGCCGATCTGCGGCCTCGGCGGCTACCAGATGTTCGACTCGCTCGCGGTGGAAGCCAATGGCAATGTCTGCGTCGCCACCCTCGTCTCCGGCTGCATCTCGGTGATCGCGCCCGACGGCACCCTGGTCGAGCAGGTGCCGACCGGCGACCGCGTCACCACCAACATCGCCTTCGGCGGCCCCGAGCTGAAGACCGCCTACATCACCCTATCGGGCAAGGGCGAACTGATCGCCATGGACTGGCCGCGCGGCGGTTTGCCGCTCAATTTCCTAAACAAATGAACGGTGCTAGTTACCGTCATCGAGAGCGAGGCAAAGCACCTGCCTGACCCTCACCCTGAGGAGCGCGCCCTTAGCGCGCGTCTCGAAGGGCGAGGCCACCAGCCGCGCCTTCATCCTTCGAGACGCGCGTTCCGCGCTCCTCAGGATGAGGGGTTGGCAGTCCGGATTGCTTCGCTTCGCTGGCAATGACGTAAGGAGAGACTTCCATGCCCTGGCCCGACCCCATCACCCTGCGTGGACAGCACGCCCGTCTCGAGCCGCTGTCGCATCAGCATCTCGAGGGGCTGGCCGAGGCCGTCAAGGACGGCGAGCTGTCGAAGCTCTGGTACACCGCGATCCCGCTGCCGGAGAACATGGGCAAGGAGATCGACCGCCGCTTGGGGCTACAGGCCGCGGGCTCGATGCTGCCGTTCACGGTGTTCGACGCCGCCGGCAGGATCGTCGGGATGACGACCTACATGAACATCGACGCCGCCAACCGGCGCGTCGAGATCGGCTCGACCTGGTATGGCAAGAGCGCGCAGCGCGGCCCGCTCAACACGCAATGCAAGCTCCTGCTGCTGCGGCACGCCTTCGAAACCCTGAACTGCATCGCCGTCGAGTTCCGCACGCATTTCTTCAACCACCAGAGCCGCCGCGCCATCGAGCGCCTGGGGGCCAAGCAGGACGGCATCCTGCGCAGCCATCAGGTCGCGCCGAACGGCAGCTTGCGCGACACCGTGGTCTACAGCATCACCGCGGCCGAATGGCCGACCGTACAGGCGCATCTCGAATTTCAACTCAACGACAAGCCGCGCTAGTTATGATGTACACTGGATTTGCGGTGCGCTCGATCAGCTCTCCCCTCCGGGGAGAGGTGATCGCGAGCGCCGCTGCACGTCACTCAACTTCACGACACCCTAGGCGGCTGAGGCACCATGGACAGATTTGATTATGTAATCGTCGGCGCGGGTTCCGCCGGTTGCGTGCTCACCAGCCGGTTGAGCGAGGATCCCAACACAAGCGTCTGCGTGCTGGAGGCAGGTCCTTCCGACTGGCATCCCTACATCCATTTGCCGGCGGGCTTTATCAAGACCTTCCACATGAAGAGCATCAACTGGGCCTACCAGCAGGAGCCGGGGCCCTGGACCGGCGGGCGCAGCATCTACGCGCCGCGCGGCAAGACGCTCGGCGGCTCGTCCTCGATCAACGGCCACATCTACAATCGCGGCCAGCGCATGGATTTCGACACCTGGGCGCAGATGGGAAATCGCGGCTGGGGCTATGCCGACGTGCTGCCTTATTTCCGGCGGCTGGAGAAGCGGATCGGCGAGGGCGAGGACACCTATCGCGGCCGCGACGGCAACCTCATCGTCACGACCATGAACTGGCGCGATCCGCTCTGCGAGGCCTTCATGGAAGGCGCGGTCTCGCTCGGTATCCCCCGCAACCCCGATTACAACGGCAAGACTCAGGAAGGCGTCTCCTACTGCCAGCGCACCATCAACAACGGCCTGCGCGTCTCTGGCGCCACCGCATTCCTCAAGCCCGCGATGAAGCGCCCCAACGTGCATGTGCACACCCATGCGCACGCGACCGAGATCATCTTCGAGGGCAAGCGCGCCGTCGGCGTGCGCTACATGAAGGGCGGCCGTGGCGGCACGCCTGTCGAGGTGCGCGCCAACAAGGAAGTGATCCTCTCGGGCGGCGCCTATAATTCGCCGCAGCTGCTGCAGCTCTCCGGCATCGGCTCGCCCGATCTGTTGCAGGCCCACGGCATCAAAGTGCGCCACGCGCTCCCCGTCGGCGAGGGCCTCCAGGACCATTACGCCCCGCGCACGGTCGCGCGCGTCAAGGACATCAAGACCATCAACGAGCTTCGCCGCGGTTGGCGGCTCTGGGTCGAAGCAGCGAAATGGGCGACGGCACGCCGCGGCCTGCTCTCGCTGTCGCCGACCATGGTCTATTGCTTCTGGCATTCCGGAGAGACCGCAGAGAGCTCCGATCTCCAGCTTACCTTCACGCCGGCCTCCTACAAAGAAGGCGTGCAGGGCCAGCTCGAGGACGAGCCCGGCATGACGGTCGCCTCCTGGCAGCAGCGCCCGGAAAGCCGCGGCTATGTGCGCATCCGCTCCAGCGATCCGTTCGCGCCGCCGATCATCCAGACCAATTATCTTGACGCCGAGCTCGACCGCCGCGTCATCGTCGCCGGCATGAAGCTCGCGCGCAGACTTCTCAAGTCCGCGCCGCTGTCGCCTTATTACGCCTACGAAGATTTCCCCGGCCCCAACGTCAACACCGATGAGGAATTTTTGCACGCCGCCACCCAGCGCGGCACCACCACCTTCCACCCCGGCTGCACTTGCCGCATGGGTCCGGCGGATTCCACCTGGGCGGTCGTCGATGACCAGCTCCGCGTCCACGGCCTCGAAGGCCTGCGCGTCATCGATGCCTCGGTCATGCCGCGCATGATCTCGGCGAACCTCAACGCCTCCACCATGATGATCGCCGACCGCGCCTCGGACCTGATCCGCGGCAAGCAGCCGATGGAAGCCGCGCGGATACCGGAGGCGGCGGTGGCGTGATCCGCTTCGCCTCTCCCCGCGTGCGGGGAGAGTCCGGAATTCAAGCGCAGCTTGAATTCCGGGTAAGAGGGAAACTCCACGAGTCAAATTCACCTGTCTCAAGGAGCCGCCGATCCGGCCAGACAACTAAAAGTTGCTTGAATATCTCCGCGCTTGTAGTCTCGATGGCCTGGGCGGTCTTTATCGGGAATGGACGTGACTAGGAAAGCAGGGCTCGAAGAGGGCGCCGAGCCGTTGGACGGCATCATTGTCGGTGAATTGCCCAGCGACGTATTTGCTCGTCGTTTCGGCAACTATTTCTTCTCCGATATCGATCTGAATTCATCGGAGTCGATCATTTCCACCCTGCGGCAGGTCGCAGTTGTATGTTCCGGTTTGGATTCCGAGGTCGATGTTTTTGCGAGCTCAAGCCGAAGATTTCTTGCAAGGCTGGACAATGAGGCGAGTTGGCCTCGCGAGATCAAGAAGCTAAGCCGAGAGATGTGGGTCGATGGTGACACAGGTGGAATGTTTATCATCGATCGAAGAAAGAAGTGGGTTATCTATCAGGCGCGTCCCGTTGACTTGGCCGTTCTGGCGGTCGATTGCCACGCAGACCTGAGAGGAATATCGGCAGTTCGAGACAGCTTCTTCACGATCGGCGACGTCAAGAACTGGCTCTCGCTTCGAACCGCTCGCGACAGGGAGTTGGTCGACGTCTTCGGAAGCGGCTTTCTTTCCGCATTGGTCGAGAGCTATTCATGAGCCAGACTGCGACCGGGTGAGCCAACGCTGCGAGATCTAACCTGCCCGACGATGCTGGCATGGCTGACCCGTCGGGCAAAACACCCCGCAGCCCGTCAAGCCCTTCTCACGAAAATATTCCACTTTACCGAAATTCGGAAATACGGCATAAATCGAGACAGCCCGGCCCGATGATGAGGGGCGTCTCGCGAGTCGTTCGAAACGCGGGCCGGGTTGCGGTGGACGCGGCAGCGTCGGCACGCGAGATCAAGGGCAGGGCGGATTGCTCTCCGTGAGCCCGAGGCCGCGTGCGGACGAGCGGCGCTGTCAGGTTCGTCTCGCCAGCATTCTTCCGGCAACGTCGACAACGCCGGAGGATAATGCGGCGAAAAGCGGGCCGTGCGTACGGCAAAACCGTGTGGTCCTGGCCGTCGTTGCTACGGTCAAGCCCTGGCGAATGCGGCATGCGCGTCAACCGGCGCGGTGTCGGCGACTTTCGCTGGAAGGAATTCGGCTCCCAGGAGAGCGCGGCATAAGTCGTCCAACCACTGCGCAGGGAAGGCCGTGTGTTCGGCTTCACCTGTATGCCGCTGTGCAGTTTTTCTGCGTGTGCCTTCGCACGGCGGACCGCGGGTGCCAGCCGGCGCCCGGCCTTCCCTGCGCCCTCCCGGCTTTGAGGGTGGAGCGACGAAGCAAAGCTCGGGCGAAATGCGCAGCGAGGCTGCGGACGTGTGTCTGCAGCGCAAATGCGAATTGGAGAACGACGCCGATGCCCCTTGCTCCGTCATTGCGAGCGCAGCGAAGCAATCCAGACTGCCTCAACGGGAAAGATTCTGGATTGCTTCGCTGCGCTCGCAATGACGATGGGGAGGCAGTGGTGCGTCATACCGTACTCTCGTGCCCCGGAGGCAGCTAGCGCTTCTTCAGCGATGCGCTGCAGAGCCGGTGCCCATGTCTCCGAGCAATCCGGATCGCCTTCTGGGTCCCGGCTCTGCGCAGCAACGCTTGCGCGTTGCGGCGCGTCCGGGACACGAGACCTCTACACTTCCCGCCGGCTCAGGAACGCCAGCCGCTCGAACAGGTGCACGTCCTGCTCGTTCTTGAGCAGCGCGCCGTGCAGCGGCGGGATCAGTTTGCGCGGGTCGCGCTCGCGCAGCTGCTCGGCGCTCATGTCCTCGTTGAGCAAGAGCTTGAGCCAGTCGAGCAGTTCGGACGTCGATGGCTTCTTCTTCAAGCCGGGCACCTCGCGCACCTCGAAGAAGATGCGCAGCGCCTCTTCGACCAGGCGTTTCTTGATGCCGGGGAAGTGGACGTCGACGATGCGGCCCATCGTGTCGGCGTCGGGGAATTTGATGTAGTGGAAGAAGCAGCGGCGCAGGAAGGCGTCGGGCAGCTCCTTCTCGTTGTTGGAGGTGATCATCATGATCGGGCGCTGCTTGGCCTTGATGGTCTCGCCGGTCTCGTAGACATGGAATTCCATGCGGTCGAGCTCGAGCAGCAGGTCGTTGGGGAATTCGATATCGGCCTTGTCGATCTCGTCGATCAGCAGCACCGGGCGCTGCTCGCTCGTGAAGGCCTCCCACAGCTTGCCGCGCTTGATGTAGTTCCTGATGTCGGACACCCTGGCATCGCCGAGCTGGCTGTCGCGCAGGCGCGACACCGCGTCGTATTCGTAGAGGCCCTGCTGCGCCTTGGTGGTGGACTTGATGTGCCAGGTCAGCAGCGGCGCGTTCAGCGCCTTCGCCACTTCCTCCGCCAGCACCGTCTTGCCCGTGCCGGGCTCGCCCTTGATGAGCAGCGGGCGCTCCAGCACGATCGAGGCATTGACGGCGACCTTGAGGTCGTCGGTCGCAACATAGTCCTTGGTGCCGGTAAATTTCATTGCGTGTCCTTAGGTAGCTGTCAGCGAGGGGCGTCGGCCCCGGCCGCGACAAACGAACGGCCGCACATAGCGGCCGTTCCTGGTTCGATCAGGCTTTCAGACCCGTTTTATCAGCGAAAGGATGACCAGCACAATCACCGCCCCCGATCGTCGCGTCCACGATGGCGCCGACCGTGCCGGTGGCGAGCAATATGCAGCTGCGGCAGCACCCAGCTCGCGACCAGCGCGCCGATGGTCCCACGACCATGTTGCCGATCAGCCCAAATCCCGCCCCGTGGACAATCTTGCCCGCCAGCCAGCCTGCGATCGCGCCGATGATGAGTGCGGCGACAATTCCCATTGCAAACGTCCCCCTACGGCCGCCAATTCTAGAGCAAAAAGCCACCCGGTCCAGCGTCCCGCGGCGTTCTCCGCCCCTTGACGTGCGGCACCCGACGGGCAATCTGTCACCCATGTTCCTGCAATTCTTCACCTCTCTGCGCGACGCGCAGGTCCCTGTGACGCTGCGCGAATACCTCACGCTGATCGAGGCGCTCGACGCTGACCTCGCGGACTACACGGTCGAGAACTTCTACTATCTGTCGCGCGCCTCGCTGGTGAAGGACGAGCGCAATCTCGACAAGTTCGACCGCGTCTTCGGCACCGTGTTCAAGGGGCTGGAAAACCTGCTCGACGCCATGGAGAAGGCGGAGATCCCCGAGGAGTGGCTGAAGAAGCTCGCCGAGAAGTATCTCACCGAGGAAGAGAAGAAGCAGATCGAGGCCATGGGCTGGGACAAGCTCATGGAGACGCTGAAGAAGCGCCTCGAGGAGCAGAAGGGACGGCACCAGGGCGGCAGCAAGTGGATCGGCACCGCAGGCACTTCGCCGTTCGGCGCCCACGGCTACAATCCCGAAGGCGTGCGCATCGGCCAGGAGAAGAACCGCAACAACCGTGCCGTGAAGGTGTGGGACAGGCGCGAGTTCAAGGATCTCGACGGCAATGTCGAGCTCGGCATTCGCAACATCAAGGTGGCGCTGCGCCGCCTGCGCAAATTCGCGCGCACCGGCGCGCCGGACGAGCTCGATCTCGACACCACGATCCGCGAGACCGCCAATCACGGTTATCTCGACGTCCACATGCGGCCCGAGCGGCGCAATGCGGTGAAGCTTTTAGTGTTCTTCGACATCGGCGGCTCGATGGATGCGCATATCGAGCAGGTCGAGGAGCTGTTCTCGGCGGCGAAGAGCGAGTTCAAGCACATGGAATATTTCTACTTCCACAACTGCCTCTACGAAGGCGTGTGGAAGCAGAACAAGCGCCGCTTCACCGACCGCACCCCGACCTGGGACGTGCTGCACAAATATCCGCACGACTACAAGGTCGTGTTCGTCGGCGACGCCTCGATGTCGCCTTACGAGATCATGGTGCCGGGCGGCTCGGTCGAGCACGTCAACGAGGAGCCCGGCTCGGTCTGGCTCGACCGCATCATCCGCACCTATCCGCATGCGGTGTGGCTCAACCCGGTGCAGCAGAAGCATTGGGACTATTCGGAATCGACCACCATCATCAAACGCATCTTTGCCAATCGCATGTATCCGATCACGATCGAGGGGCTGGAAGGTGCGATGAAGGAATTGACCCACTGATGCGATCCACCGTCATTCCGGACGCCCGCAGCGCGGCCGATCCGGAATCTCGAGATGGCGTGTGACGATCGAGATTCCGGGATCGATGCTGCGCATCGCCCCGGAATGACGGAAGAGAAGAAGGGAACAAACATGCCCCAGACCATCACGCGCGGCATCAAGGCGCTGATCGACGAGGCCAATGCCGAGGTCGAAACGCTCTCCGCCAAGGACGCCATCGAGATCTCCAAGAACGGCGATGTCGTCATCGTCGACATCCGCGATCCCCGCGAGATCGAGCGCGACGGCCGCATTCCCGGCGCGTTCGCCTGCACCCGCGGCATGCTCGAGTTCTGGATCGATCCGCAGAGCCCGTACGCAAAACCGATCTTCCAGGAGGACAAGAAGTTCGTCTTCCATTGCGCCGGCGGCTTGCGCTCGGCGCTCGCCGCCAAGACGGCGCAGGACATGGGCCTCAAGCCCGTCGCCCACATCGCCGGCGGCTACGCCGCCTGGCGCGATGCCGGTGGGCCGACCGAGCAATGGGTGCCGAAGAAGAAGGGATGAGGGCCTCGTCATTCCCCGCGCAGGCGGGGATTCCAGTACGCCGCGGCCTATCGGTTGAATCACACCCGTCTCGGAGTACTGGATCGCCCGTCCCGGCTCCGCCCAGGCTACGCCGAGGCCCATAGGAGTGCTCGGCCCGCCGAAGCCTTGGCGAAGGCGGCAAGCCGGGCGATGACAGCGGAGACGCTGCATCGTCCTCGCTCGCGCGACGCGCGCCCGAATGACCACAAGGAAGGACCTCGCATGACCGCCACCGACCCCCTCGTCTCCACCGAATGGCTCGCCGCCCACATCGACGATACCAACGTCAAGGTCCTCGACGCCAGCTTCAAGCTGCCCGGCGTGCTGCCGCTGCCGAAGGACGACTATCTCGCCGCGCATCTGCCGGGCGCTGTGTTCTTCGACGTCGATGCGGTGTCGGATCATTCGAACCCGTTGCCGCACATGTTTCCAAGCGCCGAGCAGTTCGGCCGCGACGTCGGCAATCTCGGCATCTCCAATGCCGATACGGTGGTGATCTACGATGCCGGCGGCTGGGTCGCGGCGCCGCGCGCGTGGTGGATGTTCCTGTCTTACGGCCACAGCAATGTGCGCATCCTCAATGGCGGCCTGAAGAAGTGGCGCGCCGAGGGCCGTCCGGTCGAGAGCGGCGAGGTGAAGCCGAAGCCGGCGACGTTCAAGGCGAGCTATGATGCAAAGCGCGTGCGCAGCATGCAGCAGCTCATCGCCAATGTCGAAAGCCGGGCCGAGCAGGTGATCGACGCGCGCGCCGCCGACCGCTTCGAGGGCCGCTCGCCGGAGCCGCGGCCGGGCATCCGCTCCGGCCACATTCCCGGCGCCCGCAACGTGCCCTATAATCTGTTGTTCGATGCCGCGACCGGCACCATGAAGCCGCTTGACGAGCTCCGCGCCGCCTTCACCGGCGCCGGCGTCAAGTTGGACGCACCGATCGTGACGAGCTGCGGCTCGGGCGTCTCGGCCGGCGTGCTGACGCTCGCGCTCTATCGCTTGGGGATCACGGACACCGCGCTCTACGACGGCTCGTGGTCGGAATGGGGCCAGGCCGGCGGCCCGCCGATCGCGACCGGGCCGGCGTGACCTTACTGGCGGGTGCGTGTGGCCGTTGTTGCTAGCGTCTGCCGCTGTCCGAACGGATCGAGCTGTTGCTGCAACTGCTGAGGCGGCGGGCGCCGCACCACGCGGTGCCGCTTCTTGACCTTCGCCTTGCGCTTGGTCGCCTTGCTGTCCGATGCGCTGCTGCCCGTCTTGGTGCTCTCGGCCTTGGGCTTCGCCGGGGCATCCTTCACCGCCGTCGTCGCCGGGGCGTCTAGCGCGGCCATCTTGGCCGCGGCGACATCGAGCGCCGAGGAGGTCAGGACGACACTGGAATCAAAGGCAACACTGGAATCAGCAGGCGGCGGCCCGCCGACTGTTACGGCAGCGGCCGGCTGCGTCTCGGGGATCGATGCCGTGGTGTCGGCAGGGGTGAGCGTGTCGGTGGGAGCCGGCGCTGCGGCGTCTGGCGTGGTCTCGGCCTTGAGGGGTTCGGCGGTCGGAGCCTGGGCCTGGGGCGCGGTTTCAGTGACATCCGGCTGAACGTCGGTCACGGTCGTTGCTGCGACCAGCGGCTCGGGCTCACTCACCGGCAGTGCGATCGTCGGCACCTGGTCGCGCAGCGACGGTGCGGGATCGGCGGTGATCTCCGGCTCCGCCCGTAAGACCGCGAGCACGGGCTGAGCCGGCTCTGGCGCCTGCGCAAACATCTTCTCCTGCGGGCCGTTTCGCCAGGAGGGGCTGCTGACATACTGCTCATGGCTCGCCCGCAGCAGCGCGGCGGCCCCTAGGCCGAACACCAGGATGGAGGTTGACAGCAGGATCGCGGCAAACAGGAAGCGAAAGCCGGGAAGCATCGAGCGGTTGCGAATTTCCGCCCCGGCGGCAAATGGCCAGGGCCCAAGAGCCATCTGAACGCGGTGGACGGTACTGAGTGCCGCGTTCGCCACGCGGGGGTCGGAGTTCAAAAAGGTGACGAATCAGGCTGATTCGACCATATCGCAACGCTCGGCATCGCTTCGTTAAATTCGAGGCCGAACACCGCGGCAATTGACGGCGCGATGAGATTTCCGCCCCCGTGATGCAACGGGGCAACGGTAGTCTTGCGGATCACAAATCGGCAAATCCGGCGCAAATGAGCCTGATACGTCTTGAATGTGCCGCTATCTTCCGTCATCTGGCCGTTAACGGTCCGATCGGGCTTGGGGACTATACAAGAGCGATGATGATCAAACACTTTCTGACGATATGCGCTGCCGCGACAGTCGCTGCGGCGGGAACCTCGCTCGCTCAAGCTCAGAGCTATCCGGTCCAGCAGGCGCCGGGCTATGGCCCTCCGGCTGAATATCGTCCGGGCGATCGCACGCCGAACTTCGACGCCCTGGACGAAGACGACGACGCGATGCCGCAGGCCTCGCTGCCGCCGCCCGGACCGGCGGACGATCCGCGCTACGGCCGTCCGGCCGGCGCGCCGCCGGTTTATTCGGCCGCCCCGCAGGGCCCGGTGATGTCGCCGGATGATCCGCGTTATGGCCGCCCGGCCGGCGCTCCGCCGGTCTACTCGGCGGCGCCGCCCCAGGGCCCCGTGATGTCGCCCGACGATCCCCGCTACGGCCGGCCCGCCGGTCCGCCGCCGGTGATCTATGCCAATCGTCCGGGCCAGGCACCGGCCAATGACGGCCTGCGTCCGCCGGAGGCCGTTGGTGGTCCCGCCGCGACCGGTACGGTCCAGGCCGGCCAGCCGCCCGTCGGCGCCGATGGCCGGCCGATGACGATCGCGTCGCTACCGCCCGAGGAGCAGCCGGATGCTGCTCCCGCGCAGCTGCCTCAGAACCTGCGCCGCCAGGAAGTCGCGTTCCAGACCAAGGAGCCGGCCGGCACGCTCGTGGTCGATACGCCACACACCTACCTCTATTACGTGCTCGGCAACGGCCGCGCGATCCGCTACGGCGTCCGCGTCGGCCGCGACGGCTTCACCTGGACCGGCGTGCAGAAGATCACCCGCAAGGCCGAGTGGCCGGATTGGCATCCGCCGACCGAAATGATCGAGCGCCAGCCCTATCTGCCGCGCTTCATGGCCGGTGGCCCCGGCAATCCGCTCGGCGCCCGCGCGATGTATCTCGGCTCGACCGTCTACCGCATCCACGGCACCAACCAGCCCTCGACGATCGGCAAGTTCGTCTCCTCCGGCTGCATTGGCATGCTGAACGAGGACGTCTCCGACCTGTTCGACCGCGTCAAGGTCGGCACCCGCGTGGTGGTGCTGCCGGGCGGCCCGCCGCCGGGAACGGCGACCGCATCCGCTGCGCCGACGCCGGGTGCTGCCGGTCCGGCTCCGATGGCCGCCCAGGCCGGTCCCGTCCCGGGCACGCAGCCGACGGTGGTGCCGCCGCTGCCTGCGCCGGTCACCGTGCGCTAGGCCGATCGCTCAAACATCGATCGAGAAACGGCGCGTGCGCTTCGGCCACGCGCCGTAATCATTTGACGCATCCTTTCCGCCGCGTCCGCACGTTCGCTCGCTTGAATCCGGGCCGGGGTCAACTACGTCCCGGCTGGTTGCCACGAATGCGAGAAACACAAGATGCGAATCTTTGTTGCGGGCGCCACCGGTGCCGTCGGTCGCAAGCTCGTCCCCCTCCTTGTCGCCACCGGTCATTCTGTCATCGCCTCAACCCGGAGCGCCGCGAAGGCCGGCCTTCTCGAGGAGCTTGGTGCCGAATCCGTCGTTGCTGATGGTCTCGATGCGGGGAGCATGCGCGCGGCCGTAAAGGCGGCACGGCCGGACGTGGTCATCCATGAGATGACCGATCTCGCCGCAGCTACCGACCTGCGGCATTTCGATCGCGCGTTCGCGAGAACCAACGAGTTGCGCACTCGCGGAACCGACATTCTGCTCGCGGCCGCGCGCGAGGCCGGCGCCAAGCGCTTCATTGCCCAGAGCTTCTGCGGTTGGACCTTCAGCCGCGACGGGGGAGCGATCAAGACAGAAGCGGATCAGCTTGACCCCAATCCGCCGCAGGAACTTCGCCGCACCCTGGAAGCGATCCAGTATCTGGAGCGTGCGGTGCTGGCATCGACTAGGCCCGAAGGGATCGTGCTGCGTTATGGATTCTTCTATGGCCCGGACACCGGCACGCTGTCGCCGCAGATGAGAGAGCAGCTTCGTCGCCGTCGCGTGCCGGTGATCGGCAATGGCGGTGGCTACTGGTCATTCATTCACACCGAAGATGCCGCCTCTGCGACGGTCGCCGCCATCGAGCGCGGACGCGCAGGCGAGATCTACAACATCGTCGACGACCGTCCGGCCCTGGTCAGGGACTGGCTGCCGGCGCTCGCCGAATTGCTCGGTGCTAAGCCGCCGCTTCACGTGCCCGCATGGCTCGGGCGGCTGCTTGCGGGCGAGCATATGACGGCGATGATGACCGAGGTGCGCGGCGCCTCCAACGCCAAGGCCAAGCGCGAACTGGCTTGGCTGCCGGCACACCCGTCCTGGCGTGATGGCTTTGCCGACGCCGCAAGCTCTTCCGCCGGCCAGCGCTCGGCGGCCTGAGATCATGCTCAACAACGCTTGCAGCGAGCGATGATCATCCCGATTTCATGGCGTTTCAGGCCAGCTTGCGCGGCAGTTCGCCGCCCCTGGTGAAGGCGTCGATCGCCTCGACCATCTGGCCGTAATGGATGCGCAGGCCGTCCGCAGTGGCGTAGCCGAGATGCGGCGTCAACACGAGGTTGTCGAGCTTGCGGAAGGGATGATCGATCGGCAGCGGCTCGACCGAGAACACATCCAAGCCGGCGCCTGCGATCTTCCTCTGCTGCAAGGCCTCGAGCAGCGCCTGCTCGTCCACGATCGGCCCGCGCGCGGTGTTGACGAGGAAGGCGGTCGGCTTCATCCGCGCGAGATCGGCGCGGCCGACCAGCCCGCGCGAGCGCTCGCTCAGCACCACATGGATGGTGACGATGTCGGCTTTCGCGAACAGCTCATCCTTGCTGGCGTAGCCGACGCCGGCCTCCTTGCACTTCTCCGGCGTCAGGTTCGGGCTCCAGGCGATCACGTTCATGCCGAACGCCTTGGCGATCCCTGCCATCTTGCTGCCGAGCTTGCCGAGCCCGACGATGCCGAGCGTCAGTCCCTCGATCTCGATGCCGGCAAAGGTCTGCCAGAACCCGCCGGCATGCATGCGCGCATTCTCGCGGCCGATGCCGCGGGTCAGTTCCAGGATCAGGCCCATGGCGAGCGGGGCGGTCGGATCGCGCGAATATTGCGTGCCGCCGATGGCGACGCCACGCACCTTCGCGGCCTCCATGTCGATGGCGGCGTTGCGCATGCCGGAGGTCAAGAGCAGCTTCAGCTTCGGCAGCTTGTCGAACAGGCTCTTCGGAAATGCCGTGCGCTCGCGCATGGCGCAGATGATCTCGAAGTCGGCCAGCGCGCTCGCCGCGGCCTGCTCGGACGCAAATGGGTGGCTGAACACGGTGACGTCGACGCGGTCGGAGAGCTTTGGCCAGTCGGCGACGTCGAGGGCGAGGTTGAAATAATCGTCGAGAATTGCACAGCGCAGCCGCGTCATCAGCATTCATCCATGGCGAGAGGTGACGGCGCGATCGGGGGGGCGCCCTCGTCGGAGCCGGGCCATGGTTGCGCGCAATTATGCCTGCGCGCAAGCAGCTGGCGTCTTCAAAAAATCCGATAGGGGCGGGCTCAGAGGTCGCGGGGCTTCAGGCGGAACGGCGCGTCCATGCCGTGCTTGGCGCGCCAGGCCGGGCCGGGGCCGCGCATGTAGTGCAATTCCGGCCGGTACGGGTTGAAGGCGGTGGCGAAGAAGCGCTTCCAGAAGCTCTGGATCTCCGAAACGAATCTGGAGACGTGCCCGGCGTCTGCCGGACCGGGGAGAGAGTTGGTCTCGATCATGGCCATGACGCTGTCTCGCTGTGCTCCCCGTTCATTCTGAGCGGGTGGCGCTGTTTCCGCGCGACACCGAGCTTTGGCCTGATTTATTAAAAGATGGTTTCAATTGTCCGGATCGGTGGCCGGATGGTGTCCGTTCCGTATTCAACCGTAGTGAAGGGACGGAAAACATTGCCCTTTGGGGGCGGGATCGCTACATCGGCGGCAGCAAATTTCCTCAAATCGAAGGTTTCACGGGACCGATGGCGCGCCAGTTCATCTATTTCATGCAGGGCCTGACCAAGAGCTACCCGACCCGGAAGGTGCTCGATAACGTTCATCTGAGCTTCTACCCGGACGCCAAGATCGGCGTGCTCGGCGTCAACGGCTCGGGCAAGTCGACCCTGCTCAAGATCATGGCCGGCCTCGACAAGGAATACACCGGTGAGGCCTGGGTCGCCGAAGGCGCCCGCGTCGGCTATCTCGAGCAGGAGCCGCAGCTCGATCCCAAGCTTTCTGTGCGCGAGAACGTCATGCAGGGCGTCGCCAAGCAGAAGGCGATTCTCGACCGTTACAACGAACTCGCGGTCAATTATTCGGACGAGACCGCGGACGAGATGACCAAGCTCCAGGACGAGATCGAGGCCCAGGGCCTCTGGGATCTCGACAGCAAGGTCGACCAGGCTATGGACGCGCTGCGCTGCCCGCCCGACGATGCCGATGTGACGAAACTCTCCGGCGGTGAGCGCCGCCGCGTCGCGCTATGCAAGCTGCTGCTCGACCAGCCCGAGCTGTTGCTGCTGGACGAACCGACCAACCATCTCGATGCCGAGTCCGTGTCGTGGCTCGAAGGGCATTTGCGCAATTATCCCGGCGCGATCCTGATCGTCACCCACGACCGCTATTTCCTCGACAACGTGACGGGTTGGATCCTCGAGCTCGACCGCGGCCGCGGCATTCCCTATGAGGGCAATTACTCGTCCTGGCTGGTGCAGAAGCAGAAGCGCCTCGAGCAGGAAGGCCGCGAGGACGCCGCGCATCAGAAGACGCTCGCTCGCGAGCAGGAATGGGTCGCCTCCTCGCCGAAGGCGCGCCAGGCCAAGTCAAAGGCGCGCTACCAGCGCTATGAGGAGCTACTCAAGAAGGCGAGCGAGAAGCAGACCCAGACCGCACAGATCATCATCCCGGTTGCCGAGCGGCTCGGCGCCAACGTGGTCGATTTCGAGGGGCTCAGCAAAGGCTTCGGCGATCGTCTCCTGATCGACGACCTCACGTTCAAGCTGCCGCCAGGTGGTATCGTCGGCGTCATCGGTCCCAACGGCGCCGGCAAAACCACTTTGTTCAGGATGATCACGGGCCAGGAGAACCCGGACTCCGGCACGATCACGGTCGGCGAGACCGTGCATCTTGGCTATGTCGATCAGTCGCGCGATGCGCTCGACGGCAAGAAGACCGTGTGGGAGGAGATCTCCGGCGGCAACGAATTGATCCTGCTCGGCAAGAAGGAAGTGAACTCGCGCGGCTATTGCTCGGCGTTCAACTTCAAGGGTGCCGACCAGCAGAAGAAGGTCGGCGCACTCTCCGGCGGAGAGCGCAACCGCGTGCACCTCGCCAAGATGCTCAAGTCCGGCGCCAACGTGCTGCTGCTCGACGAACCGACCAACGACCTCGACGTCGATACGCTACGCGCGCTCGAAGAGGCGCTGGAGGATTTCGCTGGCTGCGCTGTCATCATCAGCCACGATCGCTGGTTCCTCGACCGCATCGCGACGCACATCCTCGCGTTCGAGGGCGACAGCCATGTCGAATGGTTCGAGGGCAACTTCCAGGATTACGAGAAGGACAAGATGCGCCGACTCGGCCAGGACAGCATCATTCCGCACCGCGTGAAGTACAAGAAGCTGACGCGGTGATTTCGGCATGATGTGGCGGGCGCTCATCGCTGCGGTGATCACTGTCACTTGTGGCCTGTCGCCCGCCCGCGCCGCCGACGCAGCTTTCACACAGTTCGTCGCCTCGCTGTGGCCCGAGGCGCAGGCCGCCGGCGTCTCGCGCGCGACCTTCGAGGAACAGACGCGCGGGCTCGAGCCCGACTACAAGCTGCCCGATCTGATCCTGCCGGGGCGGCCCGCCACCGGTGCGCCGTCGCAGGCCGAGTTCGTGCAGGTGCCCGCCGACTACGTCAAGGAAGCCTCGATCGCACGGCTTGCAGGCGAGGGGCAGCGGCTGCTGCAAAAATATCGCACCGCGCTGACCGAGATCGAAAAGAAATCCGGTGTACCTGCGACCGTCATGCTCGCGATCTGGGGCCGCGAGACCGATTACGGCCGCTACACGCTGCCTTACGATCTCGTCCGCGTGCTGGCGACACAGGCCTATGTCGGACGCCGCAAGGATCAGTACCGCAACGAGTTCATCCTCTCGCTGAAGATCCTCGGCGAGGGCGTGGTGACGCGCAAGGACATGCGCTCGTCCTGGGCCGGTGCGACCGGCCTCACTCAGTTCCTGCCGTCCGAATATTACAAGCACGGGGTCGATTTCGACGGCGACGGCCGCATCGATATCTGGCATTCGGTGCCGGATGCGCTGGCGTCCGCCGCGCAGCAACTCGTCAACAAGGGCTGGCAAAGTGGCGTGCGCTGGGCCTACGAGGTGCAGGCGCCGGCCAAGCTCGATTGCACCACCGGCGTGCCCGAGGTGACGAAGCCGATCGGCCAGTGGCTGCGCGAAGGCTTCGTGCCGGTGCGCGGGCAGAAACTCAGCGCGGCCGAGCAGGCGCAGCCGGCCTCGTTGCTCCAGCCCGAAGGGATCTACGGCCCGTCGTTCCTGACCACGAAGAACTACTTCGTCATCAAGGAGTACAATTTCTCCGATCTCTACGTGCTGTTCGTCGGCCATCTCAGTGACCGCATGACCAGCCCGCTGCCTTTCGCAACGCCCTGGTCAGCTTCGAAGCAGTTGCGCACCAAGGACGTCGAGACCATGCAGCGCGGTCTCACGCGCATCGGGCTCTACAAGGACAAGATCGACGGCAAGGCGGGCATGCAGACCCGCGCCGCGCTCGGCGCCTATCAGAAGTCGGCGGGCCTCAAGGTCGATTGCTGGCCGAACGAAGAGGTGCTGCGCTCGATCCAGGCTGCGCGATAGCGCAGCAAAAGAAAAAGCCCGGCCGAGATGCTCGGCCGGGCTTCGTTCGCGGCGCGTCTGAGCGCCACGCGATCGGATCAGTAGCAGACGCGGACCGGGCGGACGACCCAGCCGTAGCCGTCCCAATACCGCTCACGCCGCCAGTAGCAGGGTGCGGGCGGCGGGGGCTCAGCCACGTAAACGGGGCCGCCATAGGCGGGACGGCTCGACGCGATGGCGCCGCCGACGATCGCGCCGCCGATCAGGCCGGCCGCGATGCCGGCGCCGACGCCATCATGCGCCTTCGCGGACGGTGTCGCGGTCACCAGCGAACCGGCGACTGTCGCAACCGTGAGGGCAGCAACTAAAGTCTTCTTCATGCTCAGGGCTCTCCTGGGAGATGGGCTCACCTTGTTAGAGGCGCCCGGGTTTCAAAGGTTCACGCACACTCTGATGGAATTGACCGTTGGGCTAGGAAGCGCGCAAATGGTCAATCCACGGTAAACGCACACGGAGCTGTGACGAGAAAAAGCGGTCTTTTTCAGGCTCCAAGATGAACGGCGCCTCCGTAATGAACCGGTTCACGGCGACTCAGCCGCAGACCCTGACGCGGCGGGCGCGCCAAGCGTAGCCGTCCCAGAAGCGCTGCTTCTGCCAGACACACCCGCCGCCGTAATAATCGTCGGCGACATAGCCCGGGCCCGGAGCGTAGTAGCGGGGCGGATAGTAGCCGGGCTCGTAATAGCCCGGGCTCGGTCCGTAATAATACGGAGACGCCAGCGCGCCGCCGACAAGGGCGCCGCCGATGATCCCGGCCGCCACGCCCGCAGCGACGCCGCGTTGCGCATGGGCGGGTGCTCCGGCCGTCAGGGCCAGAGTGACGATGGCAGCGGCTGCCACGAGCGACTTCTTCATTGGCTTGACCTTTCGCGCAATCATGCGGAACTCTTTGGGGGCAGAGTTCCATACTTCGCTTGAATGATCAATGAACGGCGCCCTTGCGGGGTACGACCAATTAGTATGGACCGCAGCTCCGAGGCGATGATGAGCAACGCGTTGGCAAATGCATTGATTGCGGCCGGGATCGTCTTCGCGATCGGCTACGGCTGGATCACATATCTCCAAAACCGCGGACGCCGGTCCCGCGCAGCAGCCGCTAGCGATGGAGGCAGTAGCAGCGGCGATAGCTACTCGGGGACGAGCGACGGCTTCTCGCTGGGAAGCTGGTTTTCCAGTGACAGTTCGGGGAGCTCGACTGACGGCGGCAGCTGTTCCAGCAGCGATGGCGGCGGCAGCGGCGGGGATTGCGGGGGCGGCAGCGATGGCGGGGGAGGCGGTGGCGGCGACTAGGTCCGCTGCAATCTTGATCCAGCGCAACGCCCTATTTTAGAGCCGTTCTAGCCCTTGCGAGCCAGTTTGGAATAGCTTCAAATTCCGATTTTTCCTTTTGCATCCGGCCGCCCCCTTAAATATCGATGTTGACGCATCACCGAAGGGCCTGCCGCTTCCATGATCGTTTGTTCTTGTAACGTGCTGAGCGATGACGACATCCGCGCCGCCGTCGCCGAGTCCGACGACGCCGTGCGCCATGCCAAGCAGGTTTATGGGTGCCTCGGCTGTAACGCCGAATGCGGCCGCTGTGCCCGGACCATCAAAACCATCATCGACGAAGCGCTTGGCCCTTGTGCCCAATCCTGCTGTGCCGGCTGTCCGCACAGCCACACTGTGGCCGCCAATGACGAGACGGTCGAACCCGCTCAGTTCGCGCTCGCAGCCTGCTGAAACCTTCCATATGGTCTGCTGAGCTTTTCCCCCGGCTGCGTGCCCACTAGCCGGTTGCCCTCGCCCGCAAACTCATTTAGAAGCATTCTAAATTCGGTTTAGGGCCGATTTGGACTGCAAGAGCTGGAGTGAACCATGCAGGGCGACGCAAAGGTCATCGAATATCTCAATAAGGCACTGCGTCACGAACTGACTGCGATCAACCAGTATTGGCTGCATTACCGTTTCCTCGACAATTGGGGCCTGCTGGACATGGCCAAGGTCTGGCGCAAGGAGTCGATCGAGGAGATGGAGCATGCCGACAAGCTCACCGCGCGCATTCTGTTCTTCGACGGCTTTCCGAACATGCAGGTGCTCGATCCCTTGCGCATCGGCCAGAACGTCAAGGAGATCATCGAGTGCGACCTCGCCGCCGAGATGAGCGCCCGGGCGCTCTACCAGGAAGCGGCGACCTACTGCCATGGCGTCAAGGACTACGTCACGCGTGACCTGTTCGAGAAGCTGATGAGCGACGAGGAGCATCACATCGATTTCCTCGAAACCCAGCTCGACCTGATCGGCCGTATTGGCATCGAACTCTA
This sequence comes from Bradyrhizobium sp. 137, assembly GCF_023074095.1. Lineage (NCBI taxonomy): Bacteria > Pseudomonadati > Pseudomonadota > Alphaproteobacteria > Hyphomicrobiales > Nitrobacteraceae > Bradyrhizobium > Bradyrhizobium sp. 137. The sequence goes on from NZ_JADPKU010000053.1 coordinate 319,913, forward strand.
CACGCAGAAGCACGTCGGCGGGCTCGAAGGCGAGGGGCATTAATCTGGCGCGTTAGCGCTGCATTCCCCACTGTCGTCCCGGCCTTCGCCGGGACGACACCGGTTGCGCCAGCTACAGCTGCGTCTTGTAGAGCTCCTCCACGATCTCCTGACTCTGCGGCTCACCGAGGCTGGTCTGCTCGTGGATGATTTCGACGATGCTCGGCATCACCGAGCGCTGCACCTTCTCCGGTGACCATAGCTTCGAGCGCATCAGCGCCTTGCCGCAGTGGAAATAGACTCGCTGACGGCGACGTTCAGTACCGCGCGCGGCGGCTTGCCGAATTCCACCATCGAGGCAAGCAGATCCGGATCAGCCGATAACGTGCCGCGTCCGCCGACGCGCAGCGTCTCGTCGATCCCTGGTACGAAGAACAACAGGTGCACGAAGCCCGAGCCTTCGACGACGTTGCGAAAACTGTCGATCCGGTTGTTGCCGGAGCGGTCGGGCATCAACAGCTGGTTCGGACCGGCAACGTGGACGAAGCCGATGCCGCCGCCGCGGGGCGAAGCGTCGACGCTGCCGTCCGCTCCCGATGTCGCGAGCACGCAGAACGGCGACATCTCGATGAATTTCTTCGCATGCGCATCGATCGCGGGCCGCGCTTTCGCAATGACGCGCGGCGATGGCTTGGCATAGATGGTGGCGAGGTCTTCGGCGCAAAGATCGGTCAACGGCATGCCTCCGCTTCTGGTTTCCCTCAAGCTACCCGATCAGGCGCCTCCAGCCAACGAAATCCATACCGCTAAACCGCATCCGCCGACGAAAGGCGCGATTGTCCCGCGCGTCGATTCGTATCGTCGGCGCGATTAACCGAGCTGTCAGCGCAATGCATTGCTCAAATCATATGCGGCGTCGAGGCGCTGCATATGTTGCCTTGCGAGATGAGGGCGCGTGTGGCGCTCCTACATCGTCCGCTGCGGCGCCGTCTGCAGAAATTGCCTGATTTGCTCGCTGTAGAATTTCGCATTGCCGGTGGTGCCGTGGCCGCGCGTCTCAGTGCTCGCTGGGATCAGGAAGAGTCGGCCGTTCTTGACCCGCTTCATCGCAGCGTCCGTAATGCCAGTCTCGGGTGGGTTGCGCTCGTCGTCGGCGGAATTGATCAGAAGCAGCGGGGCTTCGATTTGCTCCAGCTTCTCCCCGGCATTGTAGTCATGCGAGGACTCCCACTGATAAACGAAGTCGTTGGCATCCGCAGTGATCGGCGTCGCGAGCCGATCGTCGACGATCTTGTCGGCCTTCGCTGCTGTCGGCGCCTGCTGCTGATAGGCCAGCGTGCCGCCGATGCTGGCGATGCCATAGGCCGTGATGGCGTATTTCATCATGCGCGGCTGGCTGGTGTAATTGCCGCCATTGTAATCGGGATCGTTGCGGATGGTGTCGAGCATGATCCGCCGCAGCATCCAGTTGCGGGAGGCCATCTCGGTCGGCTGCGAGGCCATCGGGATCAGCGCGTCCATCGCGCTCGGGAATTTTTCCGCCCCACAGCCAAGTGTGCATGCCGCCCATCGAATTGCCGATGACGAGCCGCAGATGCTTGATGCCGGGGCCCTCCGTCACCAGGCGATGTTGCGCCTCGACCATGTCGTCGTAATTGTACTTCGGAAATCTCGTCTTCAGGCCGTCGGACGGCTTTGATGATTTGCCATGGCCGATGCTGTCGGGAATGATGATGTAGTATTTGGAGGCATCGAGCGGTTGCCCGGCGCCGAACAGCTCGCCGGCAAAGGCGGGCGACAGCATGCTCGCGCCCGAGCCGCCTGTTCCGTGCAGCACCAGCACGGGCTGTCCGCTCGGCTCGCCGACGGTGGTGTAGTGCAGCTTCAGCTCCGGCATGGTCTCGCCGGTGTGGAACTTGAACTCCCTGGCGATCCAGTCGCCTTGGTTCGGCGCCGGATAGTCGGCTGCCCATGCTGACGTTGAGATGGAAAGCAGAACGGCCGACAAGGCCGCGCAAGAAGCCTTCATGTTTCTCTCCCCATGCGGCACGTATTGGGCGGCCGCGTTGCCACGGAACTTAACAGAAGTGCGGGGAAGGATGTAGGATTTCGCCGTTGACGACCGTCCTGGGGGATATATCCGGAGAGACTGCATGTGCCGCAACATCAAGACGCTGTTCAACTTCGAACCACCGGCGACGGAGGACGAGATCCACGCCAGCGCGCTCCAGTTCGTGCGAAAGCTGTCCGGCTTCAACAAGCCGTCGCAGGCCAATGAGGAGGTGTTCGAGCGCGCGGTGGCGGAAGTCTCGGAGGCGGCGCGGCGGCTGTTGGCCTCGCTGCACACCCATGCGCCGGCGCGCGACCGCGAGGTCGAGGCGGAAAAGGCAAAGGAGCGCTCGCGGCTGCGGTTCGGATAGGTTTTCCCGATAGCCCATTCCGTGATCTGGCTCACGGAAGCAAGAATCCTACTGCGCGATGATCACCGCCGGGATTTTGACAGCCCGGAGCAGGATCATGAGCCGCCCCCTTCTTCCTCTGAAAGCAGGTGCCATCGTCCTCACAGTGCTGTGGACTGCCTGGATGATGTGGTGGGGCGGCTCCTTCTCGAGCATGAACATGATCATCCTCGCCCTGTGCGGCGCCGCAGTGGGCTATCTCTGGTATCGCGCCATGCGCTGGCAGTTCGAGCGCATGGGCATGCTGCCGCGACGCGAAAACAAGGACTAGGCTCGTCTGCTAACCCTTGCTGCCGTGCTTCTTCTTTTTCTTCTTTTTCCTATCGACCTCTTCTTCGTCGTCGCTTCCGTCATCGGCGATCGGCTCGTCGGGCTCCTGCACGGCGGCCTCCAGCGCCTCACGCTCGGCGGCTTCACGCTCGCGCTGGCGGCGGCGTTCGTCCCAGGCGTCGAAGAGTTGCTCGAGCCACGGCAGCACCTGTTCGATCGACGGCAATTGGCCGGGCGGTCCGGCCTCGCCACGCGGGCCCTGCGGCCCCGCCGGCCCCTGCGGTCCGACAGGCCCCTGCGCGCCGGCCGGTCCGCGCGGACCGGCTTCGCCTTGCTTGCCTTGCGGACCGGGCTTGCCTGGCGGTCCGGCCTTTCCGATCGGCCCCGGCTTGCCTTGCGGACCCGGCTTGCCGCGCGCGCCGTCGGGGCCGCGCCGGCCCGGATGACCCTGTGGTCCCGGCCGTCCCGGCTCACCCTGCCGCCCGCGCGGTCCCTGAGGTCCCTGCCGTCGTCCCTGATCGTCTGCCACGCCGCTGCTCCTGTCACGGAAGCAAGCTACTTAGCGGCGTTTGACGACAGCAGCAATTCCGCCCGCGTCTCGCACGGGATCGGCCAACATCAATCGGCACCGCGCGCTAATCCTGATAGGCGGGCACGTCGATTCCGGAGGCGGCATAGAGCCGGATCTTGTTGCGCAGCGTGCGCACCGACAGGCCGAGCACGCGCGAGGCACGCGTGCGGTTGCCGTCGCAGCGCGCCAGGGTCTGGAGCACGAGCTCGCGCTCGACCTCGTCGACGGTCGCGCCGATCAGCAACGGAACGATCTGGTTGGGTGCAAGGAATTGCGCGCCCGGCTGGGACGCGGCGACATGAACAGTGGTCATCAACATACTCCCCGATCAACGCCCGCTTCCATCATTGGAAGCGGATCGAGAACAAACGACCCCCAAGCCGTAGATGTACGGTGGTCGGGTTTGGTTAACGAAAGGTTAACCGTGGACGATCGCACCAATTGACCTCAGCAATGCCGCGAAGCCGCCGCGATTGGCGCGGGATGGGAGCTGATGCGGGTCGATCTCGCGTCACATACCGTGTCATCGTCCGCGAAAGCGGACGATCCAGTACCCCGCGGCACCTCGTGAGACATCAGACTCTCTGGAATACTGGATCGCCCGCCTGCGCGGGCGGTGACAGCGCGTATCCCTCGTTCACACCGTCCGATATCCGCCGTCCACCATCACGATCGTTCCCGTGACAAAGGCCGACAGATCCGAGGCCAAGAAGATTGCCGGTCCCACGATGTCCTCGGGCTTGCCGGTGCGCGCCAGCGGGGTGTGATCGACGAAGGCCTGCACCAGCGCCGGATTGGTCGCGCGCACATTGGCGTTGATGTTGGTCTCGATGAAGCCGGGCCCGATCGCGTTGACGCGCACGCCTTCCTTGCCGAGCTCGACCGCGAGCGCTTTGGTGAAGCCGAGCACGCCGTGTTTCGAGGTGGTATAGGCCGCCGAGCTCGGCGTGCGCAGATGCACGAAGGACTGGATCGAACCGATATTGACGATGCGGCCCTTGCTCGCGCGCAAGGGCGCGAGGAACGCCTGCGTCATGTTGAAGACGCCGTTGAGATTGAGTGAGATAATGTCGTTCCAATCCTTGGCCACCGTCTCCGTCTCGGCGGTGAAGGCGTTGCGGCGGGTGATGCCGGCATTGTTGACGAGGATCGAGACCTGCCCGACCTTGTCGGCGATTTGCTGTGCCAGCGCGAAGCAATCCTCGCGCCTGGTCACGTCCAGCGCAAAGCTCTCGGCCTTGCCCCCAGCTTTGCGGATCTCCTGCGCGGCCTCCGCCACCGTGTCGGCATTGACGTCGAGCAGCACCACTTGCGCGCCTTCCCGCGCGTAGCCGGCCGCAATCGCCCGGCCGATGCCGGAACCGGCGCCGGTGACCACGGCGATGTGGTTTGCGAGCAATGCCATGACAGTTTCCTCCCGATTTCTTTGCGAAGTTTCACGAAAACCTAACTCGAAATTAAGGGGTCGGAAACGGCGACCTTGGCATATTGATCTTGATTGCTAAACGTTGCGCGCATGATGGAACGGCTTGAATCGTGGAAACTGGCGCTTGAGCGCCTGCGGTCGGCGCAGTCTGCCGATTGGGCCGAGGCGGGCCGCTTAGTGGCCGAGATCGCGCGGATGAGCAGCGACGTCACGCTGCGCCAGGCGGCGGAGCAGGCGCTGCCGGTGCTGCGCCAGGCCGCGGACAATGACGATCACAGCGTCACGCTGGCGGCCCAGCGCCGCGTCGGCGTGGTCCTCGATGTCATTCATGATCTGACCGCTCCGCGCTTCGGTCGCCGCAATGCCATGCCGAAGAAGCTGTCGCGCGAGGATCGCGCCCGCAAGGTTCTCGGCCTGCCGCTCGCCGTGCAGCTCACTTGCGAGGACATCAACCGGGCCTATCGTCGCGCCGCCAAGGACATGCATCCCGACCATGGCGGCAGCGCGCAAGCCTTCATCGACCTCGCCGCCGCGCGCGACATCCTGATTCATCCGGGTGCACACAAGGACGCTTGAGAGCGGGTCAGCTCACGTTCACGCAAAAAAACGGCCGGGCAAGAACGCTGGCGTCCTTGCACGGCTCTTCGTCCGCCGATCGAATCGTTACCAGGTGCAATGGCCGTTCCTGAGCGCCTGATCTTTCACCATCAACGCATCGCCGAACGTCGGGACGGTCGCGCTGACGCGGGCATAGTCGGAAGGCCAGGGCATGGTCGGGATGCTCTCGTCCCAGATCTGGCAGAAGCCGGTGTCCTGCCAGCGGATCAGGTGATAGCCGGCCTCGGCAGGGCTCGCAGCGACGAACGCAGTGACGGCAAGACCGACGGCTGCGCAGAGCACGGAAATACGATGCATGATCAGCTCCTCAAAATGAAAGATGGGATGCGCCTCCCGACAATGACGGGGAGGGGCGGTGCGGGACGTTTTTGGCATACGCCCCGGACAAGATGTGAGTAGGTCCGCGGGCCGATCGGGTTCAAAGCGGACACGCGGGAAAATGCGTGAATTTGGCCCGGAAAACGCGAGCCCTCTTCCGAAAAGAAAAGGGCGGATCGCCTGTGCGATCCGCCCTTCAAACCCGGTCCGTTGCGTCAGCTTCAGAGCGTGCAGCGGCGCTCCGAGCGCAGCTTGATCTGGAGGTCGGAGGCGGCCTGGAAGGTCGGCAGCGGCTTGCTGACGACCTTGTAGGTCGACACGCCGAACTGGAACGGCTTGTATTGCAGGTCCTCGTTCCAGACCTGGCAGATGCCGGTGTTGTCCCAGCGGATCACGTAATAGCCGGCCTTCGCCGAAGCGGGCACGGCGAACACGGAAGAAGCGATGCCGGCAACGGCACAGAGCGCGAGTGCGCGACGCATGAAGTATCTCCTTGTGGGGGAAGTGTGTGACGCGAAAATTCGTGCGGTAAAAGCAGGTTCTTGGCAAGCCGGGGAACGGCCGTTCACGGACATGTCAGACAGCGCCGGGCATTTGGTTTGGCCGCGTGCCCGGCAAGTCACACGCACTTCGTGCGGCTCACTTCGACAGCGATGCCACCGCTTCGATCTCGATCAGCATCTTCGGATCGGGCAGCGCCTGCACCACGCAAGTTGTGCGCGCGGGGTAGGGCGGCGGGCCGAAGGCGCCGGCATAGAGCGCGTTCATGGCGGCGACGTCCGCGGCGCGGGTCAGGAGCACGTTGACCTTGGCGAGGTCGCGGATGGTCGCGCCGGCCTCGTCGAGCACGCGTCTGATGTTGACGACGACGTTGGCGAACTGCGCCTCGAACCCATCGGGCAGCGCGCCATTGGCATCGAAGCCGGGAATGCCGGAGACGAACAGGAGGTCGCCGACGCGCGTGGCAAAGGACAGCGGCGGGGCCTTGACGTGCGGCGGGGGCGCGAAATGCTGGATCGGCATGGGATCACCTCGGTCGGTGTTCTCGTGTTTCAGGAGCGTAGCGGCAGGCCGGGGCCGCTCAAAACAAAATATGCGAAAACAACCCCATGCACAGTAGAAAAGCCGAGACGTGTCAACGTGTTCGGTAAGTCCGAAATAATCATTGACCCGTCGGGCAAAACACTGGCAGAATGGCATCATGGCGACAATGCGCTGTAGCTTCAAACTCCACCGTCATGCCCCGGCTTGCCGCCTTCGCTAAAGCTTCGGCGGCCGAGCACCCTTGAGGCCCCGGCGTAGCCTTGGCGGAGCCGGGACCGGCGCGTCCAGTACGCCGCGGCCTCTCGACGCAACCATGACCGCTTCTGGAATACTGGGATCGCCCGACTGCGCGGGCGATGACAGTTGGATGCGCTGCTGCATCTTGCACGTCACGTCTGCCCCCATCATGTTGCCGCCGCGATCGATCGGATAGATTTGTCGCGTCTGATTCGATCCCCCTGAAAAATAGCCCCCCGGAGACACCCATGAAGTTCGCATCCACCTTCCGCGCCGCGCTGGTCGCCATCATCGCCCTGGCTGGCCTTGCGACTGCGGCACGGGCCGGCAGCGGCTTCGTGACGCTGACGATCTACAAGGCGGGCTGGATCATCGGCGCCTCGGGCGGCAGCGGCGTGCTCAGCTTCCGCGGCCGCACCTATGGGCTCTCCACCGGCGGCCTCGATTACGGCCTCGTGTTCGGCGGCTCGAAAACCGTACTGCGCGGCCGGGTCTCCAACATCAACCGTCCCTCGGATGTGGCTGGCGTCTACGGCGCCGCCGGTGCCGGCCTTGCCGTCGGCCGCGGCGCCCGTGCCATCGTGCTGACCAACCAGAAGGGCGCGGTGCTGGAATTGACCGGCCAGCAGGTCGGGTTGATGGCGAATGCAGATCTCAGCGGGCTTGCGATCACGATGCGGTAGGCGAGGTGCCCTGGGTGGAAGGCGCGCAAGCGCCGTGCCCACCATTGGTGTCAGAACAATACAAAACAGTTGGTGGCACGCTTTCGCTTTGCCGACCCTACGGTCGCGACGCGGCGTTGAACACCGCAAGCTGCGCATCGAACGCCCGCCTGAAAGCCGGCCGCGCCTCGCCGCGGGCGACATAGGCGGCAACGGCAGGATACTCGTCCAGCAGGCCCGATGTGTTCAGCCTGCGCAGCACCGTCACCATCATGAGATCGCCGGCGCTGAACGCGCCGTCGAGCCAGTCGGCACTGCCGAGGTGGCGGGCCAATTCGCCGAGCCTGCCACGGACGCGGTCCTGGAGCATGGGCAGGCGCTCCGCGTACCAGCTCTTGTCGCGCTCGAACAGCATCGCAATGGCGAGCTCGACGATCGGCGGCTCCACCGTGCTGAGTGCGGCAAACATCCACGCGATCGCACGGCTCCGCGCATTCGCATCCTTCGGCAGCAAGCCATCATGGCGCTCGGCGATATGGAGCACGATCGCGCCGGACTCGAACAGCGCGAGATCGCCGTCCTCATAGGTCGGGATCTGCCCGAACGGATGCAGCGCAAGGTGCGCCGGCGCCTTCATCGCCTCGAATGAAACAAGACGCACATCGTAGGGCTGGCCGACCTCCTCCAGCGCCCAGCGCACCCGCATGTCGCGCGCGTGCCCCCGGCCGCGGTCGGGGGAGTTTTCGAAGGCGGTGATGGTGGGGGGCATGCGTAGGCTCCGGGGTGGTCTGTTTCCAGAGGACGAACGACCGACGCAGTTTCCGACAGGCTAGCGCAAGGCGAGTGGCGGCGTGCCCCGGACGCGGTGCAGCGCGCCGCTTTTTGCGGCGTGATGCGCTGCAGAGCCGGGGCCCATGGCGGATCCGTACCGGAGCCTCTGGGTCCCGGGTCTGCGCTCCGCTTGCCCGGGACACGAGAGCGGAGGCGTTCCGCGAGGAAACTATTCAGTGCGCGCGATCGATCCACGCCGCCAGCTCGCGCCACGGCTCGATCGTCCAATGCCCGGACGCCGCACCGGACGGCGAGGGAAGCACGAAGACCTCCGGCAGGCTGGCATCGCGCGGTTGTCGCCCCAGCGCAATCGCAGCCGACGGCCGGCCATAGAACAAGCTCGCCGCCTTCTTGCTCGTGAACGCAATCGTCCTCGGCCGATACGTTTCGATTTTCGCCCAAAACCCCGGCACGTCGATCGTCTCCGCCGCGATCTGGTGATCCATCCCGGCTCCCGACTTGGAGAGATCGGTGAAGCCGATCCCGAGTTCGATCAGCGCCGCAAACTCGCTCGGCTGATAGCGCCGCGGCGTGATCCCGGCCTCATGGATCGCGCGCCAGAAGCGGTTGCCGGGATGGGCGTAGTAATGCCCGAGTTCAGCCGAGCGCGTAGAAGCGGCGGTGCCGACGAAGACGAGGCGGAGGTTGAGACGGAGCTGGTCGGGGAGGCGGTGGAGGGTAGGGGTGGGCAAATCGGCCAATTTTTGCGTTGTAGCCTACAGAGCGTCAGCGGCGTCCGGGCCGCTGTCAATCCCGGATGTCACCCTGGCTACGCTGCGCTCTAAAAAGAAGCCGAGCTTTCGCCCGGCTTCTCGCTCCTGATGGATGCTCGAGCAAGCCCGCGCATAACGAGCGGAGAATTACAACACCCGATTGCTCTCCTTCACCTTCTCCGCATCCAAATATACGCTCGATCCCATCTCCTTGAACTTCTCGCTCATCTGCTTCATGCCGTCTTCGACGGTGCCGGCCATCGACATGCCCACCGAGTTCGGATCGTTCAGCGTCGCCGCGTAATCCCGCACGTCCTGGGTGATCTTCATCGAGCAGAATTTTGGACCGCACATCGAGCAGAAATGCGCGACCTTGTGGGCTTCCTTGGGCAGGGTCTCGTCGTGGAAGCTCTTTGCGGTGTCCGGATCGAGGCCGAGGTTGAATTGGTCGGTCCAGCGGAATTCGAATCTCGCGCGGGAGAGGGCGTCGTCGCGCAGTTGCGCGGCGGGGTGGCCCTTGGCGAGGTCGGCGGCATGGGCGGCGATCTTGTAGGTGATGACGCCGGTCTTGACGTCGTTGCGGTCGGGCAGGCCGAGATGCTCCTTCGGCGTGACGTAGCAGAGCATGGCGCAGCCGAACCAGCCGATCATGGCAGCGCCGATGCCTGAGGTGATGTGGTCGTAGCCTGGCGCGATGTCGGTGGTCAGCGGTCCAAGCGTGTAGAATGGCGCCTCGCCGCACTCCTTGAGCTGCTTGTCCATGTTGATCTTGATCTTGTGCATCGGCACGTGGCCGGGGCCTTCGATCATGACCTGGCAGCCCTTGTCCCACGCGATCTTCGTCAATTCGCCGAGCGTCTCCAGCTCGGCAAACTGCGCGCGGTCGTTGGCATCCGCGATCGAGCCCGGGCGCAGGCCGTCGCCAAGCGAGAACGAGACGTCATACTTGCGCATGAGGTCGCAGATTTCGTCGAAATGCGTGTAGAGGAAGCTCTCCTTATGATGCGCCAGGCACCACTTCGCCATGATCGAACCGCCGCGGCTGACGATGCCGGTGACGCGGCTGGCGGTGAGGTGGATATATTGCAGGCGCACGCCGGCGTGGATGGTGAAGTAGTCGACGCCCTGCTCGCACTGCTCGATCAAGGTGTCCTTGTAGAGCTCCCAGGTCAGCTTCACGGGATCGCCGTTGCACTTCTCCAGCGCCTGGTAGATCGGCACGGTGCCGATCGGCACCGGCGAGTTGCGCAAGATCCATTCGCGCGTGGTGTGGATGTTGCGTCCGGTCGAGAGGTCCATCACGGTGTCGGCGCCCCAGCGGATCGCCCACACCATCTTCTCGACCTCTTCCTCGACCGAAGAAGTCACCGCCGAGTTGCCGATATTGGCGTTGATCTTGGTCAGGAAGTTGCGGCCGATGATCATCGGCTCGAGCTCGGAATGATTGATGTTGCAGGGGATGATGGCGCGGCCGCGCGCGATCTCGTCGCGCACGAACTCCGGCGTGATGAAGGCTGGCACCGATGCGCCAAAGCTCTCGCCGTCGGCGAGCGCGGCTTCCGCGCGCTCGAGCTGTTGTTTGCGCCCGAGATTTTCGCGGGCGGCGACGTAGATCATCTCCTTGGTGATGATGCCGGCGCGGGCGAATTCGAGCTGCGTGATCTTGTGGCCGGGAAGGCCGCGCAGCGGCTTGTGATAGGCCGAGAAGGCGCGCGCGGCCTTGTCGGTGGAGACGCTGCCATTGTCCTCCGGCTTGATCTGGCGCCCGTCATATTCTTCGACGCCGCCGCGCTCCAGCACCCATTGCTTGCGGTTGCGCGCAAGGCCGGCGTTGACGTCGATGGTCACGCTCGGGTCGGTGTAGGGACCCGAGGTGTCGTAGACCGGCAGGTTCGGCTCGCCGGCGCCTTCGGAGAGGATGATCTCGCGCAGGGGCACGCGCAGGTCGGGCGCGGCGTCGGGCGTCGCGAAGATTTTTCGCGAGGAGGGAAGGGGACCCGTGGTGACGGCGGGGACGGTCTTGTCGGGGTTGGAACGGATGTTCATGGGGATTCTCCGGTTTTAATGGGCGTCGTTCCGGACGGACCGCACAGCGGTCCGATCCGGAACCTCGAGGTTGTTGAGCGAGATTCCGGGTTCACGCTTCGCGTGCCCCGGAATGACGCCGGGTGGATGATCTCCGTCATCCCCGCGAAAGCCGGGGATCCAGTACTCCGCGGCGGCGCGCCTAGAGCCGAAGGGCCGCGGCGTACTGGATCGCCCGGTCAAGCCGGGCGATGACGGCGGAGCGTGTGGACAGAGAGCCTTCATCACGCAGCCTCCACTGTGAGGTCGAGCCATTGCCGCACGCGCGCATCCGAATCGGGATTTTGCGTGACGTCGGAAACCACGGCGATGGAATCCGCGCCCGCGGCAAAAATCTCCGCGGCGTGCTCGAACTTGATGCCGCCGATCGCGACCAGCGGAATATCGCCGATGCGCTTTTTCCATTCGGTGATTTTTGGAATGCCCTGCGGCTCGAAGCGCATCGATTTCAGCGTGGTGAAGAAGATCGGGCCGAGCGCGACGTAGTCGGGTTTGGCTTTGAGCGCGGTCGCAAGCTCGTCGTCGTCATGGGTGGAGATGCCGAGCGACAGCCCGGCCTCGCGGATGGCCTTGAGATCGGCATCCGCCAGATCCTCCTGGCCGAGATGCAGATATTTTGCGCCGGCGACGACCGCGGCGCGCCAATAGTCGTTCACGACCAGCTTGGCCTGCGTGTCCTTGGTGATCGCCAGCGCATCGGTGACGATCTGCAGCGCGTCGGCATCGTTCAGCTCTTTCGCGCGCAGCTGGATGGTGCCGACGCCGAGTTTCGTCAGGCGCTCGACCCATGTGAGGCTGTCGACGACGGGATAGAAAGGATCAGGATACGGCATGCCAGAACGGGGTCCCAACGACAGGGGTGGAGGGGGAGGCGAAGTCGCGGGCGTCCATCAGCCCGGCTTCGTAAGCGGTGCGGCCGGCCTCGACGCCGAGACGGAAGGCGTTGGCCATCGCAACCGGGTCGGCGGCCTTTGCGATCGCGGTGTTGAGCAGCACGGCATCGTAGCCGAGCTCCAGTGCGTGGGCCGCGTGGGAGGGCGCCCCTAAGCCGGCGTCAACCACCAGCGTGATGTCGGGCAGCCGCTCGCGCAGCAGTTTCAGCGCGTCGCGGTTGGTGATGCCGCGGGCCGAGCCGATGGGGGCTGCCCATGGCATTACCACCTTGCAGCCGGCATCGACCAGGCGGTTGGCGACCGAGAGATCCTCGGTGCAATAGGGGAACACCTCAAAGCCGTCCTTGATCAGGATGCTGGCGGCCTCGACCAGGCCGACGACGTCGGGCTGCAGCGTGTCGTTATCGGCGATCACTTCGAGCTTGATCCAGGACGTGCCGAACAATTCGCGGGCGAGTTTTGCCGTCGTCACCGCCTCGCGCACGCTGCGGCAACCGGCGGTGTTCGGCAGCACGGTGACGTCAAGCTCGCGGATCAGCTTCCAGAACGCGTCTCCGGTCTTGCCGCCGGCGGATTCGCGGCGCAGCGACACGGTGACAATGCTCGCGCCGGAGGCGCGGATCGCGGCCTGCATGATCGCGGGCGAGGGATAGAGCGCGCTGCCGATCAGCAGGCGCGAGGCGAAGGTCTTGCCGTAGAAGGTCACCATGATGAATTCCCCGTCATTCCGGACGGGCCGCGGGACGCGGTCCGATCCGGAATCTCGAAGTTGCGGCGCGAGATTCCGGGTTCACGCTTCGCGTGCCCCGGAATGACGAGCCAAAAAGAGCCGTCGTCGTGAAGAGAGCTCGCCTGCATCACATCACCCTCCCTGCCGCGGCGTGATGATCTCGATCTCGTCGCCGGCTTTCAGCTGCGTCTCCGCCCAGCGGCTTTTCGGCACGACGTCGTAATTGAGCGCGATGGCGAAATGGGTGCCCTCGTAGTCGAGCTCGGTGAGCAGCGCGTCGACGCTGGCCGAGCTCACTTCGCGCTGCTCACCGTTGACGATCACCCGCACTGCATCATCTCATTGTCGATCTGGCCGCGCTGGACATAGGCAAGTGTCAGCTCGGCGAGCGCCGGCGCGAGCAGGAAGCCGTGGCGGTAGAGGCCATTGACGGCGATCTTCTCGCCCCGAATGCCGATGCGCGGCAAATTGTCGGGAAAAGCGGGGCGCAGGCCCGAGCCGAACTCGACGATGCGGGCTTCGCCGAAGGCAGGATGCACCGCATAGGCCGCGCCGAGCAGCTCGAGCGCCGAGCGCACGCTGACGCCGGTGTCCTCAGCCTCGATCGAGGTCGCGCCCAGCATGAACAGATTGTCCTCGCGCGGGATGACATAGAGCGGCCAGCGCGGATGGATCAATCGCACCGGACGCGCAAGGTGCACCTCGTCCGTCTCGATCAGGATCATCTCGCCCTTGACGCCGCGCAGGTCGGGCTGCTCGTCGCGCGCGGAAAGGCCGCGGCAGTCGATCACGATGCCATCGAGCTCGGCGGCGCTGACGCGGCTTTCGAACTTGATGGTGCCGCCGGCGGCGCGGATGCGCTCGTGCAATTTCGGCAGCACGCGGCGCGGCTCGACGTGGCCCTCGCTCGGGAAGAACAGGGCTTCGCGGAAGCGGCCCTCCAGCGACGGCTCCAGCGCGGCAAGACCGGCCGCATCGAGCCGCTCGTGACCCTCCGTCATGCGGGCAAAGCGCTCGAAATCGTTGCGCTCGCGGGGATGGGCGACGACGAGCGAGCCGTTGAACGGCGTTTCCGGCAATTCGCGGCGCCAGATCTCGAGCGAGCGCAGGCCGAGGCGGCTGACGATGGGCTCGGCCACCTCCGCCTCGCAATAGGGCGCGAGCATGCCGCCGGCCCAATGGCTGGTGGCATCGGTCATGGCGGCGTCACCACGCTCGTGTAACGTCACGACATGGCCGGCCTGCGCGAACAGCAAGGCCTGCCAGGCGCCTGCGATGCCTGCGCCGATGATGGATACCGGTGAATCCGGTCGCTTGGTGGTCTGCAACATCCCTGTCCCTTCGCCGGCATGACCCGGATCAGGTTCAAAGGGTCACCGCGGTCCTGGGCGGTATTGCCCATTTAGCGGTATCTCAGCTCCTCCTCGGAGCACCCCTCGGAACGGCTCTAATGTATGCCAGTGACGGGCGGTGTCAACGCGTTAAGCCACACGGCCGTCATTCCGGGGCGATGCAAAGCATCGAACTATGGTGCGCAATTGCGCACCTGAGAATCTCGAGATTCCGGGTTCGGTCCTGCGGACCGCCCCGGAATGACGATCTCTAGTGAGGAACTTGCGCCCGGGCGTTGCGGACGCGCTGGACGAGCTTCCTGGGCGGCGTGGCGCCGAGCATCGGCTGCGGGTTGCCGTTCGGCTCGAGCCAAGTCTCGCCAAAATTGGTCTCGCCCATATTGGTCGTGCCCATAGTGGCGACCTGCACGGCCTCCTGCCGCTGCCGCTTTGCCGCATAGTAATAGCCGCCCGCGAAATAACGCACGGCTCGGGCATGGTCGCCGTTGGCAGCGCGATAGGCGCCGGCGAGATATTTGACCGCATAGGTGAGGTTGGTGTTGGGATCGCGCAGGCCTGCGGCATCGCCGGTGTAGCCGACGCCGCGGGCGGTCGCGAGCTTGATCTGCATCAGCCCGATGGTGCCGCCGCGGCCGACCAGGCCGGGCTGATAGCGGCTCTCGCGCATGATCACGCGGTGGACCAGCGCCTCCGGCACGCCGTTGGCGCGGGCATGGGCTGCGACCATCTCGGCGTATTCGGCTTGGCCGGCGAATGCGCCCTGCGGCAAAATCAGTGCGGTTGCGAGCAGCGCGGCAACGCGTAAAATTTTCATCGAAATATTCCTTGGCAGAACGGACCTGCACCCATGCGGGTTAGGCCGTGGGAACACGGCGATGATGTGGCGAAACGCCGCCTTCGGCGATTTTCGTTGGGCCGTCGCTTTTACGACTCAAACTCACGTTAAGCTTGGAGCTGGCAGAGCGCCTTACGCGACAGCTGGTCTGTCCATTCGTGTCTCCGCCCAAAAATCGCTTTCAAAACAGCATTCGGGAGGACGTCCATGACCCCGCGAGACATCGACGACATTCCCACGCAGAACCCCTGTGCACAGTGCGGCACGCCGATTCCATTCCCGGACTGGATCGAGCCGGGCGAAGGCCGCGTTTCCTATCTCTGGAATTGCCACGCCTGCGGCTACCGCTTCGAGGCGGTGGCGATCTTCGATGAGCACGCCATCAAGCACCCGCCGCTCGCGGCTTGAGCTACGCCGCCAGCAGCGGCTCCTGCCACACCGGCAATTGGATCCGCACGATCAAGCCATGCGGCTCGCGGTCGTGCAGTGACAACTCGCGGCCATGGGCGAGCGCGATCGACGGGCCGAGCCCGAAGCCGGTGGCGCGTCCATGGTGGAGGCGTCGTCGCCGCGCACGAACGGCTCCAGCATCTTGGCCGCCGGAGGATGCTTCTTCGGATCGTCGTCGACGACGGATTCGACCAGCAGCACGTTGATCGGCGCGCATGATTGTCGGAACGGTGCGCCGCAATATGTTCCTGGGTGACGCAGGAACATGCCCTGGGCGCTTTTCGGCTCGCGCATCGCGCGACGAAATTGCCGCCCGCACGGAACTGGGCGTGATCAGCGCTGTTTTCTCCGCACAAGGTTTCTGTCGAAGGAGAGGACAACATGATGAAGTCGATCGTCGCCGGTCTTGCCGGCACAGCACTGCTCGCGACCGCTGCGTTCGCGCAAACGCCGCCCGCCACCACCGACAAGGCGCCGACCGCGGCCACCGCCACGACGACGAGCGCGTCCGACCAGTGGCGCGTGTCGAAAATGTCGGGCGTCAAGGTCTATAACGAGGCTAACGAGAACATCGGCTCGATCAACGACCTCTTGATGGACAAGAGCGGTAACATCAAGATCGCCGTGATCGGCGTCGGCGGCTTCCTCGGCATGGGCGAGCATCTGGTCGCGGTGCCCTATGAGAAGCTGAAGTTCGTCAACGAGGCCGTCGCCTACTCCGGCACAGGAGCCACCAACCCGCCCGGCCGGCCGGCTGCGACCACGACGACTGGCGCAGCCACCGGCACCGACAAGACCGCGACGACCACGACCTCGTCGGCGTCGAAATGGTATCCGGACCACGCCGTGTTCAACGCCAGCAAGGACGAGCTGAAGAACATGCCGGAGTTCAAGTACACGGAGTAATGAACTTCTAAACGCCTCAACGAAGCGCGCCCGGTTTTCCCCGGGCGCGCTGTCGTGTCTTTTCGTCATTGCGGCGAACTTGCGTATGACGACGCAGTTCAATGCCCCTTCACCAGAGGGCAGCCGCCCTTGTCGAGCGGACGGAAAGCCTCGTCGCCGGGCACGGTGGCGATCAGCTTGTAGAGGTCCCACTCGCCCTTGGATTCCTCGGGCTTCTTGACCTCGAACAGATACATGTCGTGGACCATGCGGCCGTCGATGCGGATCTTGCCACCTTTGGCGAAGAAGTCGTTGATCGGTGTCTTGCGCATCTCCTCCATCACCTTCGGCGCCTCGTCGGACTTGATGGCGTCGATCGCCTTCAAATAGTGCATGGCTGCCGAGTAGAGGCCGGCCTGGATCATCGTCGGCATGTGGCCGACCTTCTCGTTGAAGCGCTTGGAGAAGGCGCGCGTCTCCTCGTTCATGTCCCAGTAGAAGGCGTCGGTGACGATCAGGCCTTGGGTCGCCTTGATGCCGAGCGAATGCGTGTCGGTGATCTCCTGCAACAGCGCGATCATTTTCTGGCCGCCCTGGGTCAGGCCGAACTCGGAAGCCTGCTTCAAGGCGTTGGTGGTGTCGCCGCCGGCATTCGCCAGCGCGACCACCTTGGCCTTGGAGGCCTGGGCCTGGAGCAGGAAGGAGGAGAAGTCCGACGAGTTGAGCGGATGGCGGACCTCGCCGAGCACCTTGCCGCCGCTCTCCTTCACCACGTTGGCGGCGTCGCGCTGGAGCGCCATGCCGAAGGCGTAGTCGGCGGTGACGAAGAACCAGCTGTCCTCGCCGCGCTTGACCATCGCCTTGCCGGCGACGTTCGACAGCGCATAGGTGTCGTAGGTCCAGTGCACCGTGTTGGGCGAGCAGGCGGTGCCGGTGATGTCGGACGAGCCGCCGCCGGAATTGATGTGGATCTTGTTCTTCTCGCGTGTCAGCGCCGAGACCGGCAGCGCCACCGAGGACGTCGGCACGTCGAAGATCGCGTCGACCTTGTCGTTGTCGTACCAGTTGCGGGCGATGTTGACGCCGACGTCGGGCTTGTTCTGGTGATCGGCGGCGACGACCTGAACCGGCTTGCCCGCAACCTTGCCGCCGTAATCAGCGACCGCCATCTCGACCGCGGCGAGCGAGCCCTTGCCGGTCGCGTCCGCATAGAGGCTCGACATGTCCGTGAGCACGCCGATCTTGACGATGTCATCGGAAATCTGGGCCTGTGCGGTGCTGCATGTTGCGGCAAGCGTGAAGCCCGCTGCGACCGCGGCGATGAGTTTTTGCACGTTCTTTCTCCCTGTGTGTTGTTGCTTGGGTTTTGTTGCGCGCCTGTTCTAGCCGCAATCGGCGCCGCCGGCTAAGCCAGGAGCGCCGTAGCGGAATGCAAAAAGGCGGGGGCTGAGCGGGGAATAGGGAATTCTTCGAGATCGCTTGGCGACGCCGGTCAGGCGCTGCTGCTCTTGAGCCGTTCGTTGCGCCGACGCAAGCCTTCCAGGGTAGCGAGGAGGATGACCGATACCGTCGTCAGCACCACCGCCGCTGCCGTGATCGTCGGGCTGATGTTCTCGCGGATGCCGGCGAACATCTCGCGCGGCAGGGTGCGCTGCTCGGGACCTGCCATGAACAGCACGATCACCACCTCATCAAAGCTGGTCGCGAAGGCGAACAGCGCACCCGACGCCAGGCCGGGCAGGATCAGCGGCAGGATCACGCGGCGAAACGCTTGAAGCGGCGAGGCGCCGAGTGAGGCGGCGGCGCGCGCCAGGTTGGTGTCGAAGCTTTGCAGCGTCGCGCCGACCGTGATCACCACAAACGGCGTCGCCAGCGCCGTATGGGCCAGGATCAAGCCGAGATAGCTGCCGGTCAGTCCGATCGGCGCGAAGAAGAAATACAGGCCGACCGCGGTGATGACGCCGGGTACCACGACCGGCGACAGCACGAAGGCCAGCACGAGCGGCTTGAACCGGCTCCTCCACTGCGCCAGTCCCAGGGCGGCCAATGTGCCGAGCACCATGGATAGCACGGTCGAAGCGACGCCTATGATCATGCTGTTCTTCAGCGAATTCATCCAGCGCGGCGAATTGATGAAATCGTCGTACCAGCGCAAGGAGAGGCCGGGCAGCGGATAGGTCAAGTAGGAGCCTGAGCTGAAGGACAGCGGCATGATCGCCAGGATTGGCGCGATCAGGAAGATGAACACCAGCGTGGAGACAATGATTGTCGCGGTCCACGCGATGCGCTGGCTGGGCGTGCGGAGGAGGGAATTGTCGCTCAATTCTTCATTCCTCCCGTAACCTGCTGGCCATGCACCAGCTTTCCGTAGACGAGAGCGAGCAGAAGAGTGACCAGCAGCAGCACCGCGCCCAACGCCGAGGCAAGGCCCCAATTGGCCGTCTCGGTCGTGTAGAGCGCGATGAAGTAGCTGATCATCTGATCGGCGGCGCCGCCGACGAGGGCCGGCGTGATGTAATAGCCGAGCGCCAGGATGAAGACGAGCAGGCTTCCCGCGCCGATGCCGGGCAGGGTCTGCGGCAGGTAGATGCGCAGGAAAGCGGTCAGCGGTGGCGCACCAAGCGAAGCGGCGGCACGCATGTAAGCAGGCGAGATCGCCTTCATGCTGCTGTACAGCGGCAGGATCATGAACGGCAGGAGAACGTGGGTCATCGCCACGCAGACACCGAAGCGGTTGTAGATCAGGCGCAACGGCTCGTCGATGATGCCAAGCCAGTGCAGGCTGTCGTTCACGACGCCCTTGCTCTGCAACAGCACGATCCAGGCGCAGGTGCGGACCAGAAGCGAAGTCCAGAACGGTAGCAGGACGAAGATCATCAGCAGGTTCGACCGGCCGGGCGGCAGCGTCGCCAGCAGGTAGGCGACCGGGAAGCCGAGGATCAGGCAGAGTGCCGTGACGCTGATGCTGATGAGGAAGGTGCGGGCGAAAACATCGCGGTAAATGGCCTGATCCGGCGGGGCCGCGACGATCGCGCCGTCCGCGTTTCGCGTCAGGTCGAGCGCCGCCAGAAGGTAGAAGCCGGTCACCGGACCGCTGGCGTCCTTGATCGTCGTCCAGGTGGCGCGTTCGCGCCAGGCCGGATTGATCTTGCCCAGCGTCTCCTTGGCCGTGCCGGGCTCCGGCACCGCCTTCAGATTGCGTGCCGTGCTGGTCAGGATCGTGCGGAAGCCATTCAATGCGTAGTTCAGCCGCTTGGCCGCAATGGCGATGGTGCCGGAGGCGCGCGCCGCCAGGATGTCGCTGGCCAGCGCCGCATAAGCCATTTCGTCTGGCAGGTCCCTGCCATCCCAACTGGCGAGAGCAGCTACCGTGTGAGGGAAGACCTGGCGCACCTCCCTGTCCTCGACCGAGCGCCACAACATGCCGACGATGGGCCCGGCGAACGTGAAGAGCAGGAAGACGAGAAGCGGTGCCACCAGCGCCAATGCCTTGACCTGCCGTGTCCGCTCAGCACGCCTCAGCCGGCGCTTGAGCGGCACCTCGGTCGACGCATTGGCGCCGGTCAGGAGCGCATCCGTCACGGCAAGAGCCCCTTTGAACCGATATCCCTCGCTAATTTGGGTAGGTCAATCGCATGTGGCCTTTTGGAGCGGCCGGTGCAAGCGCCTTGTCCTTCGAGACGACCGCTTCGCGGTCTCCTCAGGATGAGGCTTATTGACATAGGTGCCTGTAAGGTCGCTGCCACAGACTCAGACCTCATCCTGAGGGCCCGCCGTAGGCGGGCGTCTCGAAGGATGCGCCACGGGCGAGTTGTCCGCCACGCACCCTCTACCTGCTGCGTAAGTCGGTTGCCGCCGCGCGCTACTTCGCCGCCCATTTGTTGAAGCGCTCGGTCAGGCGGTCGATGTTCTCGAGCCAGAAGGCAACGTTGATCTCGACCGCGTTCTTGATGTTGTCAGACGCCGTCGGCAGGTCCTTCAGAACGGCGGGCTGTAGCCGCGCGGCTGCGTCCTTGTTCGAGGTGCCGTAAGCAATGTTCTCCGACAATTTTGATTGGTTCTCCGCCTTGCCGACGAAGTCCAGGAACTTGTAGGCGGCGTCCTTGTTCGGGCTCCCCTTCAGGATGACCCAGCTGTCGAGAGTGAAGAGCGCTCCGTCCCACACCATGCCAAAGTTCTTCTTCTCGTTCTTGTTCGCGGTGTCGATGCGGCCATTGTAGACCGAGGTCATCGCCACCTCGCCGGACGCGAGCAATTGCGGCGGCTGGGCGCCGGCTTTCCACCAGACGAGGTCGCCCTTGATCGTGTCCAGCTTCTTGAAGGCGCGATCGATGCCCTCGTCGGTCGCCAGCACCTTGTAGACGTCCTTCGGTGCGACGCCGTCGGCCATGAGAGCGATCTCCAGCGTGGTCTTCGGGCCTTGGCGCAAGGCGCGCTTGCCGGGAATCTTCTTGGTATCGAAGAAGTCGGCCCAGCCTTTCGGCGCCTCCTTCAGCTTGTCCTTGTCGTAGCCGAGAACGAAATCATAAAGGATCGCGCCGACGCCGCAGGGATTGACCGCCGGTGCGATGTAGGCGGACTCGCCGCCGATCCTGGAATAATCCAACTTCTCGAACAGACCTTCCTCGCAGCCGACCGCCAGTTCGTCGCTTTCGACCTGGACCACATCCCATGTGGCGGCGCCCCCCTGCACCTTGGCGCGCAGCACCCCGATGCCGCCGTCCCAGGACTCGTCGTTCATCGCAATCCCGGCCGCCTTCTTGAAAGGCTCGAAATAGACTTTCTTCTGGGCATCCTGATATGCGCCACCCCACGACACGACGGTGAGGTCACGCGCCTGCGACATTGTCGTCAGCGCGGCGCTGGCGGTGAGCGCCGCGGCGAAACCCAAGGCAATCTTGCCAATCTTGCGGTTCAGCATGGTCCTTGTTCCTTCTTCATGTGAGTTGCGTTGAGATGCCCGACCGCTTGTTTTGGATGAAGGCTGCAGGGTGGATCAGACGGGATCGAGGGCCAGGCAGTCCTCCGGCCGAAAGGTGATCGACACACTTTCGCCTTGTCTCAGACTGTGATGCGCCACGGGCTGAAGCTTGACCATGAATTCCGAATTGCCGGCGACATCGAGCACAGCCAGCGCGTGATCGCCGAGATAGATGGTGCTCTGCACCTTGGCCGGCAGGCGGTTCGGTCCGCCACTGGAGGTGCCATCCGGGACAATGGAGATCCGCTCCGGCCGCACCGACAGGGAAGTCGATGCGCCTGCGCGTGATACATTGACCGCCCGCGCGGTCACGGCGCCGCCACCGGCCAACGCGACGCGGCAATATTCATTTTCGATCGTTTCGACAGTGCCGGCCAGCACATTGTTCTCGCCGATGAAGTGGGCGACGAAGCTGTTCACCGGATTCTCGTAAAGCGAGTCGGGCGTATCGATCTGCTGCACAATGCCGTCGTTGAATACGGCGATACGATCCGACATCGTGAGCGCTTCACTCTGATCGTGGGTCACGTAGACGATCGTGATGCCCATTGTCTCGTGAAGTTGCTTGATCTCCAGCTGCATCTGTTCCCGCAGGCGCTTGTCCAGCGCGCCCAAGGGCTCGTCCATCAGCACGAGTTGCGGATTGAAGACCAGCGCACGGGCCAGTGCGACGCGTTGCTGCTGACCGCCGGACAACTGCCCGGGCCGTCGGTGCGCCAGGCTTTCCATCTTGATCATGCGCAACGCCGCGCTGACGCGCTCCTGCGCTTCCGCCATGTTGATTTTGCGAACGGATAGCGGGAAGGCGATATTCTCCGCAATCGTCAGATGCGGAAACAAGGCATAGTTCTGGAATACCATGCCGATGTCGCGCTTATGCGGCGGCACGTTCTTGATCGGCCGGTCAGCGAGGTAGATCTCGCCATGGGTCGGAACCTCGAAGCCAGCGAGCATCATCAGCGTGGTCGTCTTGCCCGAGCCCGACGGGCCGAGCAGGGTAATGAACTCGCCCTTCTTGATCTCGAGGTCGAGGTTCTTCACCACGAGGTGCTCGCCATCGTAGGTCTTCTGAATGCCTGAAAAGCGTACCAGTGCCGGCGCAGGCGTGACCATGCCGGCTTCCATGTCGTCCTCGCGTTATCAGCTACGATGCTGTCAGCGCCTCGTTCGAGCTTGCGAGGAACAGCTTAGCATCCTCCGATGAGAATGCCAGCGGTGCAAGCGAAGACGCGCACGGACCCGGTGAGCGAAGGCGGGCTACATCCCCGACAGCTTCGTCACAACCACCTTCAGCGAGCCGCCGGCTTCGGCGACGACGCGCAGGGTCTTGGAATCGAAGGCGATGTCGGCAAGCGTCAGGCTGTCGATCTTGGCTTCGACCTTGAGGCCATCCTCGCTCTTCTGGTAGTCGGCGATCGCGGCTGCGATCTTCTCGCGGGCGTTGGCGGCGATCGGCTTCAGGTCGAGCGTCGCCTTCTGCAGCAGGGCCTGTTGCATCTGCGGCACCACGGCACGCGCCGCGGCTCCTAACAGACCGAACGCCGCCTCGGATTCCACCGCGAGCTGGATGTCGGCGAGCCGCAGCGTTTGCTGCGCCTGGTCGAGCATCGGCCGGCCCCAGATGTGCACGGTCGCCTCGGCGCCGAGGCCGAACCAGCTCTTCTTCTCCTTGGCGCGCACCAGCAGCGAGATCAGCAGGCGGTCGCCCGAGGGGGTCACGTTGACGGTCTTGACAGTGACGTCGACCGGGCCGGAGCCGTCCTCGGGATAGGTATGGCCGACCATCTGCGCCGCGATCAGCTTGTTGATCTCGGTGAAGGGCACGTCGATCGGCACGCCGATGTTCACGCCCGTGCCGGTCGGCGGCACGATCGAGATCTTGTCGGGAAACGGACACTCCGGCTTGGTCGGCGTCGAGGTCACGCGTGTCTCGGCCTCGAGGCCGAGCAGCAGCGTCACGGCCTGTGCATCGACGCGCGGCTGCGCCGCGATTGCGCGCACCGGCTTCATCTCGAGCCAGAGCGGCGGCAGTGCGGCCGATGAGCCCGAGCCTTGCAGCGAGATCGAGCGGCACGCCTTGGCCCATTGCACCCTGGCATTCTCCCGCAGCGAGGGATCGTTGCGGATGCGCTCGGAGACGGCGTTGATCTGCTCGCCGACATTCTTGTCGATCAATGGCTTCACCTGCGCCGGCACGTTGACCTTGGCGCCCGCGACGGCAACGTTGGTGTCGCCGAGGTTGACCTGGGCGCCGAGATTGGGCTCGAGATACCAGTTGGCCGCGAGCTTCGGGCGCGAGGTGACGACCACGTTGCCCTTGATCTCGGCGCTGGCGTTCAGGTTCTTGATGTTGACCGCGCCGATCCGTTTCGCGGCGTCGCCGCCGAGCACACTGCCGAGCGCGTCGCCAAGCGCGCCGGTGGCCTTCGAGGACAGCGATCCCGTCACGTTCAGCCTGCCGGTGAGCGGCGTCGACAGCGTCAGCACGTCCTTGTCGCCTGTTGCCGCCATCGGTCCGCGCGCCGCCGTCCATCCGATGTCGGCGTTCTCCAGGATCTGCGAGATCGGGTTGTCGGCCTTTCCTGCGAAATTGCGCGGCGAAGCCTTCTCGGCCTGCTCGCGGATCACCGACAGCGCGATCGCGACCGGCGCGATCACGATGGAACTCTTCGAGGCCGGCGGCAACGGCGGCAGTTGCGCGACCGTCGGCGCCGAATTGGTCACGCGCGGCGACAGCAAGTCCATTGCCTTCAGGCTGATGAAGAACGACGCCGCGAGCACTGCGACGGCGATCAGGATCGTCTTCAGATTCAACGTCAGTCGCATCAATCCCCCAAGCCGCCCCGACGGGGGTTTTACAGGGCTGGCGCGGAGGGCGCTAGAGCGCACAGGTGGGGTGGAATTGGGGCGAACAGGTTAACGGCTGCGAACGCCCCGTTGCCGCGCGTTCAAATCGTTATCGCGAGGCTAGCTGCGTCGGGGACGGCGGATCGCCCTCACATTGCCGCGACTGCCACCGCCGCAGAAGAAGCGATCGCCGCCGTCCGACTCCAAACCTGAGACCATCGTCCCGGCGGGCAGGTCGAGCTGCTCGAGAACCTTGCCCGTATCGGGGTCGATCCGCCGCACGTCACTTTCTTCGTTCTCCCAGGTGCCATGCCAGAGCTCGCCATCGACCCAGGTCACGCCGGTCACGAAGCGCTTGCTCTCGATGGTGCGGAGGACCTTTCCCGTTTCGGGATCGACCTGATGAATCTTGCGCTCGCGATATTGCCCGACCCAGAGCGAACCTTCGGCCCAGGCCAATCCGGAATCGCCACCGCCGCCGGGCGCCGGAATGGTGCTGAGCACCCTGCCGGTGGCGGCGTCGATCTTCTGGATGCGATCTTCGGCGATCTGGAACAGGTGTCGGCCGTCGAACGCCGTTCCCGCATGCGCGGCGACATCGATGGAGCGTGCAATCTTGCCGTCGGCCGGATCGACCGCGTTCAGCTTGTCGCCGGACGCGAACCAGACATGTTTGCCGTCATAGGTGACGCCATGCACGGCTTCGACGCCCGCGAAAGGCCCATACTCCTTGATGATCTCGGCGGCTGTACGCTTCATGTGCTCGATCCCTGTGATGTGACCTCACCCTACGTCTTCAGGAGCGGCGTGGGGAGTAACAAGCCTGTCGGGAAACCCGGGACGGGCGGGGTCATCCAACGCTTCGCCCGGCCATGTCCGAAGGACTGCACCTTGTGTGATCGCGCCAGATCGTCGAGGGCCCGCTGCACGGTGCGGGCGCTCGTTCCGAGCGCCAGCGCGAGCGCCGAGCTCGACCAGGGCTCGCCGTCGGACAGGAAGGCGAGCACTGCGGCGTGCTCCTCGACCGGACGCGCCAGCACAAGAACCTGTCGCGTTTTGCGCGGTGTCAGCGCAAAGCCGTGTTTGGTCGCGCTCACATCGGCAAGAGGCTTGAGCTTGGCGCGGAGCCGACCGATCTCGACCCGTAGCCGGGCGCGATGCGATTCATCGACGTGCCTAGCGCGAAACGCGGCGGTCATCAGAGCCTCTCGGGACACGTCCGCGGGCCACGCCTGCGCCAGGGGGCGGGCGAGCGCGAACAGCACCGGCCGCGTTCCCAGCGACACGACGATGCCTCCTTTGCGAACGGTGTGATGGAACGTGTCCACGACGAGCGCTTGAGACGCCGCCAGCGCTTCGACCTGTCCGAGCAACAACGGATGCTCCTTGCCGCGTGCGATCAGGCGCGCCGCGGGCGTGTCGAGCACGAGGTTTGTGCTTTCGACCTCGGCCGTGAGCGCTGGAATCCCGGCCGACCGTGCCGCGTCGGCGGCGCGGTCAAGCGCCGTGCGCGCATCTTTGGTTTTGAGCCGCCGGATTGCGATGCCGGCGACCACGAGTTCACGGACGACCTGAGACGCCGGCGGAAGGGGGCCTGCGCCGAGCTCCGCCAGCGTGCGCTCGGCCTCGTCGAGGCGCCCGAGCAGAAGAAGGCGGCGGGCCTCGATGTGACCGGCATGGGCGGCATTGGCGAGATCGCCGTGCCTTGCGAGTGTCGCGCGCGCCGCTGCGAGCGTCTTCGCCGGCCAGCTCAGGTCGCGCGAGACCAGCGCGATCTCGGCCTCGGCCACGACGCACCTTGCGCGCGCCACCGCCTCTCTCGGACCGAAGGCGCGTGCGGCGCTCCGCAGCAGCGTCTTGGCCTTGGCGAAATCGCCGAGCTGCGCCATCGCGATGCCGCGCAGCGCCAGCGACGGTGCGTCGTTGCGCAGCGCAACGCGGTTCAGCGCACCGAGCGGATCGCCCGCCTCGAGCGCGCGCGCCGCGGCCGTGATCAGCGACTCCATTCTAATCCCGCCACACTTGTTACTCCCACTCCGCAACCGCGAGATGCCAGAAACAGTTTACGACCGACGATGTGCGGTGAAGGGCCAGGGGTTCCGCGTCTGTCATAACGCGATGCGGAATGATCGCCCAGGCAAGAGGTTTGGAGAGCCATGATGACATCAGTTGAGAACGCAGGGACGAACGCACATTCCGCCATGCAGACACCGCCTGTGGTGTCGCCGCAGGACTGGGAGGCAGCCCGTCAGCAACTGCTCGTAAAGGAAAAAGCGCATACCCGTGCCCGCGATGCCCTGGCCGCCGAGCGGCGGCGCATGCCCTGGATGGCGGTGGACAAAACCTATGCGTTCGAGGGCCCCGGCGGCAAGCTCAGTCTGATTGACCTATTCCAGGGCCGGCGGCAATTGATCGTCTACCGTGCCTTCTTCGAGCCGGGGGTGTTCGGCTGGCCCGACCATGCGTGCCGGGGCTGCTCCATGGTTGCCGACCAGGTCGCCCATGTCGCGCACCTCAATGCCCGCGACACCACCCTTGTCTTCGCCTCGCGCGCGCCGCAGGCCGATATCGCGCGGCTGAAGCAGCGGATGGGCTGGATCATGCCCTGGGTCACCATCACTGACAGCTTCGATGCTGATTTCGGCGTTGACGAATGGCACGGGACCAACGTGTTCTACCGTGACGGCGACCGTGTCTTCCGGACCTATTTCGTCAAGAGCCGGGGCGATGAGCAGATGGGCGGTACCTGGAACTATCTCGACATCACGCCGCTCGGCCGCCAGGAGGTCTGGGAGGATTCGCCGAAAGGCTATCCGCAGACCCCGACCTACAAATGGTGGAATTGGCACGACAGCTACACGGAAGGTGCGGCGCCCGACGAGAAGTGGGTCGAGATCTCGACCGCCGGCGAGAAGGCTTTTCGCGAGGAGGCTGCGGGAGAACGGAAATGACCGCTTCCGCAAGCGCGGCCGCCAGCGTCAACCGCGACAGCGTCGCGGCCGCGCGTCACCTCGCCCGATGGCTGGGGCTGGCGGCCACGCCCACCTTCGCGATCATGGCCTTGCTGACCGCCGCGCTCGGCGGCGGTGCGGCGGACATGCTCTGCTCCGCGGGACAAGGATCCGTGCTCGTTGGCATGCTTCCGATGTATCTGTTGATGAGCGCGTTTCATTCCGCGGCGTGGCTGAGATTGATTGCGGAGCGAAGGCGCGGCGGCGAGCGGTAACGCACCGCCCGGTGTGAACGCCTCGTCCTTCGAGACGCGCGCAAGCGCGCTCCTCAGGATGAGGCTAATTGGCATCGGGCCCGTTGAAACTGCTGCCACACCTGCGCCCTCATCCTGAGGATGAGGCTAATCGGCATCGGAGTCGGGACTAGAGCGCTGCCGCGAACTCCGCTCCTCATCCTGAGGGCCCGCCGCAGGCGGGAGTCTCGAAGGATGATGTGATCCGCGCTTCGCCAACTCGTGCAGCTCGGCGAGGTCGCCGCGCATGAAGGCTTCTTTCTTGACGCGGCTCCATTTCTTGAGCTTGCGTTCGCATTCGATCGCGTCGGTGATGCGATCGAACCATTGTGAGAAAACCAAGGTCACGGGACGACGCGCCTTTGTATAGCCTTCGAACGTGCCGGCGTTGTGCTGCGCGACCCTGATATCGAGCGCGGTGCGCGTTGTGCCGATGTAGTAGCTGCCGTCGGCGCATCTGAGAATGTAGAGGTACGCTACTTCGGTCATCGTGAACGCCTCGTCCTTCGAGACGCGCGCAAGGGCGCGCTCCTCAGGATGAGGCTAACGGGCATCTGCAGTTTGGTGCAAGGGCTCCGTATGGATTTGCGGCCGCGTAGTCCGACCTCATCCTGAGAGCCCGCCGCAGGCGGCGTCTCGAAGGATGGCCACGATCACCGACACCAAGCAAAAATGACCCGCTTAGCCTAGGTCGTTACTGCGAAGCCGCCTGCAGATACGCAACCACCTTGGCCGCCTCCTCCGCCGAGATGCCGCCATAGGGCTGCATCTTGTGGCCGGACACGACCTCGTCCGGCTTGACCATGAAGCGGGTGAGCTTGTCTTGGTCCCAGATGAAGCCGGCTTCCTTCATCGACGACGAGTAATTGTAGTTCGGCAGCGCGCCGGCCTTGCGTCCGACGATCTTGTTAAGATTGGGACCGAGACGATTGTCGCCCTCTTTCATGGAGTGGCAGGTGCGGCAGGAATTGTTGAAGGCCTGCTGGGCTGCGTCGTCGCTCGCCGGCTGCTGCGCGAGCGAGAGGGGCAGTGACAAGAGCAACGTCAATGCCCCGGTGCCGATCGCGCGCAGCCATGCCCTTGACGAACGTTGCCGGCGTGCTTGCATCTGCGCCTCCATCAGGGATCGCGCTGCAGCAAGCGCGCTTCGGGATGTCGAGGGCAAACGAACACGGCGCCCGGTGGGTTCCGGGGCCGTTTGCGTCACAATGTCCTGTCGCTCAGCGCGTCGCAGCTCCAAGCTCGGCTCGCCGCTCCGTCATCGGCAGCACGATGACCTTGGTGCCGACATTGACGCGGGCGTAGAGGTCGGTGACGTCGTCATTGGTCATGCGGATGCAGCCGGACGAGACGTGCTTGCCAATGGTCTCGGGCGCGTTGGTGCCGTGAATGCGGTAGATGGTGCTGCCGAGATACATGGCGCGGGCCCCCAACGGATTGCCGGGGCCGCCGGCCATGTGGCGCGGCAGATAGGGCTGGCGGGCGATCATTTCCGGCGGCGGAGTCCAGGCCGGCCATTCGGCCTTCCGGCTCACCGATTGGATGCCGGACCAGGTGAAGCCGTCGCGGCCGACGCCGATGCCGTAGCGCAGCGCCTGGCCGTTGCCGAGCACGTAGTAGAGATAGGTGTTGGGCGTGTCGATGATGATCGTGCCTGGCGCCTCCCGCGTTGCGTAGGAAACGGTCTGGCGGCGGAAGCGGGCCGGCATCTCGACCGCGTCCTGATCCTCGGACGGCGCGGCCTGATAAGGCATCGTCTGGTAGGGCTGGTACGGCTGGAGCGGCTGCGGCGCCGTCATCGGCGGCAGCGGTTGAAAGAAGGGGAAGAGCTGCACCGGCGCAGCGTTGGCTGTACCTGCGAACGCGATTGCAGAGATCGCGACTGCACTGATCGCAACGGCGCGCGAATAGTTCTTGAACGTGTCCAGATTGATCATTGATCGCCCCTGTTTGCTCGGTGTTGTTGATCACCGCGGCACCGTTTCGGTGCTCCGTTGGGGTGATCACTAACGGCAAAACATTTCGGGACATTTGCGTGGAAAACCGAAAACGGCTTCGTGGCGGCAAGAATTGTTTCATGACAGTTTCGTGGCCGCGCGGGCCCGTTAACGAACAAAACAGAGCGCCGACACTTCTGTGACGTCATACGCCTGAAATATCCTTCGTTGATGGTCGGAAACCGAGAATCATCAAACTCTCGGGATTGTCCCATGCGGGTATTAATCGCGACCGACGCCTGGCATCCGCAGGTCAACGGCGTGGTGCGGACGCTGACCTCGCTGGCGAGCGCGGCCAAGGCCCTCGATGTCGAGATCGACTTCCTGACCCCGGACGGTTTTCCGTCATGGCCGCTGCCGACCTATCCGGGCCTGCGCATCGCGTTGCCGAGTTTCAGGGAAATCGCACGGCGGATCGAGAAGGCCGCTCCCGAGGCGCTGCACATCGCGACCGAAGGCCCGATCGGCTGGGCCGCGCGGGCCTATTGCCGGCGCAACCGGCTCGCCTTCACCACATCCTATACAACGCGCTTTCCCGAATATGTTTCGGTGCGGACCGGCATCCCCGCGAACATCGGTTATGCCGTGCTGCGCCACTTTCACGATGCCGCCGCGATGACCATGGTGGCGACGCCCTCGCTGCGGCAGGAGCTGTCTGAACGTGGCTTCAAGCGGCTCGGCTTCTGGACGCGCGGCGTCAACACCGAGCTGTTCCATCCCGACAGCCCAGCAGCTCTCGACCTGCCACGGCCGATCTTCATGACGATGGGCCGGGTCGCGGTGGAGAAGAATCTCGAAGCGTTCCTCGCGCTCGACCTGCCCGGCACCAAGGTCGTCGTCGGCGACGGCCCGCAGAAGCCTGCGCTGGAAAAGAAATATCCCGGCGCCGTCTTCCTCGGCGAGAAGAAGGCGGCGGATCTCACCGCGCACCTCGCCGCCGCCGACGTCTTCGTGTTTCCCAGCCTGACCGACACCTTCGGCGTGGTGCAGCTCGAGGCGCTCGCCTGCGGCACGCCGGTTGCGGCGTTCCCGGTGACGGGCCCCAAGGACGTCATCGCCGATCATCCGATCGGCGCGATCGACCATGATCTGCGCACCGCGTGCCTGCGCGCGCTCACGATGTCGCGCCAGACCTGCCGCAACTTCGCGCTGGAGCGTTCCTGGGAAAACAGCGCGCGCCAGTTCGTCGGCAATCTCACCTCACTTCAGCCCAGCCGCACCTTGCGCGCCTCGCCTCGCATGGCGCGGCGGCCGGTGCGCGGTTGATCGTCCATTTGAACCACAGCGAGAACCTCATCGATGGCTAAGATCATGAACCTTGACGGCACGCAGCAGCTCGACCTCACCCGCGGCACGGTCGAGCAGGCCTATGACCGCTGGGCGCCGGTCTACGACCTCGTGTTCGGCGGCGTCTTCGCCAAGGGCCGGCAGGCGGCGATCGCGGCCACCAACAAGATCGGCGGGCGGGTGCTCGAGGTCGGCGTCGGCACCGGCATCTCGCTGCCGCTCTACGCGCCGAACTTGCGCATCTTCGGCACCGACATCTCGGAGGCGATGCTCGATAAGGCGCGCCGCCGCGTGAGCGAGCAGAAGCTGAAGAACGTCGAGGGCCTCGCGGTGATGGACGCCGAGAAGCTCGAATTCCCCGACAACTCCTTCGACGTCGTCATGGCGCAATACGTCGTCACCGCAGTGCCCAATCCGGAGAAGGCGCTCGACGAATTCGTCCGCGTGCTGCGCCCGGGCGGCGAGCTGATCATCCTCACCCGCGTCAGCGCCGATACCGGCATGCGCCGCTTCATCGAGCAGAAGCTGCAGCCAGTGGTGCGTCCGCTCGGCTTCCGCACCGCCGAGTTCGCCTGGTCGCGCTATGCGAAGTGGCTGGCCGGCGCACGCGGCATCGAGCTCGCCGAGCGCCGTCTGATTCCGCCGCTCGGCCACTTCTCGCTGGTGCGCTTCCGGAAGGTCGACGTCGCCAAGGCGGCGTAGCATTGCTGTTGCCCCTCATGGTGAGGAGGCGCGCAAGCGCCGTCTCGAACCATGAAGGCCCGCCTGCTGCAGACGGGCCTCGCCCCTTCGAGACGCTTGCTAGGCAAGCGCCTCAGGGTGAGGGGAGAGAGTGACCGTGCGTCATCGCGCCGCTGCACATCGTCACATGACAAGATGATGATGTCACACGGCCTACATCGAATCCGTTTAAATCCCGTACCCGAAAGCATCTTGGGGAAGAGCATGATCAAGAATTATCTCGAGCAGCTGCGCATCCAGCGCTGGGACGACCATCGCTACTATCACCACAGCCGCATCAATCAGAGCCTGCACTTCGTCAGCGCGCTGAGCTTTCTCTTTGCCTATGTCTGGCTGTTCATCGACCCCGTAGTGTCCGCGCTGGTCGGCTGGCTGGTCTCGATGACCTCGCGCCAGGCCGGTCACTTCTTCTTCGAGCCGCACGGTTACGACCACATCAACCAGGCGACGCACGAGCACAAGGAAGAGATCAAGGTCGGCTACAACCTTCAGCGCAAGGTGGTGCTGATGGCGATCTGGGCGCTCTCGCCGCTGGTGCTGTTCGTCGATCCCACGCTGTTCGGCCTGTTCACGCCCTGGGCGAGCGCGGCCGACTTCATGCGGCAGGTCGCGAAGATCTGGCTCGTGGTCGGTGGCGGCGGTCTGTTGTTCCGTACCGTGCACCTGTTCTTCATCCGCGACGTCGAGACCGGTCTCGTCTGGATGACCAAGATCCTGACCGATCCGTTCCATGATTTGATGCTCTATCGCAAGGCTCCGCTCGCGCTGATGCGTGGCGAGCTGATGGACCCCGGCCTGCACCTCAACCCCGAGCACACGCTGGGCCTCATCGGCGAGCCGACGCTCGAAGAGCAGCACGCCTGAGCGCGCTGCGCATATCCAATACTCTGATGTCTGATGCTTGCGTCATGCCGCCCGGGCTCGTCCCGGGCATCCACGTCTTGGGGGCGTCTTCGCCTCTTCCCGCGTGCGGGGGACGGTCCGCAGGACCGAACCGGGAATCCCAGGATTCGGGGTTCGATGCTGCGCATGGAATGACGGTGGTTATGTGGAAAGAATCGGCCTCAACGCCCGAACCGCGTGGCCAGCATCTCTTTCAGGATCTGCCGCTTGATGCTCTTGTTGGTGAGCGCGCCGTCGTGCCACCAGAAACCGTCGGCCTTCATCTTTTCGGCCGCGCGGACGAAGCGCTCGGCGACCTCGGTGAAATCGGCGTCGGTGTAGTTGAGGCTGAAGATCAGCCGTCCGGTGCCGACCCAGCTCAGCGCCAGGCCCTCGGCGCGCAGATAATATTGCAGCATCCAGTTGTAGCGGGACGGGGTGGTGTATTTCACTGTCCAGATCGAGGAGAAGTTGGCGAACCGCACCGGCAGGTCGGCATCGGTCATCATGTGGTTGAGCTTCTGGACGCGGCCGTTCCAGGTCGCCTCCAGCCCGTCATAGACGGCGCGGAAATTGGGGCTGGCGAGGCGGCTCAAGAACTCGTCCATCGCCATCATGACGTAGGGATGCGAGTTGAAGGTGCCGCGGGCGAAGCAGATGTCGGCGGGACGGTCGTCGCGGAAGCGGCGCATCAATTCGCGTCTGCCGCAGACGACGCCGACCGGCAGGCCGCCGGCGAGGCTCTTGCCGTAAGTCACCATGTCGGCGCGCACGCCGAAATATTCCTGGGCTCCCCCGGCGGCGAGACGGAAGCCGACGAACACCTCGTCGAAGATCAGCACGATGCCGCGTTGGTCGCAGACCTCGCGCAGCTTCTTGAGCCACTCGGTGTACGCCGCGCGGTCGAAATTGCCGCCACGGGAGGAATCGACCAGCGAGGAATCGCCGGGGGCATTGGCGTTCGGATGCAGGCCCTGCAGCGGGTTGACCAGCACGCAGGCGATGTCCTTGCGGGTCCGCAGCACGTGCAGGGTCTTCTCCGACATCTCGGCGAGGGTGTAGGTCTCGTGCGCGGGAATCGGATTGCCGACGCCGGGCTGCACGTCGCCCCACCAGCCGTGATAGGCGCCGGCGAAGCGGACGAGATGCGTGCGCTTGGTGTGGTAGCGCGCGAGCCGCACCGCCTGCATCACGGCTTCGGTGCCGGACATGTGGAACGAGACCTCGTCGAGGCCCGAGATTCGGCAGAGCCGCTGCACGTTGTCGAGGATGACGGGATGGTAGGGGCCGAGCACGGGGCCGAGCGCGTGCGCGCGCTTCTCGGCGCCCTCGATGCAGTCCTTGTAGAAGTCGTTGCCGAAGATGTTGACGCCGTAGGAGCCGGTGAGGTCGTAGAAGCTGTTGCCGTCGACATCCGTGACGGTGACGCCGCGCGAGGATTCCATGAAGGTCGAGGTGCCCAGATGCTCGCGGACCAGTCGCGAGAATTGGAACGGCACGCGGTAGCTCTCGGTGAAGTTCAGATCGGAGATCCTCTCCGCGGCCTCCTTCGTCATCGCGCGTCCCCTGGGATAGCGCTCGGCGTAGAGGCCGGCGAGGCGGAAGAAGCCCTCCTTGCGCTGAGCCGCGATGTTCGCCGGCGCGCCATCGCAGGAGAAGTAGTCGTCGTTTCCGAACTCGTAGAACGGGATCAGCCGCGCCACGCGGCGCGACATCTTGGAATGCCCGGAGAGCGAGCGGTGCTTGGCGCGGGAGAGCTCGATGCGCGCCTTGAGCTTCGGGAAGGCGGCGGCAGCGGACGCTGCGGCGGCCACGGACATCGAGAGAATCGGGAGTGTCGTTTCCATGACAACAAGCGCTAACCCCGCGAGCTGACAGATTCATGACAGTCAAAGCCCTCATCGCCTCTTTCACCCAGCAGGAAGACCTCAACTTCTTGTTGACCAACCGCATCCCGCGCGCGGCCCTGACCCGCTTCATGGGCTGGTTCTCCAAGATCGAGAACCCGTTTGTGCGGGACTTCTCGATCGCGCTGTGGAAGCTGTTCTCCGACCTCGACCTGTCGGAGGCGCGCAAGGCCCATTTCAAGAGTCTGCATGACTGCTTCACCCGGGAGCTCAAGCCGGGTCTGCGGCCGTTCGATCCGGACCCGGCGGTGGTCGCGAGCCCCTCCGACGGCATTGTTGGCGCCCATGGCCGGATCGTCGACACCGAACTGTTTCAGGTCAAAGGCGCGCCCTATTCGCTGCTCGATCTCGTCGGCGATTCCGCTCTGGTCGACCAGCACCGCAATGGAAGCTTCGTCACGCTGCGGCTGACCTCGAGCATGTATCACCGTTTCCACGCGCCTTATGATGCGCATATCGAGCGCGTCACGCTGATCCATGGCGACGTCTGGAACGTTAACCCCATCGCGCTGAAGCGCGTCGAGCGGCTGTTCTGCAAGAACGAGCGCGCGGTCATTCGCACGCATTTGCCGACCGGCGAGGCGGTGACGCTGGTGCCGGTCGCCGCCATCCTGGTCGCGAGCATCCGCCTGCACTTTCTCGACATGGTGCTGAACGGGCAGACCCGTGGCCCCGTCAATTTTCCCTGCGACGTCAACGTGATTAAAGGCGAGGAGCTCGGCTGGTTCGAGCACGGCTCGACCATCATCATCCTGGCGCCCGGCGATTTCACGTTCTGCGACGGCATCACGGAGGGCACGCGCATCCGCGCCGGTCAAGCGCTGCTGAAGAGAGAGTAGCCTTCAATCCGCCGCGCCCGCCGCCTATATCGTCCGCGGGGACAACTGGATGTGAGTGATGGCGCGGGTGCCGGTGATGGCGGCGGGTGGTATTGTGCTGCGGCGAGGTTCGACGCCGCTGATCGCCGTGGTGCGCCAGCGCAAGCGCAACGAATGGGTCTTGCCTAAGGGTAAGCTCGACGACGGCGAGACGCCGAAGGAGGCCGCGCATCGCGAGGTGCTAGAAGAGACCGGGCACGAGATCGCGGTGCACGAATTTCTGGGCACGCTGGGCTATCAATCGGGCGGGCGCACCAAGGTCGTGCATTTCTGGCGTATGGAGGCCGATGGCGGGCCGGTCCGCAAACCGATGAACGACATCAAGGCGGTGGACTGGCTGACGTTGGACGACGCAATCGCGCGGCTGTCGCGCGAATATGAGCGCGCGTTCCTGGCACAGATCGGTCCGATTGCGCTCGCCGCTGCCGGTGTTGCGCCTTCGCCCGAGCCGACGGCGCCGGCCGATCATATCGATGCGGCCTTGCAGACACTGACACCAGCCGAAGCCGCCTCGGTCGACGAATTGCGGCACGGCCTGTTGCAGAAGGTGAGGGCGTGGCTGCGCGGCGAGGCGTGAGCGCGCCGCACGCTGGTCGAGACGGCATCCGCAAGTTAGTGCGGTCGCGAGTAACGCCAGCTCCTTGCGACAGCGGGAATCCGCCTTGAAGCTGGATGCTGCCCGGCTGTACGCCGCAAGCAGCTAAGCTGGCATTGCGCAATCGAGGATGACACCTTCGGTGTCAGCTCACGCGCTTCCAGGTCTGGCCGCCGCAGAACATGCCGCCGAAGGCGCAGCCCTGCACGCGCATTGCATTCGGACCTTTCATCGCGATGGTCGAGTCGTAATTGCGGCCAGAGTTGGGATCGTGGATGCGGCCGCTCCACTTCGAGCCGTCGGGCTTCATGTTGATCAGGATGCGCTCGTTGGTCTTCACGGCATAACCGCAGAGATTGGCGCCGCACTGCTCGACACGGACATTGCCTTTGTTCTCCTCGGTCGCCCACACGCCGATCGGCGAGTTTGGTGCCGGCACGGCCGCCGCGGCAACCGGAGCCGAGGCCGGCGCGGGAGCAGCAGCAACGGGAGCGGGTGCGGCGACGGGAGCAGGCGCCGCAACAGGTGCAGGCTGCGTGGTGTCGAGGCCGGCGGACGGGGTGCCGGGAGCCGTCGGGTCCGTTGCGGCGGGCGCAGCTGCCTGGACCGGCGCCTGTGGCACTGGCTGCTGCTGCACCGGAGCCGGCGCGGGCTGCGCATTCGTGGTCGCCGGAGCCGGCGTGGTGTCGACGTCATCATCCTTGGAGCCGCCCAGGCCCTTGAGGTTGATGTTGTTCAGCTTGATCGGCTTGTCCGACAGGCCCGGCGCCACGATGGTCACGCAATTGAGCGAGGTACAATTGCGCGGCGTCTCGATGCGGATGTGCTGGCCTTCGATCTGGAACGAGATCGAATTGCCGGCATGCGCGGCGGCGGTCGAAGCAAGGAAGAGCGCCGTGGCGGCGATGGTGAGCTTGTTCATGATAACCTCCGTGTCCCCGTATGGACTGATGTCGCTGGTGGACTGAGCGTAGTTCGACCCTACGCCCCGGCTGTCCCTTCTTCCGTGATGGACATCACTACATCTGGCCGTCGCCTGCGTGAGCCGGCGCACATTCGGCTATCTTGGCCTAATGTCGGTAACGATCCATGAGATGGAGCGCGGCCCTATATGATGCCGAGCACGATGGCGCCGACGAAGGCCATGGCGAGGTACGCGGTGATAATGCTTAGTCTGCCGGCGAACGTCATGAGATCGCTCCCGCTGTCGCGCCGCGTTGCGCGAGCTTTATGGTTAACAGAGAGTCTCCTTCCGAAAAAGTCAGTCGTCCTGTCGCTCAGTCTGGCAGCATTTCGGCGCACGCGGGCCGGCATGGTTAAAGAAGGCTGAAACGACACGTTGAAGAGTCTTTAAGTAAATTCACCGAACGTGCGTTCATGACGCGCGGAGTTCGTTTGTATCTCGTCGGCTCCTTCGTCCTTGTTTCGCTTGCGGGTTGCGGACGCGGCTTCTTCCAGGCCGAACGCGAACCGTGGCGGGCCGAGGCGGAAGCGGCGTGCCTGAAATCGGGAGCGGTCAAGGAGAGTGCGGACATCGTCCGCATCGATCCGATCTCCGGCCCTGGCCAATGTGGCGCCGAATTTCCGCTGAAGGTCGCCGCCATCGGCGAAGCCTCCAGCAGCTATGGCTTTGCCGACGAGGAGCTGCGTCCGCCGGTGAGCATCGGCAACCAGCCGCGCTGGCCGGTCACGCAGCCGCGATCGAACTATCCGCAGAGCCAGAATTATCCGGCACCCTCCCACCCGCCGCGATCGAACTATCCGGAGAGCGCGGTGCAGCAGCCTTCCGGCTATGGCACTTCAACCGGACCGATGTCGCTGAACGCGCCCGGCGTGGTGCCGCAGGAAGACGAGATCGATCTGCCGCCCGAGGGCACCGATGCCGCGGGGGCCGCGCGCTACATGAACGCGCCGAGCTATCCGGCGCGGCCGGCCGGTGCGGCACCCTACGGGCAACCGCCCGCGCAGCAGCCGCTGCCGCGTCTTGGCCCGGCGCAGGGCAATCCCGTTACCGCCGTTGGTCCCGTTGCGATCAAGCCGACCGCGACGCTGGCCTGTCCGATCGTGTCCGAGCTCGACCGCTGGCTCGCCGACACCGTGCAGCCCTCGGCCATGCGCTGGTTCGGCGTCCGCGTCGCCGAGATCAAGCAGATCTCCGCCTATTCCTGCCGTGGCATGAACGGCAACTCGCGCGCCCACATTTCCGAGCACGCCTTCGGCAATGCGCTCGATATTTCCGCCTTCGTGCTCGCCGACGGCCGCCGCGTCACTGTGAAGGACGGCTGGCGCGGCATGCCGGAAGAGCAGGGATTTTTGCGCGACGTGCAGTCCGGTGCCTGCGCGCATTTCACGACGGTGCTCGCGCCCGGCTCCAACGTCTATCATTACGATCACATCCACGTCGATCTGATGCGCCGCGCCAGCCGTCGCCTGATCTGCCAGCCCGCCGCCGTCTCCGGCGATGAGGTCGCCGCGCGTGCGCAGTCACGCAGCCCCTATGCGAATGCACGCGATCCTTCCGTGACTGGTTCGCTCGGCCGCAAGAGCGCCGCGCACAAGCGCGAAGAAGACGAGTACGCCGACGATTGAGGCTTGCGCAAAACCCGTGGCTACGATGGGGTCGTAGCCCGCCAGCAAGTCATTTCGAGACCGGCTTCGACGGCGGGAGGCCCATGCACCGCTGCACCTCGCCAGGGACGTTGTAGGTTCGCATGATGTGGCGGCTGTCGCGAAGACCGGACGCCTCGCGTTGCACTACGAACATCCACAGCGCATGGCCGGCTTCATGCACCAGCCTACGTCTGGCCGGTTGCAGTGAGGCCGGTACCCCCGAGGCCGCGTGGGCGGCGTCGAACTCGCGCAAACGCGTGAGGCTCTGTTCCAGCGCGCGGCCCATTCGTCCAAGCGCCGAGGCCTGCTCCTGGACGATCTCATAATGGAGAATATCGACAGGGGGGCGAAGATCACGAGGCATGGACGCAAATATAACCGCCCGCGACGCGCCTGCGCAACGCGTAGCCCGCTTGCGGTTACTTCGCCCGATACGTCGCGAGGAACATCCGCGTCGCGCTATCGACGACTTCGGTCATGCGCTCTTGCGACGGTGCGGGAGCAGCCTGGAAGACGAACGGCAGGAACAGCGAGGCCTTGCACAGTTCCATGAATTGCGAGGCGGCAAGATCGCAATCGTCGATATCGAGATCGCCGGAAGCGACATGGGCTTTGAGATAATCGGACAACCGGTGGATGGTCTTGTCCAGCACCCGCGCATAGTAACGGCGGCCGACGTCGGGCATGCGCTCGGCGATTGCCATCACGGTGCGGATTGCCGATCCGCCGCCGGGCCGGCAGAGTAAATGGATATAGGCCTGGCCGAAATCCTTTAGCGTGGTCTCGGCATCGCGCGCGGGATCGAAATTGAACACGACCTGGCCGTGCTGGAGCGCCTCCTCTTCGAGAATGGCTTCGAACAGCGCGGATTTGTCGGCGAAATAGACGTAGAGCGTGCCCTTGGAAACCTGTGCCGCGCGCGCGATCTCGCCCATGCTGGCGCCGTCGAAACCGAGAGCCATGAACACTTTGCGAGCACCGTCCAGGATTTGACGTCGCTTGGAGCTGTCCTCCTCCGGGACGATGTGAAGACGTTCGCTGGCAGCTACAACCATTGGTTTAGGGTCTCGGAAGGTTTTTGGATCCGCGTCTGGGGCTATGAAACCCGAATAAAGGATTCGGGCTATTAAGATGACACCGGGAATATTATGTAGATTGACCGAACCGTTCGGTCAAGGTATTTAGGACGAGCGAAAAAGGGGCGTGCCGTGGCGGCCATCCCTGCTCGCGCTTTTGGGGAGGCCTTTATGGCCGTATCGAGAGACCAGGCTGCGCGCGTCCTTCGCCAGGAAGCGGTGGAGACGACGCCGGAGCAGGTGAGCGGTGACGCTGCGCCCGAGAAATCCGCCGTCCTGGCTGAGAAATTGCGCTCTCATGTGGTCGAGGAAAACGAGCACCGCAGCGTCGAGGTGGCCGAGAAGCCCGCGACCGACAGGGCTGCCCCTGCCCATAGCGCTGCTGCCGCCGCGCCCAAATCCGGCAAACGCAAATTCGTCCTGATGGGGGTTGGCTTGCTGCTGGCGCTCGCGGTCGCGAGCTATGCCGGTTACTACACGCTGGTCGGCCGCTTCTACATCTCCACCGACGATGCCTATGTCCGTGCCAACAACACCATGCTCGGTGCGCGCGTCGCCGGTCACATCTCCGCGGTCCTGGCCGGCGACAACTCGCCGGTGCGCGCGGGCGACGTCGTCTTCCGCATCGACGACGGCGACTACAAGATCGCAGTCGATGCCGCCGCGACCAAGATCGCGACCCAGCAGGCCACGATTGACCGCATCAGCCGTCAGGTCGCAGCACTCGATAGCCAGGTCGCGCAAGCAAAGGCGCAGCTCGTCTCGGCTGAAGCGGGCCTCAAGCGTGCCGATCTCGACTATGAGCGCCAGCAGGCGCTGAGCAGCAAGGGCTTTGCCTCGCGCGCCACCTTCGAGAGCTCGGAAGCCGGACGCGACCAGGGCGCGGCCGCGGTCAAGGCCGCGCAGGCCGCCTACGACGTCGCGGTCAGCAATGTCGACGTCGCCAAGGCGCAGCAGGCCGAGGCGCAGGCGCAGCTCGCCGAGCTCAAGACCACGCTCGCCAAGGCTGAGCGCGATCTCGGATTCACCGCGGTGCGCGCGCCGGTCAACGGCACGTTCTCGAATCGCCTGGTCAATACGGGCGACTTCGTCGCGGTCGGCCAGCGCCTCGGCAACATCGTGCCGCTCGACGACGTTTATATCGACGCCAATTTCAAGGAAACGCAACTCAAGCGCATTCGCCCCGGCCAGCCGGTGACGATCAAGGTCGATGCCTATGGCATGCGCAAGTTCTCCGGCGTCGTCGATAGCATCGCGGCGGGCGCGGGCTCGGTGTTCACGCTGCTGCCGCCTGACAATGCCACCGGCAACTTCACCAAGATCGTGCAGCGCGTGCCGGTGCGCATCCGCGTGCCGAAATCGGTGGCGAAGCAGAACCTGCTCCGCGCCGGTATGTCGGTCTACGCGACCGTCGACACCAACAAGGGTGCCGCCGACGCCGACAGCGAGGTCGATCTCGACGATCCCATCGCGGTTCACCCGCAGTAGTGCCGGTAGGCGAATCATGTTCAAGACGAGCGCCGCTTCGTCCTTCACCTCTCCCGAAGGGAGAGGTCGGATCGCATCGCAAGATGCGATCCGGGTGAGGGCTTACGCTCTCTCGTGGGAGCTGCGGCCCCTCACCCGATTTGCTGCGCAAATCGACCTCTCCCCGATGGGGAGAGGTGGACCGCGCACTCTCGCGCGAGCCGGGTAAGAGAATGGCCGACACCACCACTGCTTCACCTGCCATGATGGCGGCCCCGGCTTCCGAGCGGATCGCGCCGAAGCGGCTGTTTGCCTTCATCATCATGGTGTTCGGGATGTTCATGTCGATCCTGGACATCCAGATCGTCTCGGCCTCCTTGAGTGAGATTCAGGCCGGATTGTCGGCGAGCTCCAGCGAAGTCTCCTGGGTCCAGACCGCCTATCTGATAGCCGAGGTCATCGCCATTCCGCTCTCGGGATTCCTGTCGCGCGCCTTTGGCACGCGGCTGTTGTTCGCGATCTCGGCGGCCGGCTTCACCGCCTCGAGCCTGCTCTGCGGCTTTGCCAGCACCATCGAGGAGATGATCCTTTGGCGCGCGCTCCAGGGATTCCTCGGCGCCGGCATGATCCCGACGGTATTCGCCTCGGCCTATACCGTGTTTCCGCGCTCGAAATTCCACATCGTCGGCCCCATCATCGGGCTTGTTGCGACCCTCGCACCCACGATCGGGCCGACGGTCGGCGGCTACATCACCGACGCGATGTCCTGGCACTGGCTGTTCTACATCAACGTTCTGCCTGGCATCGGCATCACCGTCGGCGTGCTGGCGCTGGTCGATTTCGACGAGCCGCATCTCGAACTGCTCGACCGCTTCGACTGGTGGGGCCTGTTGTTCATGGCCGGCTTTCTCGGCACGCTCGAATATGTGCTGGAGGAGGGGCCGCAATATGAATGGATGCAGGACACCTCGGTCGCGATCTGCGCCTGGATCTGTGCAATCTCGGGAATCGCCTTCTTCTGGCGCGTCTTCACCGCGGCCGAGCCGATCGTGAACTTGCGCACCTTCTCGGACCGCAATTTCGCCGTCGGCTGCACGCTGCAGTTCTGCATCGGGATCGGGCTCTATGGCCTGACCTATATCTATCCGCGCTATCTCGCCGAAGTGCGCGGCTACAGCGCGTTGATGATCGGCGACACCATGTTCGTCTCCGGCATCACCATGTTCCTGGTCGCGCCGCTGGTCGGCCGGCTCATGGCGAAGGTCGACATGCGCTACATGATCGCGTTCGGTCTTGTCGTGTTCGCGCTCGGCTCCTACCAGATGACCTGGATGACGCGAGACTATGATTTCTATGAACTACTGGTGCCGCAGATCCTGCGCGGCATCGGCATGATGTTCGCGATGGTGCCGACCAACAACGTCGCCCTCGGTACGCTGGCACCCGAGAAGGTGAAGAACGCGAGCGGCGTGTTCAACCTGATGCGCAATCTCGGCGGCGCGCTCGGCCTCGCCGTCATCAACACCGTACTCAACGATCGCACCGACCTCCACATCACCCGCCTCCAGGAGCGCGTGACGTGGGGCAATGCGACCGCGACCGAAACGCTGACCATGTTCATGCAGAAGTTTCAGGGGCTTGGCGATGCCACGCTGATGGCCATGAAGCAGCTCTCCCAGCTGGTTCATCGCCAGGCCGTGGTGATGAGCTTTGGCGACGCCTTCTTCGTGCTGACGCTGTTCTATCTCGCGCTCAGCCTCCTGGTCGCGCTGCTGAAGAAGCCGCCTTCGCCGTTTGGTGCCGGCGGCGACGCGCATTGACGCAACTCCGCGTGTTCGGTGTCATCGCCGGCTTGCCGTCTTCGCTGAAGCTTCGCCGGCCCAACACCGAATGCCCGGCGAAGCCGTTGGCGGAGCCGGGACCGGACGATCCAGTATTCCAGAGGCAGGCGTTGGAGAGCTCGCTCTCGCACCACATTCGCCGCGGCGTACTGGATGCCCCGTCAAGCCGGGGCATGACGGCGAAGATTGGGGTGGCAGCGCGCAACCAGCGATGCGGACGGCGTCGCGTACCAAATTGCAACACTCGTGCGTGATCTCGCGCGAGCCCCGTTGCAAAGCGCTTGCGACACATCTATAAAGCGCACCTCAT
Source organism: Bradyrhizobium sp. 137 (assembly GCF_023074095.1). Classification (NCBI taxonomy): domain Bacteria; kingdom Pseudomonadati; phylum Pseudomonadota; class Alphaproteobacteria; order Hyphomicrobiales; family Nitrobacteraceae; genus Bradyrhizobium; species Bradyrhizobium sp. 137. The sequence goes on from NZ_JADPKU010000053.1 coordinate 362,934, forward strand.
TCAATCGAGCCGGGAGGGATTTGCATGATTTCGACGCATTCGCAGATCGCACGCCCGCGCTCGATGTTCTGGCTCGGTATGTGCTCGGCCTCATAGAGGCCCTTTCCGCCAGCTTCGATTGGGCCAAGGTTTCGACCAAGCGCCCCGATCGCTCCGCTTCCCAAGTCAAAGTCAGTTTTGAGTGACGCCGTCTCGGCCCTCGTGGCCGGTCTGTGTCCATCGATGGAGCCGGCCCGCGCGTGCGGCCGGATGATGTCATGACCGCTCTGTCTAAAAAGCCCGCCGCAATTCGCGTGGTGCTGCCCTTCGTGTTCCGCCACTGGCTGAAGCAGCCGGGGCGCGGCCTCGTTGTGGCCGGCGGCGTCTTGGGCGCGACTCTCGCCGACCTGTTCATGCCGGTGTTCTCAGGGCATCTGGTCGATGCGCTGACGCGCGGCCCGTCCGACCCGGACGCGCGCCACGCGGCGCTCACGGCGTTCGGCGCCATCGTGGCGCTGGGCGCGGCCTCGATGGTGTTGCGGCTCGTCGGCCTCCAGGCGATCGTGCCGTTCACGCTGACGACCATGTCCGACGTCGCGCAGGACGCGTTCACGCGCGTGCAGCGCTTCTCGACCGACTGGCACGCGAACTCCTTTGCCGGCTCCACGGTGCGCAAGATCACCCGCGGCATGTGGGCGCTCGACCTGCTCAACGACACCATTCTGCTCGCGCTTCTGCCTTCGCTGGTCGTGCTGATCGGGTCGATGGTCCTGCTCGGCGTGCACTGGGCCTCGCTCGGCCTGGTGATCGCGCTCGGGGCGGTCGTCTACGTCACCATCACGGTGGTGTTCTCGACCCGCTACATCGCGCCGGCAGCCCGCGTCTCCAATGCCTGGGACACCAAGGTCGGAGGCACGCTGGCGGACGCGCTGACCTGCAACGCCGTGGTGAAGTCGTTCGGTGCCGAAGCGCGCGAGGATGCGCGGCTCGCGCGCGTCATCAACCGTTGGCGCGTGCGCGTGCGGCGGACCTGGTTTCGCTACAATTACACGGCGATGTCGCAGCTTTCCTTGCTGCTGTGCCTGCGCGCCTCCGTGATCGGCGGCTCGGTGCTGCTGTGGATGTCAGGTCATGCCTCGCCCGGCGACGTCACGTATGTGCTGACGAGCTATTACGTCATCCACGCTTATTTGCGCGACGTCGGCATGCACATAAACAATCTCCAGCGCTCGGTCAACGACATGGACGAGCTGGTGGCGATCCACGACGAGCCGATCGGCATTGCGGATGCTTCCGATGCGCGTCCGATCGCGATCGAGGGCGGCGAGATCGTGTTCGACGACGTCACGTTCCATTATGGCGGCCACCGCGCGCCGCTCTATGACGGGCTGTCGGTGACGATCCGCGCCGGCGAGCGTGTCGGCCTCGTCGGCCGCTCCGGCTCCGGCAAGACGACCTTCGTCAAGCTGGTGCAGCGGCTTTACGACGTCACCAGTGGCTGCGTGCTGATCGACGGGCAGGACATCGCGCGCGCCACGCAGCAATCGCTGCGCAGCCAGATCGCGATCGTGCAGCAGGAGCCGATCCTGTTCCACCGCTCGCTCGCCGAAAACATCGCCTATGGCCGGCCGGGCGCCAGCCTGGAGGCGATCGAGCAGGCGGCGCGGCTTGCGAACGCGCACGACTTCATTCTGCGCCTGCCCAAGGGCTACGGCACGCTGGTCGGCGAGCGCGGCGTGAAGTTGTCGGGCGGCGAGCGGCAGCGCGTGGCGCTGGCGCGCGCCTTCCTGGCGGATGCGCCGGTGCTGATCCTGGACGAGGCGACCTCGAGCCTCGATTCGGAGTCGGAGGCGCTGATCCAAGAGGCGATGGAGCGGCTGATGAAAGGCCGCACCTCGATCGTGATTGCGCACCGGCTGTCCACCGTGAAGAGCCTCGATCGCATCCTGGTGTTCGATCGCGGCGAGATTGTCGAGCAGGGCACGCATGCCGTGCTCGCGGGCAAGCGAGGGGGCATCTATCGCGGCCTGTTCGAACGGCAGGTGGTGGAGCTCGGACGTATCGCAGCAGCGGAATGAGGCGCGCGGCGGCGGGGCGAAGTCCCGACGCCACGCCGCCGGAGGTGAATGACATGAAAGACCTGACGAACGGCCCCATCGTGAGACACATCCTGGCCATGGCACCGCCGATCATGGTGGGCATGATCACGATTATGGTCTGCCAGCTGGTCGATCTCTACTTCGTCTCGGGATTGGGCGATGCTGCCGTCGCGGGTGTCGCCACGGCCGGCAATGCCGGATTTCTCGTCAACGCGTTGATGCAGGTGCTCGGCGTCGGCACGGTGGCGCTGATCGCGCACGCCGTGGGACGCAAGGATCGGCAGGATGCCAATCTGATCTTCAACCAGGCGATCGCGCTGTCGGTGCTGTTCGGCCTGCTGACCCTGGCCGCGGGCGCAGCTTTGTCGCGTCTCTACATGCGTTCGATCGCCGCGGATCAGCCCACGATCGAGGCGGGGACCATCTATCTATTGTGGTTCATGCCCGCGCTCGCGCTGCAGTTTGCCACTCAGGTGATGGCGTCTGCGCTGCGCGCGACCGGCATTGTCCGTCCCGCCATGCTGGTGCAGGCGCTCGCGGTGGTCATCAACATCGCGCTGGCGCCGGTGCTGATCGCAGGCTGGGGCACGGGCTATCCGCTCGGCGTTGCCGGCGCCGGGCTGGCGAGCTCGATCGCGGTAGCGATCGGCGTTCTGATGCTGCTCGCGTACTTCCGCCAGGTCGAGCGCTACGTCGCGTTCAACGCGGCGCAGTGGCGCCCGCAGCCGCGCCATTTGAAGCGCATTCTCAATGTCGGTCTGCCGGCCGGCGGCGAGTTCGCGATGATGTTCATCTTCATGGCCGTGGTCTATTACGTGCTGCGCGATTTCGGTGCGGCGGCGCAGGCGGGATTCGGCATCGGGCAGCGGGTGCTCGGCCTGATCCAGATGCCGGCGCTTGCGGTCGCACTCGCGGCCGGGCCGATCGCCGGCCAGAACGTCGGCGCCGCAAACGGCGCGCGCGTGCGGGAGACCTTCGTCAAGGCGGCGCTAATCACCACAGCCGTGATGATCGGCTTCATGATCCTTGCGCAAGCGAAGCCGGAGTTGCTGCTCGCCGGATTCTCCAACGACCGGGAGACGATGGAGATCGCCTTCCTGTTCCTGCGGATCATCTCGCTCAACATGGTGGCGCAGGGCCTGATCTTCACCTGCTCGAGCATGTTCCAGGGCCTCGGCAATACCAAGCCGGTGCTCTTGAGCTCGGCGACGCGCGTGTTCACCTATTCCTTGCCGGCAATCTGGCTGTCAACGCGGCCCGGCTTCCGCATGGAGCACGTGTGGTACTTGTCGATCGCAGCGACGACGCTCCAGGCTGCGCTGAGCTTGTGGTTGTTACGCCGCGAGTTCGAAAGGCGCCTGGCGCCGCTCCGGCAGGTCGGGGCTCCTGGGCAGGTCGAAGCTGACTCTCTTGCACCTCCCGCGCGTGCGCCTGCGTAGCGGCAGTCACCTCCCCAGCGGCGCCGGATAATTTGCGGCGCCGTGGGGCTAATATGCACCAACACTGTTCGAGACGAGGCCGAGGCCGGACAGGAACAGAAGGCCGAGCACGACATCGCCAAAATGCTTGTCGCTCAACGCGTGATAGACGCGTGCGCCGGCCCATGCGCCGATCAGCGTGCCCGGAAAGGCGACCAGCGCGAGCCAGACCACCTTGAAAGCGACGAGGCCCGACGCGGTCTGCAACGCCAGCGCGGTCGCGAGCACCGTGAAATTGAAGAGCTGGAAGATGCCGCGCCGCTCGTGCTTGTTCCAGCCGCGGATGTTGGCCCACAGGATCGGCAGCGGCCCCGACAATCCGGCGAGGCCGCCAAGAATGCCGCCGGCAAAGCCGATCGCGCCGTCTGCGATCCTGCCGCCGAATTTGATCGCGAGCGACCTCTTGTTCAGATACAGCGCGCTCGAGAAGATCAGAAGCAGCACACCGACGCTCAGCTTGAAAACTTTTGGGTCGGCCGAGGCGACCATCATCGTTCCCAGCGGCACGCCGACCAGCCCGCCGATCAGGAACGGCCAGACCAGCGAGAGGTCAAAACTCTTCCACATCGACGGCAGCGTCGAGGTCTGGGCGATTACCGAGCAGATCAGCACCAACGGCACCGCAAGCGATGGCGGCAGGACGTAGAGCCAGATGCCGAGCGCCATCAGCGCCGTGCCGAAGCCGGCCAGTCCCGAGACGAAGCCGCCGGCCAGCGCGCCGAACAACAGCAGGACGTAGGTGAGCGTTTCCAACGGATCATCCTTGTTGCAATGGCGATCCCGAACTGTTGATCACCAGCGCCCGCATAGCACGCTTGCTGCCGTGCCGGTCAATCCGTGCTGCACGCAAGCGTGATCTACGGGGTTCGGGCTTTCGCGAAAGACACGCCTACATGACGGTCGTACTTCAGTACTTCAATCCTGCGGCCCGTCCGACGCCATCGTGCGCTCCGTTCGGTCAGTCCCGCACAAGATGATGGAGAATGACGGTGACCCGCATGAACATTGCCGTTGCGGCCGCGCTGATGTCGGCGGCGGCCTTGATGCCGACAATAGCGCAGGCGCAGCTTTCCGAACCTGCGGCCTATCAGGCCGCCCATCCCGACCGCGACGTGCTGAATGGCGGACAGCTCACGCCGGCAGCGCGCGCCGCGCTCGGCCAGCAGGGCATCCCGCGCGACGCCTATGCATCGCAGGCCTATCCGTCACCCGCTGTGCCTGCGCTTCGCGCGCGCCATCGCCGTCAGCATCGATAGGTTTTCGCTAGACGATCTGCCTGGTGTCGGCCGGCTTGTGCAGCGCGCTGACCAGGATGCGCAGCGCCTCGGTCAATTCCGCCCTGTTGCGCGCTGCGCCCAGCGAGACTCGCGCCGCATGCGGCGGCATCCCATCGACGGTGAAGGCTTCGCCGGCGACCAGTGCGAGTCCATTCCGCAAGAGATGCCCCGCGACATCGGACCGGCCCTCCGGCAGCCTCAGCCAGAGATGATGGGCGGCGGGCCTGGCCAGGAACTGAAATCCTTTCAGCGCGCGCTGCGCGAGCTGCTGGCGGCCAACCGCTTCGTTGCGGATGGCGGCGATGATGCGATCGGCAATGCCGGTCTCGATCCAATGCGTCACCAGCGCCACCATCAGCGGTGCCGGCATCTGCACGGTGGCCTGCAAATGGCTGCGCATCGTCTGCTGTGCATCGTTGTCGGGCGTCAGCAGATAGGCGACGCGAAGCGCCGGCGCGATGCATTTTGACAGCGTGGTGGCGAGATAGGTCCGTTCGGGAATGAGGTTCGCGATCGGCGATGCCGAACGGTCGAGCAGCCCGTAGGCGTCGTCCTCGATCAGTGTCGTACCGGCATCGCAGATGATCTTTGCGATCGCGCTGCGCCGCTCGGGGGATAGCGTCGCCGTGGTCGGATTGTGCAGCGTCGGAATGAGATAGACGGCTTTCGGCCTGTGGGTGCGGCAAGCGTCTGCCAGCGCGTCGGGCAGGATCCCGCCGTCATCCATGGCGACGCCGACGAGCTTGATACCAAGCCGCGCCGCGGCGGCCTTGATGCCGGGAAAGGTGAGCGCTTCGGTCAGAACGATGTCGCCGGGCCGTGCGAGATGGCTGAGCAGGTTGAACAGGATCGTCTGCGCGCCGGGAAAGATCACGAGCTTGTCGGCATGCGCATGCGCAACGCGGGCGCGCATCCAGCGTGCCGCAACCTCGCGCTCATGTGCGCTGCCGCCGGGCGGCTGGTAGTTGAGATGCGCCGTCAGGCCCGATTGCGCGCGGATGGCTCCCATTCCGGCGATGATGCGCTCGTCGAGCTGTGCCTCCAGCGGCTGTGGCGGCACGTTCATCGAGAGGTCGATCGCGACTGGGTGGGGCAGGTCGACCGCACGGCGCGCGCTGGTCTCCGACACGAACGAGCCCTGTCCGACCCGGGCCTCTATGATGCCGCGGCGCCGCGCCTCGGTGTAGGCGCGCGTCACCGTGGTGAGGTCGATGCCGAGCGCTTTTGCGAGCGCGCGCTGCGTCGGCAATTGCTGGCCGCGCACCAGTCGGCCCGCGGCGATGTCGGCCTCCATGGCCTCGACGATACGCTGGTAGCGCGGGCCGGAAAGCTCGGAGATTGTCGGGGTCCAATCCATGCAATTTGGCTCCATATCCTTTGAATGTATGGATGCAATACATTATTGTATGGATCGTGGAAAAGGAAGAGGTGTGGTCATGGCGACGGTCTCTCTGGCGAAGGCGATGTGGCGCGGTTTCACCGGCAAATGTCCGAATTGCGGGGAAGGGCACATGTTCGGCCGCTTCCTGAAAGTGGCTGACGCTTGCGATCATTGCGGCGAGGAGCTGTTGCACCAGCGCGCAGACGACTTTCCGGCCTATCTCGTGATGGTCGTGGTCGGTCATCTCGTGGTGCCGGCGATCCTTGCGGTTGAGACCGCCTATGCGCCGCCGGAGTGGCTGCAACTCGCGGTGTGGCTGCCGGTGACGCTGTTCGCGTCGCTCGCATTACTGCAACCGACCAAGGGGGCCATCGTCGGGCTGCAATGGCAACTCGGCATGCACGGTTTCGAGGCGAAGAAGCTGCGGCGCGAAGGCAATGCGCTTGCACCGGTGTTGGTGAGGGCGGACACGCGCGGGGCCTAAAGCGGCCGCAGCGTTTTACATCGCGCGTTCGGCCGTTACACTCCGTCGGACAAACAAGAACGATGGAAACGCCGATGTCCGCACGCTCGAAGACTTTTCTGCTCTGTCATGGCGCATGGTCCGGTGGCTGGGCCTGGAAGAACATGCACCCGCTGATGGCGCAGGCCGGCCACCGGCTGGTCGCGCCGACCTACACGGGTCTCGGCGAGCGCGCGCATCTGGCAAGTCGTTCGATCGATCTCGACACGCATATCCAGGACATCCTTAACGTCATCGCTTTCGAGGACCTCAGCGACATCGTTCTGCTCGGCCACAGCTATGGCGGCATGGTCGCCACCGGCGTCGCCGACCGCGCACGCGAGCGCGTGACACAATTGATCTATCTCGATGCCTTCGTGCCCCGTGACGGCCAGTCGCTGTTCGACCTCAACGAAGGCGGGCGCGAGCCGATGCGAAGGGCGGCCGCCGGCGGTGACGGCTACCGCATCCCGCCAAACCCACCGCCGCCTGACACGCCGCAGGCCGATCTCGACTGGCTCAATGCGCGCCGCGTCCCAATGCCGATCAAGTGCTTCGAGGCGCGGCTGAAGCTCGCGCACGGCGATGCGACAGTGCCGCGCAGCTACATTTATTGCACGCGCATTCCGCCCGGCGATGTATTCGGGCAGTTTGCGAGGCGTACCAAGAGCGAGGATGGCTGGCGCTATGTCGAGCTCGACGCCAGCCACGCGCCGAATGTGACTGCACCGGAGGCGCTGATGGCGGTGTTGCAAGAGATCGTCGGTTAGTGTCTTCGTCATTCCGGGGCTCGCGAAGCGAGAGCCCGGAATCCATCGATCGCCTGAATTTGCTGCCCGATGGATTCCGGGCTCGATGCTGCGCATCGCCCCGGAATGACACCTCTAAAATGGTGAGGGGCTCGGCGCATTCACGCCGAACCCCTCGTTGCAAGATATCAGCCGGCCTGTAAGCCGGGTTCTGTAAGGCACCGCCCGCTTGCGCGAACGGTACGTGACGGCCATTCCTCTGGGGTCATGTTTGCACATGGCCTCGAGCAACCTACCCGGACGGCGGGCCTGACATTGCCCCGCGGCGTTATCGCTTGCGCGAACGGCCCGCTGTGCCGTCCCTATTCGGTTTTGCTCCCGGTGGGGTTTGCCATGCCGGCTCCGTTGCCGGATCCGCGGTGCGCTCTTACCGCACCTTTTCACCCTTACCTCGCCGAAGCCCCGAAGGGGCGAAGGCGGGCGGTTCGTTCTCTGTGGCACTTTCCCTGGGGTTACCCCCGCCGGACGTTATCCGGCACCGCATGTCAAGGGAGCCCGGACTTTCCTCCCCGGCGGCCTTTCGGCCCCTGCCGGAGCGGCCGTCCGGCCGACTGACGGCTTACGCATGGAGCATTTGTGACGGTTCCGTCAAGCCGATATCGCCGCGCGTGCGGGCTTCAAATAATTTATCCTGAAGATGTCGTTTGGTGCGTGCCCCGTTCGACTGGATGTCGGCAACACAGCCGAACCACAGGAGTAAAGCAATGCAGTATCTGCTGATGATCTACCAGAACGAGGTCGAGTACGCCAAGAACGATGCGGCGACCAGCCAGAAGATGCTGGCGGAATATCAGGCCTTCACGCAATCCATCATCCAGAGCGGCAACTTCAAGGCCGGCGACCGCTTGCAGCCGACGACGACGGCGACGACCGTGCGCGTGCGCGATGGCAAAACGCTGACGACTGACGGCCCGTTCGCGGAGACGCGCGAGCAGCTCGGCGGTTACTATCTGGTCGAAGCCAAGGATTTGAATGCCGCGATCGAGATTGCGGCGCGGATTCCCTCCGCGCGCATCGGATCGATCGAGGTGCGGCCGATCTGGGTCTATGACAAGTGAATGATCGCACCCTCGTCGTTCCGGGATGCGCCGCAAGGCGCAGGCCCGGAATCCATGACCACGATCCGGATTATGGATTCCGGGCTCGTCGCTGGCGCAACGCCCCGCAATGACGTTGGAGGTGGTGATCGCATGACCCCTTCCGAGATCGAAGCCATCTTTCGTGACGAGGCGGGGCGGGCGCTGGCCACGCTGATCCGCCTCGTCGGCGATTTCGATCTCGCTGAGGATGCGCTCCAGGATGCCTTTGCCGTCGCGCTGGAACGCTGGCCGGCATGCGAGATCCCCGACAATCCGCGCGCCTGGCTGGTCAATGTCGCGCGCAACAAGGCGATCGACCGCATTCGCCGTCAGGCCGTCTTTCGCGGCAAGCAGCAAGCGCTGGTGCATGAGCTCGAGCTGAATGCGCAAGCGCCTGACGAGCCGCCGGCCATGCTCGACGACGACATGCTCAGGTTGATCTTCACCTGCTGCCATCCCGCGTTCGCAGCCGAAGTCCAGGTTGCGCTGACGCTACGCACCGTCTGCGGGCTCTCCACCGCGCAGGTCGCGCGCGCCTTTCTCGTCAGCGAGGAGGCAATGGCGCAGCGGCTCGTTCGCGCCAAGCAGAAGATCCGCCTTGCCGGTATTCCTTACGAAGTGCCCGAGCGCGACGCGCTGGCGCTGCGGCTCGACGGCGTGCTCGCCGTGATCTATCTCGTCTTCACCGAAGGCTACGTCGCGACGTCGGGTGCGGACCTGATGCGGCCCAATTTCGCCGCCGAGGCCATCCGGCTTGGCCGCCTGCTGGACCGGTTGATGCCCGATCGCGCCGGCACGAAGGGCGTGCTGGCCTTGATGCTGCTGCACGACGCGCGCCGCGCCGGGCGCGAGACAGCGGCCGGCGATATTGTGCTGCTCGAAGAGCAGGATCGCGGGCTGTGGGACCGCGCGCAGATCGAGGTAGGCCTGCGGTTGGTGGATGACGCCCTGCGCGTGCCGGGCCGGCCGCATCCCTATGCCGTGCAAGCCGCGATCGCGGCGTTGCATGCTCGCGCGACCAGCTTTGCGCAGACCGATTGGCCGCAGATTGCGGGGCTCTATGAGGTCCTGCTGCGCGTCAACCCGTCACCGGTGATCGAGCTGAACCATGCCGCGGCGGTGTCGATGGTCGATGGTCCTTCACGTGCGCTCGCTCTCGTCGATGCGATCACCGCCCGCGGCGGGCTCGCTGGCTACGAGCTGTTGCCCGCCGTACGCGCGGATCTGTTGCGGCGGCTTGGCCGCAAGGACGAGGCGCGCGAAGCTTATCGCGCGGCGACGGAGGCGACGCAGCTGGAGCCGCTGCGGCGGCTGTACGCGCGAAGGATCAAGGAGATGGGTAACTAGCACCGTCGTTCCGGGGCGATGCGAAGCATCGAACCCGGAATCTCGAGATTTTGGGTCCGCACGTCGTGCGCCCCGGAATGACGGCTATGCCATCACTTCGACGCGACCGCCGTCCCTTCCGCGGGCAAGCTCGCCAGCAGCGCCTGCAATGTCGACAGCGTCGAATGATCGGCGATACCATCCAGCCGCGCCGGGCGGAAGTGGCGCTGGAAGGCGGTGACGACTTCCATTGTCGCGGCGTCGTATTTGCCGGTCAGCGGCACGCCATAGCCGTACCGGGCGAGCGCCTGCTGCATGCTCAGCACGGCGTCGCTGATGGTGCCAAGCATCAGGCTCTCGCCGCGCACGACCGGGGCGGGCGTCACCCAATGGCCAACGCCGGAATTGGCCAGCGAATGCCACGGAAATTTTTCGCCGGGATCCTTCTTGCGCGCGGGTGCGACGTCGGAATGGCCAAGCACCCGGTGCGGCGGCACCTTGCGGCGGAGCATGATGCCGCGGCATAGCGCGATCACGGCGGCGATCTGGCGCAGCGGATACTCCGGATAGCCCCAGTCATGGCCGCGATTGATGATCTCGATGCCGATCGAGCAGGAGTTGATGTCATCCTCGCCGGCCCAGGACGAGACGCCGGCGTGCCAGGCGCGCCTGGCCTCGGGCACGCATTGCACGATGCGGCCGTCCTCCAGCACGACGTAGTGCGCCGACACGTCGGTCCCCGCCGTGCACAGCCGCGCCAGCGCGCCCTCGACATCGGGCATGCCGGTGTAGTGCAGCACGATCATGTCGGGCTGCCGTCCCTTGGCGCGCTCGCCATGGTTCGGCGAGGGGATGATGTCGGAGACGATCGAGGAATCGGGATCGAACGTTCGCATGCCCGCCGCGGCTTTGGGAACCGGGAGAACGCGTTGACGCTTCGAATCAGCTCCAGACGGCGTGGACGAACCGGACGGCATGAACAGCTCGAGTTGGACGAGAGTGTGGGCCAAGCCCTTCTCTTTACTATTCCTTTACCCTTCGGCCGCGCGCAATCGCGCGGCGCGGTTAACGGATGCATTTTGGCGCATGTGTGTGGATGAAGCATCACCACGGCGTCACCTTTTCGACTTGTCGCGAGCCGATCAACGCTTTCTTAACGCTAAGGGCCGTTACTCAGAGATGAAGAGCCGACCCGCGTCCGGAGGCGGCCAAAGCGTATTTTGGCTCGAAATCCCATGGCTGCCCGACAAATTCCACTGGGAACACTGGGTTTGCGGCCCGGGACAGCCGGGCTTGGGAACCGTGCTAGACGAGGGCTTTGTCGTGGAACCGCCGCGACGCAGAATCATTCGAGGCGTCATGGGCTGCTTCGTCCCCAATCTGGCATCGACGCCGGGCTGGGTGTTCGGCAGGCGTGGCGCATGAGCTCGGCTCCGCACATTCCCGTTCTCGGCCGCGAGGCCGTTGACCATCTCGCCCCGCGCGCGGGCGGCATCTATGTCGACGCCACCTTCGGCGCCGGCGGCTACAGCCGTGCCATTCTCGACGTGCCGGGAACCCGGCTCATTGCCATTGACCGTGACCGCACTGCGATCGCTGGCGGTGCCGAACTCGTCGAACGCTCCGCGGGCCGGCTCACGCTGGTCGAAGATCGCTTCTCGAACCTCGCCGAAGTCTGCGCGGGGCAGGGCGTCGAGGCGATCGACGGAGTCGTGATGGATGTCGGCGTGTCCTCGATGCAGCTCGATCAGGCCGGCCGCGGCTTCTCCTTCCGTCTCGACGGACCGGTCGACATGCGGATGGGGCAGACGGGGCCGACCGCGGCAGACGTCGTCGCCCGCGCTTCCGAAGGCGATCTAGCCGACATCATCTATCTCTTCGGCGAAGAGCGGCATTCGCGGCGCATCGCCCGCGCCATCGTGGCAGACCGGCAGGAGACGCCGTTCACGACCACGCGCGCACTCGCTGATCTCGTCGGCAGGGTCGTGCGCTCGAAGCCCGGGGACATTCACCCGGCGACGCGGACGTTCCAGGCGCTGCGCATCTTCGTCAACGAAGAGCTGGAGGAACTTCAGACGGCGCTCGCTGCGGCCGAGCGCGTGCTCGAGCCCGGCGGCCGCCTCGTCGTGGTCTCGTTCCATTCGCTGGAAGACCGCATCGTCAAGAATTTTCTCGCCTCACGTTCCAAGAGCGGCGGCGGTTCGCGGCATCTGCCAGAGGTGGCGCAAGCCGCGCCGAGCTTCCAGCTGCTGACGCGGCGGCCGATCGTCGCCGGTGAGGACGAAGTTGCGCTCAATCCACGTGCGCGCTCCGCAAAGCTGCGCGCCGCCGAGCGTACCTCGGCGCCCGCGCATCATGATGGCGAGCCATCGTCCTGGCCAAGACTCTCCGACGTCATGAGGGGCGGCTAGCGCATGCGCTTCATCCACCTCCTCGTCATCGGCGCGCTGATCTTCGCGGCAGCCCATGTCTACCGGATCAAGATGGACTCCACCGCGCGCACCGAGAAGGTGCTGCGCCTGCATGCGGAGATCCGGGAGCAGCGCGATGCGATCGCCTCGCTGCGCGCTGAATGGGCCAAGCTCGATGCGCCCCTGCGCCTGCAAGGACTGTCCGACCGGCATCTATCGCTGAAGCCGGTCAACGGCACGCAATATGACTCGCTGAAGAACCTGCCGGAGCGCCCGCCGCGGATGTTCAGGCCGGGCGAGCCCGACCCGATCGGAGCGATGCTCAATACTATCGAAGCCGCGAGCGATCCCGACACTGTGACGGGCTCCGTGCCTCAGCCGGAGGACAATCAATGAGCGCTCCGATCCCGGCAAAACCCACAGAAAAGCCCACCGAGCCCTGGCGGCAGCGGCTGATCCGCAGCCTGCTCTACGGGCGCAACGTCGATCGCGCCGCGAAGGCGCGCGCGCGCGTTGGCCTGGCGATGCTCGCCTTCGCCTCGGTCTACGCCCTGATCGGCGGCCGCCTCGTGATGTTCGCGATCGGGGCCGACGCTCACGGTGCCCGCCGCGCCGCGGCGCAGGAGGTGGTCGCAACCGCGCGGCCCGACATCGTCGACCGTAACGGCGCGATCCTGGCAACCGACGTCAAGGCGGCGAGCCTGTTCGGCGAGCCGCGCCGCATCATCGACAAGGACGAGGCGATCGAGCTTCTGACCGCCACCATCCCCGATCTTGACGAGGCCGAGGTGCGCGAGCGCCTGAAGACGCGCAAGGGCTTCGTTTGGCTCAAACGCGAGGTCACGCCGAAGCAGCAGCAGGACATCCACAAGCTCGGCATTCCCGGCATCGGCTTCCTGCGCGAGAACAAGCGCGTCTACCCGACCGGCAACGAGGTCGCCCACCTGATCGGTCTCGTCAATATCGATAACCAGGGCATCGCTGGTCTCGAGAAGTGGCTCGACAACCAGGGGCTCGCCGATCTCCACCGCGCCGGCTTTGCCACCGACCGGCTGCAAAAGCCGATCGAGCTCTCGGTCGATCTGCGCGTCGAGCATGCGCTCCGCGACGAACTGTTGAAGGCCAAGGACAAGTTTCACGCCAAGGCCGCCTCCGGTATCGTCTCCAACGTCAAGACCGGCGAGATCGTGGCGATGGTGTCCCTGCCGGACTTCGATCCCAACAATCCGAAGGAAGCGCACGACCCCGACCGCATCAATCGCCTGACCACCGGCGTCTACGAGATGGGCTCGACCTTCAAGGCGTTCACGCTGGCGATGGCGCTCGATTCCGGCAAGATCAATCTGAACTCGTCGTGGGATGCGCGCGGGAACCTGCACTACGGCAAGTTCACCATCCACGACAGCCACCCGCTCGGGCGCTTCATCAACACCAAGGAAGTGTTCACCTATTCGTCCAACATCGGCGCGGCACGGATCGCGCTTAACCAGGGCGTCGAGGCGCATAAGGCGTTTCTCGCCAAGATGGGCCAGTTGACGCGGCTGCGTACCGAGCTGCCGGAGAGCGCGGCGCCGCTGATCCCGCGCCGCTGGAGTGAGCTGAACACGGTCACGGCTGCGTTCGGCCAGGGCCTCTCGGTGGCGCCGCTCCAGGCGGTGATGGGCATCAATGCATTGGTGAACGGCGGTTACCTCATTCCGCCGACCTTCATGAAGCGCAGCGAAGCCGAAGCGGCGGCGCTGGCCAAGCGCGTGATCAAGCAGGACACCAGCGACAAGATGCGGTATCTGATGCGGCTCAATGCCGAGATCGGTACCGCCAAGACCGCCGACATCAAGGGCTATTACGTCGGCGGCAAGACCGGCACGTCCGAGAAGGTCATCAACGGCCGCTACGCCAAGAAGCGTGTGCTCAACTCGTTCACCGCCATCCTGCCCTGCGACGATCCGAAATATCACGTCCTGATCATGCTCGACGAGCCGCAGGCCATTCCTGAAACGAAGGGTTTCATCACCTCGGGCTGGAACGCGGTGCCGACCGGCGGCAAGGTGATCGAGCGGATCGCGCCGCTTCTGGGCGTCGAGCCCCGGTTCGATCTGCCGCCTGCGGACCGCCTTATTCTTGCAGCATCCAGAACAACCCAGTAATCAACCGGGTAGGCCATTGCCGCTGCTGAGTCGGGCTTTTCCGAAGATTCGGCTTTCCGGCACGGCGTGTCGGCTGGAAGACCATGAAGCTGCGCGAACTGCTAGGCAATGATGTCGTAATCGAGCCCGCTGCCGCGGCGCTCGATGTGACCGGCCTTGCCCTCGACAGCCGGCAGGTCAGGCCGGGCGATCTCTTCTTCGCCCTTGCGGGCAGCAAGACGGACGGTGCGCGCTTCGTCGATGCTGCGGTCGCGGCCGGCGCGGCGGCCGTCGTCGGCGATCATGCGCCTGATGGCCGCAAGGTGCCGTTCGTGACGGTCGCCAACCCCCGTCGTGCGCTGGCGCTGGCGGCGGCAAAATTCTTCCCTGCGCAGCCTTCGACGATTGCCGCGGTCACCGGTACCAGCGGCAAGACCTCGGTTGCGGCGTTCACGCGCCAGATCTGGGAGCGGCTGGGGCATGCCTCCGCCAGCATCGGCACCATCGGTCTCGTCTCGCCCAAGCACACCGTCTACGGCTCGCTGACGACGCCGGATCCGATCGCGCTGCACCGGCAGATCGACGACATCGCGCGCGACGGCGTCACGCATCTCGCCTTCGAGGCGTCCTCGCACGGGCTCGACCAGTACCGCCTCGACGGCGTGCGCGTCTCGGCCGCCGGCTTCACCAATCTCTCGCGCGACCACATGGATTACCATCCGACCGTCGCGCATTACCTTGCGGCCAAGCTCAGGCTGTTCCGCGAGCTGGTCGCCCCTGACGGCGCGGCTGTGATCTCGGCCGATCATGATTGCTCGGCGGACGTCCTCGACGCAGCGAAGGCGCGCGGCCTGCGCGTGATGGCGGTCGGCCGCAATGGGGACGGGGCAAGCGAGGGCATTCGTCTCGCCGGCGCCGAGGTCGAGGGCTTTTCGCAAGCGCTCGCGATCGAGCATCGCGGCAAGTGTTACGCGGTCCGTCTCCCGCTGGTCGGCGAGTTCCAGATCGAGAACGCGCTGGTGTCGGCCGGCCTTGCCATCGGCACAGGCAGCGATGCAGCCGATGTGTTCGCGAGCCTCGAACATCTCGAAGGCGCCAAGGGACGTCTCGAACGGGTCGGCGAGCGCAACGGCGCACCGATCTTCGTCGACTATGCGCACAAGCCCGATGCGCTGGCGAAAGCTTTGCAGGCGCTCCGTCCCTACGCCAGGCGCAAGCTGGTCGTCGTGTTCGGCGCCGGTGGCGATCGCGATGCCGGCAAGCGGCCGATCATGGGCGAAATCGCGGCCGAGAACGCCGACGGCATCATCATCACCGATGACAATCCGCGCAGCGAGAAGCCGGAAGCGATCCGCGCGGCGATCCTCGCCACCGCGAAGGGCGCCCGCGAAATCGGCGACCGCACTGCTGCGATCCGCGCGGCGATCGAGGACTTGCAGGAGGGCGACGCGCTGCTCATCGCCGGCAAGGGCCACGAGACCGGACAGATCGTCGGTGGCGAGGTGCTGCCCTTCAGTGATCACGAGGCGGTCGCCGCCGCATTAGCATCGAGGGTTGCATGAGCGCGCCGATATGGACGGTTGCCGAGGTGGCGCGTGCGCTGGGCGTCGGCGGATCGTTCCCGGATACGCCGATCGATTTCGTCACCCAGGACAGCCGCCTGGTGAAGCCGGGCAGCCTGTTCGTCGCGCTGAGCGGAACACCGAGCGGCGGCTTCGTCTCCGCCTTCGCCAGCGCGCGTGACGGCTGGGAGTTCGCGGACAAGGCGGAAGCTTCCGGAGCGGTCGCGATGATCGTGCCGCACGAGATCGCGGGCATCCGCATTCCCCAGATCGTCGTGAAGGACACATTGATCGACGGCCTCTGGGGCCTCGCGCGCGCCGCACGCACGCGCTTTCGTGGTGCGGTGATCGGGCTGACCGGCAGCGCCGGCAAGACCAGCACCAAGGAGTTTCTGGCCGCTTATCCCAACGCCTATGCCAGCCCCTCGAGCTTCAACAATTTCTGGGGCGTGCCGCTGACGCTGTGCAATGCGAGGCTAGATGCCAGCGTGTGGGTCGTCGAGATGGGCATGAACCAGCCCGGCGAGATCGCGCGGCTCAGCGAGTTGACCCGGCCGACGGTCGCGCTCGTCGTCAATGTCCAGCCGGTGCATCTGGAAAAGCTCGGCTCGCTCGAAGCCATCACGCGCGAAAAGGTGTCGATTGTACGTGGCCTGCCCGAGGACGGCGTGCTGGTGTTGCCCGCCGGGATCAAGGCGCCGGAATGGAAGGGCAAGGTGGTGCGCTTTGGTGAGCATGCCGAGGTGCATGAAGTCGCGCACGCCCCGCACGGCGAGAGCTGGCAGGTCGTGGCCAGGCTCGGCAAGAAGGAGATCGCCTTCAGCCTGACGCCGGGCGCGCCGCACCGCGTGCAGAATGCGTTGGCCGCGCTCGCCGCGATCCGCGCAGCGAACCTCGATGCGGCGACGCTCGCGATCAAGCTCGATCGGGTCGGCATCATGACCGGCCGCGGCGTCGAGCAGGCGGTCGGCGGTATCACCGTGATCGACGACAGTTTCAACGGCAATCCGGCCAGCATCGCAGCTGCGCTGCAAAGCTTGCAGGCGCGCAACGTGACCGGCGGCCGTCGCATTGCGGTGCTCGGCGACATGCTGGAGCTGGGCGCTGACGCGCCAACCTACCACACCGGCCTTGCCAAGCATCTCGAAGGTATCGATGGCGTCTATTGTGTCGGCCCCTTGATGCGCCACCTCTTCGACGTGCTGCCATCAGGCAAGGGCCTCGGCTGGCACGACGATCCCGCCACGCTGAAGCCGGACGAGGTTGCGAGCCTGCTGAAGGCAGGCGACGTCGTGGTTGTCAAGGGCAGCAAGAAGATGTTCTGGGTCAACAAGTTTGTGCCGGGCCTGGTGGCCGCCTTGCAGGCAAAGGCGTAAACTGCTTGGAAGGCGCTGCTCCCGAATCCCGCCCTTTGCGGCGCAAAACCGTCCGTTTTCCCTGAGGTCGCGACCGATCCGATGATGAAAACCAGCGAATGCGCGTGAGCACGTTGAGGCCAACAACAAAGCCAAGGCCGCGTGTGCAAAGGCGTCATAGGACCGTCTGAATGTTTTACTGGCTGATCGAGCTCTCCAACACATTTCCGGGATTCGGTGCGTTTCGCACCTTCCTGAACGTCTTCCGCTATATCACCTTCCGCACCGGCGGCGCCATCGTCACCGGCGCGCTGTTCGTGTTCCTGTTCGGTCCCTGGATCATCGATCATTTGCGCATCCGTCAGGGCAAGGGCCAGCCGATCCGCACCGACGGTCCGCAATCGCACCTCGCCAAGAAGGGCACGCCCACCATGGGCGGGCTGATGATCCTGTCCGGCCTGACCGTCGGTACCGTGCTGTGGGCCAATCCGCTCAACCCCTATGTCTGGATCGTGCTGGCGGTGACGCTCGGTTTCGGCTTCGTCGGTTTCTATGACGATTACCTCAAGGTGACCAAGCAGACCACGACCGGGTTCGGCAGCAAGCTTCG
This sequence comes from Bradyrhizobium sp. 137, assembly GCF_023074095.1. Classification (NCBI taxonomy): domain Bacteria; kingdom Pseudomonadati; phylum Pseudomonadota; class Alphaproteobacteria; order Hyphomicrobiales; family Nitrobacteraceae; genus Bradyrhizobium; species Bradyrhizobium sp. 137. The sequence goes on from NZ_JADPKU010000053.1 coordinate 380,928, forward strand.
CCTATTGATCGAGGCGGTGATCGCGCTGGTTGCCTGCTACGCGCTGGTGCGGCTGAATCGCGATCCGGCGTCGACCGCGCTGACGATTCCGTTCCTGAAAGACACCGTGCTGCATTTCGGCTGGTTCTTCGTCGTGTTCGGCGCCTTCGTCATTGTCGGTGCCGGCAACGCCGTGAACCTCACCGACGGCCTCGACGGGCTTGCCATCGTGCCGGTGATGATCGCGACGGCGAGCTTTGCGATGATCGCCTATCTCGCCGGCAACGCCGTGTTCGCCGACTATCTCCAGATCAAATATGTCGCCGGTACCGGCGAGCTCGCGGTGCTCTGCGGCGCATTGCTGGGCGCCGGTCTCGGCTTCCTCTGGTTCAACGCACCGCCAGCCTCGATCTTCATGGGCGACACCGGCTCGCTCGCGCTCGGCGGCATGCTCGGCGCCATCGCGGTGGCGGTGAAGCACGAGATCGTGCTCGCGGTGATCGGTGGCCTGTTCGTGCTGGAGGCGGTCTCCGTCATCGTGCAGGTGGTGTCGTTCAAGCTCACGGGAAAACGCATCTTCAGGATGGCGCCGATCCATCACCATTTCGAGCAGCTCGGCTGGACCGAGCCGCAGATCGTGATCCGCTTCTGGATCATCTCGGTGATGCTGGCGCTCGCCGGCCTGTCGACGCTGAAGCTGCGGTGATGGATCGATGATTCCGGTCACGTCCTTTGCCGGCAAGACTGTCGCTGTGTTCGGCCTCGGCGGTTCGGGGCTCGCCTCCTGCCATGCGTTGAAAGCCGGTGGCGCCGAGGTGATCGCCGCCGACGACAATGCCGAGAACATCGCCAAGGCGGCGCAAGCCGGCTTCGTCACCGCGGATTTGCGCAACATCTCGTGGGCGAGTTTTGCCGCATTGGTGCTCGCGCCCGGCGTGCCGCTGACCCATCCGGTGCCGCATTGGAGCGTCTTGAAGGCGCGCGAGGCCGGCATTGAGGTGATCGGCGACATCGAGCTGTTCTGCCGCGAGCGGCGCCGCCACGCGCCGGATGCCCCGTTCGTCGCCATCACCGGCACCAATGGCAAGTCGACCACGACGGCGCTGATCGCGCACCTGACGAAAGTGGCCGGCTACGACACCCAGATGGGCGGCAATATCGGCACCGCGATCCTGTCGCTGCAGCCGCCGCGCATGGGCCGCGTCCACGTCATCGAGATGTCCTCCTACCAGATCGACCTCGCGCCCTCGCTCGATCCTTCCGTCGGCATCCTGCTCAATGTCAGCGAGGACCACATCGACCGCCACGGCACGATTGCGCATTACGCCGCGGTGAAGGAGCGTCTCGTCGCCGGTGTGCAGGCGGGCGGCACCGCGATCGTCGGCGTCGACGATGGGTTTTGCCGCGACATCGCCGACCGGCTCGACCGCGCCGGCAAGAACGTAGTGCGTATCTCCGTCAAGAACCCGCTGGCGAGCGGCATCCATGTCGAGCACGGGAACATCGTGCGCACCTCGGGTGGCGCCCGCAGCGAAGTCGCTGCGCTCGGCGGTATCGGGTCGCTGCGTGGCCAGCACAATGCGCAGAACGCGGCCTGCGCCGCGGCCGCTGCGCTCGCGATGGGCATCAATCTTGATGTGCTCCAGAACGGCCTGCGCAGCTTTCCCGGCCTTGCGCACCGCATGGAGCAGGTCGGTCGCCGCGGTAACGTGCTGTTCGTCAACGACTCCAAAGGAACGAACGCCGACGCCACCGCGCACGCGTTGTCGTCCTTCGCCGACATCTTCTGGATCGCCGGCGGCAAGCCGAAGGCGGGTGGCATCACCAGCCTGACCTCCTTCTTCCCGCGTATCCGCAAGGCCTATCTGATCGGCGAGGCCGCGCAGGAATTCTCCGGCACGCTCGGCCGCGAGGTTGCGCACGAGATCAGCCAGACGCTGGACGTCGCGGTCGAGCATGCCGCGCGCGATGCGGAAGCCTCAGGGCTCACCGACGCAGTCGTGCTGCTGTCGCCCGCCTGCGCTTCCTTCGACCAGTACCGCAATTTCGAGATCCGCGGCACCAAGTTCCGCGAACTGGTGCAGGCGCTGCCGGGCGTGAAGCCGGTGGTGTGAGGATGTCGCGGCGACGCTGGACTGGAATTATCGTCGCTGCTCTTGCTGTCCCGGTCGCCGCGGGTTTCTTCTTTGCTGTCCTCATTGACAACGTCATGAGCGGATTCGGCGCGTGCCGCGTCGTTCGCTTCCCCCAGCGGCAGTAAGCTGGTTGTCGTGGTCTGGAAGGAGTGCGGAGCCACGGTACCCGACAGCACGCAGGCCAGCATCGTGGCTCGCGGTCGGACGTTCTCGCCTGAGAGTACGCCGACGTTTCTTAGTGTGCGCGGGCACCTTGATCCCGTCGTCGCCTGGAGTAATGAGCGGGCTGTCAGGATCGGTTTCATTCCCGGTCCAAACCAGGTCTACAAGCGCGATCAGCGCGCGGGGGACATCACGATCAATTACGAGTAGCGCTATCGTGTCCCGGACGCGGTGCGGCACGAAGTGACGCTCCGCAGAGCCGGGACCCACAAGCCGCTGGGCCCCGGCTCAGCAGCGCACCACGCCGCGAAGAGGCGGCGCGCTGCGCTGCGTCCGGGGCACGAGACTGTTCACAACTTCATCCACTTCCATTAACCCCCCGGTAACCAACCTCGGCGACCAATGGACTATCTCTGTCCGAAAGCGGCCGCCCATGCTCTCCCGTGAAGAACGCACCCCCTTTTCCGAGTGGTGGTGGACCGTCGACAAGCCGCTGATGGGCGCCATCCTGGCGCTGATGCTGACCGGGGTGATCCTGTCGCTGGCGGCGAGTCCGCCGGTTGCGACCCGCATCGGCCTCGATCCCTTCCATTTCTTCGGCCGTCATGTGTTGTTCCTGGCGCCGTCCTGCCTGGTGCTGGTCGGCGTCTCCTTCCTCTCGCCGCGGGCGATCCGCCGCTCGGCCCTGATCATCTTCGCAGCGAGCATCATCCTGATCGTGCTCACGCTCGCTATCGGCCCGGAGGTGAAGGGCTCGCGGCGCTGGATCACGCTGCTCGGCGTCAACATCCAGGCCTCCGAGATCGCAAAGCCGTCGTTCGTCGTCATCGCCGCCTGGCTGTTCGCGGAATCGACCAGGCGGCCGGAGATGCCGGCGACCTCGATGGCGCTGGTGCTGCTCTTGATGCTGGTCGCGCTGCTGGTGATGGAGCCGGATTTCGGCCAGACCATGCTGATCCTGATGGTGTGGGGCTCGCTGTTCTTCATCGCCGGCATGCGCATGGTCTGGGTGTTCGGGCTTGCAGGCCTGGGCGCGGCCGGCCTGTTCAGCGCCTACCTTTTTGTTCCCCATGTAGCGGGTCGCATCAGGCGCTTCATGAACCCGGCCTCTGGCGACACCTTCCAGGTCGATACTGCCATGGAAGCCTTCTACAATGGTGGCTGGTTCGGGCTCGGACCGGGCGAGGGCATAGCAAAACGCAGCCTGCCGGACAGCCATACCGATTTCGTGTTCGCGGTCGCCGCCGAAGAGTTCGGCATCATTCTGTGCCTGGCCATGCTGGCGCTGTTCGCTTTCGTCGTCATCCGCACGCTGTCGCGCGCCTATGCCAATGAGGACATGTTCTCGCGCTTTGCGGCCTCTGGCCTTGCCATCCTGTTCGGCGTGCAGGCGGCGATCAACATGTCCGTCAATCTCCAGCTCATCCCTGCCAAGGGCATGACGCTGCCGTTCATCTCCTATGGCGGCTCCTCGATCGTGTCGCTGGCGTATGGCGTCGGCATGATGCTGGCGCTGACGCGGCTGCGTCCGCGCACCGAGGTTGAGGCAAGCGGCCACGCCGAGGCCATGCGCAGCTACGCGTGATCCTCAGCCCGAGGAGCCGCGCTTCGCGCAGCGTCTCGAAGGGCGCGGCCACCGGTCGGGCCTTCATCCTTCGAGACGCGCGTTCCGCGCTCCTCAGGATGAGGAACTGGTAGTCCGGCCGACTGCGCTCGCAATGACAGCGGAGGACTTGTAAAAGGGCAGTTATGGACACGTCCCCCCTGATTCTTCTCGCCGCGGGCGGCACCGGCGGCCATCTGTTCCCGGCCGAGGCGCTCGGCGTCGAATTGATCCGGCGCGGCTTTCGCGTCCGCCTCGTCACTGACGAGCGCGCACTGCGCTATAGCGGCCTCTTCAGCAAGGACATGATCGACGTGGTGAGCAGCGAGACTGCGCGCGGTCGCAATCCGTTCCAGCTTGCCTATGCCGGCCTCACGCTCGCCGCCGGCACGCTTTCCGCCTACACTCTGATCAAGCGATTGAAGCCCGTTGCCGTCGTCGGCTTTGGTGGCTATCCGACGTTGCCGCCGTTGGTTGCGGCAAAATTCGCCGGCGTGCCCGGCATCATCCACGACGCCAACGCTGTGCTCGGCCGCGCCAACCGGTTCCTGTCGAGCCGCGTCCGCGCCATCGCGACGTCCTTGCCCGGCGTGCTCGACCGCGATCCGGCGCTATCGGGCAAGACCACGACGGTCGGCACGCCGATGCGGCCCGCGATCCTCGCGGCTGCAGCGGTGAAATATGTCGCGCCTGAAGTGAGCGGCCCGCTGCGCCTGCTCGTCGTCGGCGGCAGCCAGGGCGCGCGCATCATGGCCGACATCGTGCCGGGCGCGATCGAGCGGCTCGAGCCTGCGCTGTGGAGCCGCCTCGTCCTCACCCAGCAGGTGCGCGAGGAGGACATGAATCGCGTTCGCGCGGTTTACGACAAGCTCAAGATCAAGGCCGAGCTCGCACCCTTCTTCACGGATCTGCCGGCACGGCTCGCCTCCAACCATCTGGTGGTGTCGCGTTCCGGCGCGGGTACGGTCGCCGAGCTTGCCGCGATCGGGCGGCCCTCGATCCTGGTGCCGCTCCCCGGCTCGATCGACCAGGACCAGTTCGCCAATGCCGGCGTGCTGGCGAAGGTCGATGGCGCCATCCGCATCCCGCAGACCGAGTTCAGCTCGGATCGCCTTGCCGCCGAAATCTCCGCCTTCGCCGCCGAGCCGGGGCGTCTTGCTGCCATGGCCGAAGCGGCCCGCAGCGCGGGCCGGCTCGATGCGGCTGAGCGGCTCGCCGATCTGGTGGTCAAAGTCGCGGGAATCTGACGCGAAAAAGCCCTTGTCATCGCCTTCCAAAGCGGGGCATCCAGTAGGAAAGGCGCGCGGCTGATTTGGCCGTGACCTTCGCCAGATGCCGCCTTCGCGGGCGGCGAGGTCAGGGAACAGAGCATGAGACTGCCGCGCGAGATCGGACCCATCCACTTCGTCGGGATTGGCGGGATCGGCATGAGCGGCATCGCCGAGGTGCTGATCAATCTCGGCTATGCCGTGCAGGGTTCCGACGCCGCCGACAATTACAATCTCGACCGTCTGCGCAAGAAGGGCGCGAAAGTCTCGGTCGGCCACAAGGCCGAGAACGTCGACGGCGCCGAGGTCGTTGTGGTCTCCACCGCGATCAAGCGCGACAATCCGGAGCTGATGGCTGCGCGCGAGCGGCGCATTCCCGTGGTGCGTCGCGCCGAGATGCTGGCCGAGCTGATGCGGCTGAAGAGCTGCGTCGCGATTGCCGGCACCCACGGCAAGACCACGACGACCACGATGGTCGCAGCGCTGCTCGATGCCGGCGGGCTCGATCCGACCGTGATCAACGGCGGCATCATCAATGCTTACGGATCCAACGCACGTCTTGGCGCCGGCGACTGGATGGTGGTGGAAGCCGACGAGAGCGACGGCACGTTCCTGAAGCTGCCGACCGATGTCGCCATCGTCACCAATGTCGACCCCGAGCATCTTGATCACTTCAAGACCTTCGATGCCGTGCAGGATGCGTTCCGTCATTTCGTCGAGAACCTGCCGTTTTATGGCTTTGCCGTGATGTGCATCGATCATCCCGTGGTGCAGAGCCTCGTCGGCAGGATCGAGGATCGTCGCATCATCACTTACGGCGAGAATCCGCAAGCCGACGTGCGGCTGGTCGGCCTCACGGCGGGCGGCGGCGGCTCGAAATTCAAGGTCGTGATCCGCGACCGCAAGAGCGGGGCTGTGCACGAGATCGCCGACCTCGCGCTGCCGATGCCGGGCCGGCACAACGCCTCGAATGCGGCGGCGGCAATTGCGGTCGCGCACACGCTCGGTGTTCCCGATGACAAGATCCGCAGTGCCATCGCAGCCTTTGGCGGCGTTAAGCGGCGCTTCACCAAGACCGGCGAGTGGAACGGCGTCACCGTCATCGACGATTACGGCCATCACCCGGTCGAGATTGCCGCCGTGCTGAAAGCGGCGCGCGATTCCTACACCGGCAAGGTAATCGCCGTGGTGCAGCCGCATCGCTACACCCGCCTGCAATCGTTGTTCGAGGAATTCTGCACCTGCTTCAACGATGCGGATGCGGTGATCGTCGCCGACGTCTATGCCGCCGGCGAGGCGCCGATCGAAGGCATCGATCGCGACCATTTCGTCGAAGGCCTGCGCGCCCACGGCCACCGCGAGGCGATTCCGCTGCCGGCGGCGTCGGAACTCGCCGGCATCGTCAAGGGATTGGCGAAATCAGGCGATCTCGTCGTGTGCCTTGGCGCCGGCAACATCACACAGTGGGCATATTCCTTGCCGGATGAGTTGAAGGCGCTGGGGTAGGGCGGTGGAATTTCCCGACATCACGCCCTCACTCAGAGCCGCGATGCCGCAACTGCGCGGTCGGCTGCTCGCCAATCAGTCGCTGGCCGAACTCACCTGGTTTCGCGTCGGCGGTCCCGCGCAGGTGCTGTTCACGCCGGCGGATGAAGACGACCTCGCTTACTTTCTTGCGCATCTCGCTACCGACATTCCGGTCTATGTCGTCGGCGTCGGCTCCAACCTTATTGTGCGCGATGGCGGTATTGCGGGCGTGGTGATTCGTCTTGCACCGCGCGCCTTCGGCGAGACGAGCGCGAGCGGCGATGTCGTCACCGCGGGTGCGGCGACACTCGACAAGCGCGTGGCGGAAGTCGCGGCCGCCGCCAATATCGGCGGCCTCGAATTCTATTTCGGCATTCCTGGCACCATCGGCGGCGCGCTGCGCATGAATGCGGGAGCCAATGGCGGAGAGACCAAGGACGTGCTGATCGAGGCGCGAGGCGTCGGCCGCGACGGCACGAAGCATGTCTTCTCCAATGCCGAGATGAAATTCGCCTACCGCAACAGCGGGGTCGATCCGTCCATCATCTTCACCTCCGCGCGATTTGGCGGCGAGATCAGGGATACCGATGCGATCCGCGCGCGCATGGCGGAGGTGCAGAGCCATCGCGAGACCGCGCAGCCGATCCGCGAGAAGACCGGCGGCTCGACCTTCCAGAATCCGCCCGGCCATTCCGCCTGGAAGCTGATCGACGCGGCCGGCTGCCGGGGCTTGCGCGTCGGCGGAGCGCAGGTCTCGGAGATGCACTGCAATTTCCTAATCAACACCGGCGAGGCCACCGCGCACGATATCGAGACTCTGGGCGAGACCGTGCGCGAACGCGTGAAGGCGAATTCCGGAATTGAGCTACACTGGGAAATCAAGCGGATCGGGGTTTCCGTATAATTGTCGTTCCGGGGCGGTGCGCGGCGCCGAACCCGGAACCTCGAGATTCCGGGTTCGCGCTTTGCGCGCCCCGGAATGACAAAAAGACAGAGGCGACGAGACACCATGCGCATCACCATCCTCTTCGGCGGCTCCAACCGCGAACGTCTGGTTTCGGTCGCCTCGGCCCAGGCGCTGCACCAGGCGCTGCCCGAGGCCGATCTGTGGTGGTGGGACGTCGAGGACAAGGTGCATGTCGTGCAGTCGAAGCAGTTGCTCGACCATGCCCGTCCGTTCGAGGACGAGTTCAAGCCCGGTACGCGCGGCATTCCGCTGGCGCAGGCGCTCGACCAGGCCAAGGCGGAAGGCCGGGTGCTGGTGCTCGGCCTGCATGGCGGGCGTGCCGAGAACGGCGAATTGCAGCTGATGTGCGAGGCGCGCGGCGTGGCCTTCACCGGATCGGGCTCGGCCTCCTCGCATCTCGCTTTCGACAAGATCGCGGCCAAGCGGTTTGCTGCGCTCGGCGGCGTGACGCCGCCGGCCAACGTTGCGCTCGACAACATCGACGAGGCTTTCGCCGAATACGGCCGGCTGATCGCAAAGCCGGCGCGCGACGGATCGAGCTACGGCCTGATCTTCGTCAACGCCAAGCAGGATCTCGTCGCGGTCCGCAACGCGGCGAAGCACGAAGAGTACGTCATCGAGCCCTACGTCGCCGGCGTCGAGGCGACCTGCGGCGTGCTGGAGCGCACCGATGGCTCGATCATCGCGCTGCCGCCGATCGAGATCATTCCGGGCGAGGGCAATTTCGACTACGCCGCGAAATATCTTTTGAAGTCGACCCAGGAGATCTGCCCGGGCCGTTTTGCACCCGAGATCACCGCTGCGCTGAGGGAGCAGGCGATGCTGGCGCATCGGGCGATGTCCTGTGATGGCTATTCCCGCTCGGACTTCATCGTCTCGGACAAGGGCCTCGTCTATCTCGAAACCAACACGCTCCCCGGGTTGACCAACTCTTCACTCTACCCCAAGGCGTTGAAGGCCGAGGGCATCGCGTTCGTCGACTTCCTGCGCGGCCTGATCGAGCTCGCCGAGCGGCGGGCCCGGAAATAATTAGGACTGGTTAACGGCCGAACCGCCGAAACGACCCGATTTGGGGCCGAAAGCCGGCAAAATGCCGGACATCGCGGCATAAATGCCTCACATCGCGAGGCAAAAAGCATCCCGCGTTAACGAATTTTACCTTTTGTTTACCAGGACGTCCGAAGGTTAACGCTGGCGGCGCATATGGCGCTTTGGTTGCCGGCGCGTGAGCTGTTGCGGGTGATGTCACCTCCAGCGAACGCTTTGAAGGGGAGAGGTTTTCTTCTGAAGACCAGCCTCCCGGTCCGGCAGGCCCGAGACGTCATGTTCGCCAGGATCCGCGCGATGTCGCGGGCAAACTGTTGAGCTCGTGCAATGGATGGTGCAGGAAGCCTCACCCGGTCGCTTCTGAGATCGCTGAGGCCCCAAGCTGACCTGAAAGCGGCCGCTATCGGAGCGGTCGTGCTTCTGCGCGAGTGGGTGCAGGACAAGCACGCCGAGGCGCGCGCCGCCGCCAAGGACAAGATCAAGACCAAGGCCAGGGTGAAGGCCGTCGTCGAGCGCGAGCCGCCGCCGCGTGTGGTCGCGCTCGTCGAGCGCTATCTGCCGCGCCGGGTCGGGATCAGCATGACCGTGCTGCTCCTGATCGGAAGCTGCGGCTTCGGCATCGTCAAGGGCGGCCATCTCCAGGATTTCATCACCGCGGTGAACGATGCCCGCAACGCGCTAGCCAATTCCGCCGGCTTCCGCATCACCTCCGTCGTGATCAACGGCCGCAAGCAGCTGACCCAGGACGAGATCCTCGCGATTGGCGGCGTCAGTGGTCGCTCCTCGCTGCTGTTCCTCGACGCCGAGGCGGTGCGCGACAAGCTCAAGGCCAATCCCTGGATTGCGGACGCGACCGTACTGAAGCTCTATCCGGGCCAGCTCATGATCGAGCTCACCGAACGTAAGCCGTTCGCGCTGTGGCAGGAGGCCGGCCGGCTCTCCGTAATCGCCGATGACGGCGCCGTGCTCGAACCCTATGTCTCGCGCCGCTTCCTGTCGCTGCCGCTCGTGGTCGGCAAGGGCGCCGAGGCGCAGGCTCGCGATTTCCTCGCCCTGCTGGCGCGTTATCCGCAGGTCAATTCGGTGACGAAAGCCGCGATCTATGTCGGCGAGCGGCGCTGGAATCTGAGGCTCAAGGACGGTCTCGACATCCGCCTGCCCGAGCAGGACGTCGGCAACGCGCTCGCGATGCTGTCCAAGCTCGACAAGGAGGACAGGCTGTTCTCCCGCGACATCGTCGCTGTCGACATGCGCCTGCCTGATCGTCTGGTGGTGCAGCTGTCCGACGACGCCGCCAAGGCGCGCGAGGAGCAGTTCAAGGACAAGAAGAAAAAGAAGGCCGGGGATTCCGCATGACCGGTCTCGATCGCACCCAGACGCCGAAGACACGCCCGATGCCGCACAAACGCGGCGGCATCGTCGCCTGCCTCGATATCGGCACCAGCAAGATCGCCTGCATGATCGCGCGGCTGAAGCCGTCGCCGCCGAGCGAGGCGTTGCGCGGCCGCACCCATGCCGTGGAATTGATCGGCTACAGCCAGATCCAGTCGCGCGGCATGAAGGCCGGCGCGGTGATCGACCTGACCGAATGCGAGCAGGCGGTGCGACAGGCCGTCGGGCTCGCGGAGACGATGGCCAAGGTGCGGGTCGAGTCCGTGCTGCTGTCGGTCTCCGGCGGCCGGCTCTCCGGCCAGCTGGTCGAGGCTGCCGCCGACATCCGAGGCGGCGCTGTGACCCCGGCCGATGTCAGCCGCGTCACCTCGACCGGCATGCGCCATGCCACGGGCGAAGGCCGCACCGTGCTGCACGCGCTCCCGGTCGGCTACACCCTCGACGGCGTCAAGGGCATCCGCGATCCCCGTGGCATGGTCGCGCACCAGTTCGGCGTCGACATGAATGTCGTCACCTGCGACGCCACCGTGGCGCGGAACCTGATGCTGGCAGTGGAGCGCTGCCACATCAATGTCGAAGCCATGGCGGCAAGCCCCTATGTCGCCGGCCTGTCGGTGCTGACCGATGACGAGGCCGATCTCGGCGCTGCCGTGGTCGAGATGGGCGCAGGCACCACCACGATCGCCGTCTATTCCGGCGGCCGTTTCGTGCATGCGGCCGGTTTTGCGGTCGGCGGGCAACACATCACGATGGATCTTGCGCGCGGACTCTCCGCGACCATTGCCGATGCCGAGCGAATCAAGACGTTATACGGGACCGTTATCACCGGCGGATCGGACTCGCGTGAGCTGATGTCTGTGCCGACAGCCGGTGACGAGCAGGATCTGCCGCAGATCGTCTCCCGCGCCACGATCGCCAACATCGTCAAGCACCGTGCCGAGGAAGTCTTCGAAATGGTTCGGGACAAGCTGAAGGATTCGCCTTTCGCCTCAGAGCCCAACGGCCGCGTCGTGCTCTCGGGCGGCGCCTCGCAGCTGACCGGCCTCGTCGAGCTCGGCACCCAAATTCTCGGCCGGCCCGTGCGGGTCGGACGTCCGCTCGGCTTCGGTCGGCTGCCCAACGAGGCGAAGAACGCCGCGTTCGCGGTGCCGGCCGGACTTCTCGTCTACCCGCAATATGTTCACCTCGAACATGTCGAACCGCGGCATACGCGGCAGCAGGTCAAGACAGGGACCGGCGGATACTTCGGAAAGGTCGGACGATGGCTACGCGAGGGCTTCTGATGACTGCTTTCCGCAATTGTCGATTTTCACCAACTCCCGCGGCCGCCGGCCGGGGCGAACCCACGCGCGCGTGATCGAGAGGCAGCAACCATGACCATCAGCATCAATGTTCCTGATATTCACGAACTGAAGCCCCGGATCACCGTGTTCGGCGTCGGCGGCGCCGGCGGCAATGCCGTCAACAACATGATCACGGCGGGCCTTCAGGGCGTCGACTTCGTGGTCGCCAACACCGACGCGCAGGCGCTGACGATGTCGAAAGCGCAGCGCATCGTGCAAATGGGCACGGCGGTCACCCAAGGCCTCGGCGCCGGCTCGCAGCCGAACGTCGGCGCCGCGGCGGCGGAAGAGGTGATCGACGAACTGCGCGACCATCTCTCGGGCGCCAACATGGTGTTCGTCACTGCTGGCATGGGCGGCGGCACCGGCACCGGCGCTGCACCCGTGATCGCCAAGACCGCGCGCGACATGGGCATTCTCACCGTCGGCGTCGTGACCAAGCCGTTCCACTTCGAGGGCGGCCGCCGCATGCGCACCGCCGAGGCGGGCATTAACGAGCTGCACAAGGTCGTGGACACGCTCCTGATCATCCCGAACCAGAACCTGTTTCGGGTTGCCAACGAGAAGACCACCTTCGCCGACGCCTTCGCGATGGCCGATCAGGTGCTCTATTCCGGCGTTGCCTGCATCACCGACCTGATGGTCAAGGAAGGCCTGATCAATCTCGACTTCGCCGACGTCCGCGCCGTCATGCGCGAGATGGGCAAGGCGATGATGGGCACCGGCGAGGCCTCCGGCGACAAGCGCGCGCTGACCGCCGCAGAAGCTGCGATCGCCAATCCGCTGATCGACGATAGCTCGATGAAGGGCGCCAAGGGCCTCCTCATCTCCATCACCGGCGGCAAGGACCTCACTCTGTTCGAGGTCGACGAGGCCGCGACCCGCATCCGCGAGGAGGTCGACCAGGACGCCAACATCATCGTCGGCGCGACCTTCGACGAAGCGCTCGATGGTCTGATCCGCGTCTCGGTCGTTGCCACCGGCATCGAGCAGGCCGCGATCGCCCGCAACAGCCAGGCGACCTCCGCTCCTGTCGCGAACCCGGCTCCGCAGGCACAGCAGGCCGCCGCTGCTCCGGCCGTCGCTGCCGAGAGCCGTCTTGCCGATTTGACCGCGCGGCTCCGTGCCGACAATCAGCGTCTTGCTGAACGCGCCCAGAAGCTCGACGCGCAGGCCCCGGCGGCCGCGCCGGCTCCGGCCGGTGCCGCGCCCCGTCAGAACGTCGAGCGCGCTGCGCTCGCCGCCATCGCCGCCGCCGTCGCGGACGTCCCGCAGGCGCCCGCGCCGGTGCAGACCTACGGCGATGTCACCGTGCGCCCGATCGCGCAGAAGCCGACCCTGTTCCCGGAGCCGGAGCAGGCCCCGATCGCGATGCAGGAGCCGATGACGCCCGAAAACTTCATCCCGCCACAGGCCGAGCGCCCGCCGGTTCGCGCGCCGCGGATGCCGCGCCTTGAGGAACTGCCGATGCCCGCCCAGGCCGAGATTCGCCAAGCCCGCGGCGAGGTCGAGGAAGAGACCCCCCAGAAGAGCCGTCTGTCGCTGCTCCAGCGTCTCGCCAATGTCGGCCTCGGCCGTCGCGATGAGGAGAGCGAAGCGCCGATCGCCGCCCGCACCGCTGGTCCTGCGATGCCACCGCTGCCCGAGCGCCGGCCGCAGAAGACCGTCGCGCAGCAGATCGCGGCGAGCGAGCCGGTATCCGAGTATGCCCGCCGTCCGGCGCCGCAGGGCTTGGACATGCATGGTCGTCCCGCGCCTGTTGCGCCGGCGCCACAGGGAGACGACCATCTTGATATCCCGGCCTTCCTGCGGCGGCAGGCGACCTGAGGATTGTTACACCGAGCCAGACGAAAAAAGGTCCCGGCAACCCGCTTGCCGGGACCTTTTCTTTTGTCCCGTCCATGCCCGGATTGCGCGACTAAGAAGCTGATTTTAAATCATTAATTACGCAGTTGGTGGTTCAGGGAAACTGCCTATGACGGCCCCCAGACCTCGGTGCAATTTGGTTAAGCCTTGGCGCGAATACGGCGGGTTTGGGGTAACAATCGGTAAAAAAGCGTGAGTTGGCGCTGTTTGGGGCAGTGACTATGGTTTGCCCGTGACTTGGGGATACGGATTCGCGGGACGTCGGCACTGGCCGGCCGGGCGGGTCTCGTATAAGTCGCGGTGGTCGTAGTGGGGCGGGTTCCTGATGAAATTTAGCCGGCAAACAACGCTTCGTGCGCAAGCCTCGGTGGCAGGCGTGGGCGTTCATTCCGGTCTTCCCGTCACTCTCACGCTTGGGCCTGCGCCTGTCGACGCGGGCTTTGTTTTTGTCCGCACCGGGCTCGAGGGAAGTGACCGCGAAGTTCAAGCGACCGCCGAGCAGGTGATCGCGACCGACTTCGCCACCGTCCTCGGCGATCGCGACGGCCCGCTGGTCTCCACCGCCGAGCATGTGCTTGCTGCACTGCGCGGGATGGGTGTCGACAATGCCACGATCGAGATCGACGGGCCCGAAGTGCCGATCATGGACGGCAGTGCCGCCGCCTTCATTGCCGCGATCGACCAGGCCAGCATCGTCACCCAATCGGCCCAGCGCCGCTTCATTCAGGTTTTGAAGCCGATCTCGGTGAAGATTGGTGACTCCTTCGGCGAGATCAGGCCCTACGCCAATGGGTTCCGCACCGAGGTCGAGATCGACTTCACCAACCCCGTCATCGGCCAGCAGAGCTACGCCTTCGACCTCAGCCCCGAACGTTTCCGCCGCGAAGTCGGCCGGGCCCGGACTTTCGGGCTGATGGGCGATGTCGCGCGGCTCTGGAGCGCGGGTTATGCCCTCGGCGCCTCCTTCGACAATACCGTCGTGTTCGACGACGAGCGGCTGCTCAATACCGAGGGCCTGCGCTATGCCGACGAATGTGCCCGCCACAAGGTGCTGGATGTGATCGGCGACCTCGCGCTGGCCGGGCTGCCGCTGCTTGGCGCCTACCGCTCGGTGCGTGGCGGCCACAAGCTCAACCATGCCGTCCTGACCGCGCTGCTGGCCGACCGTACCGCCTGGCGGGTGGTCGAAGGCGAAACGGCCCGCCGCACCACGCGTCCGCAGGGCGAAGTTGGTCGCGGTATCGTCGGCGGCCGGATCGCCGCAGCCTACGGGCCGGACGTGTCCTGACAGACCTGTTGTCGCAGCCACGGCTTGCGACCGACCCCGGGAAATTCCTGGTAACCATGATCGACTAGCATTGCGGCACGTTCGCCTTAATCCGGGCGAAATGCCTGCCTATCCGGTTGGTAACGATCGTTTTTCGGATAGATCGGCGTGGTCGTATGGCAGGCACCACGGTCACATTTCGCGCCCATGACGGGGATCATGGGCTGGCGGGCACCGCATCACAGGGCGTCAAGGCAAAACTCATGTCGGCACAGCGTATGACGCGCGGATATCTCCCGGTCTCGTCTCGAGCCCGCGGCCTGCTTCACGCCGTCACCTTCATCCTGCTCGCGCTGCCGCTGGCCGGCTGCGGCACCGGCGCACTCTGGGACAAGTTCACCGCCAAGGACGACACCTTCGTCGAGGAGCCCGCCGACAAGATCTACAATGAGGGCCTGTACCTCATGAACGAGAAGAAGGACATGAAGGCGGCGACCAAGAAGTTCGAAGAGGTCGACCGCCAGCATCCTTATTCCGAATGGGCCCGCAAATCGCTGCTGATGTCGGCCTACGCGTCCTACCAGGGCGGCGACTATGACGGCTGCATCGGCGCCGCCACCCGCTATGTCACGCTGCATCCCGGCAGCCCGGACGCGGCCTATGCACAATACCTGATCGCCGCCTCGCATTACGACCAGATCCCGGACATCAGCCGCGACCAAGCCCGCACCGAGAAGGCCATTGCCGCGCTGGAAGAGGTGGTGCGCAAATATCCGAACTCGGAATACGCCACCTCGGCCAAGGCCAAGATCGAGGGCGCGCGCGACCAGCTCGCCGGCAAGGAAATGAATGTCGGCCGCTATTACGCGCAGAAGCGCGACTACACGGCTGCGATCAACCGCTACAAAACCGTCGTCACGCAGTACCAGACCACCCGCCACGTCGAGGAGGCGTTGTTCCGGCTCACCGAGGCCTATATGGCGATCGGCATCGTCGGCGAGGCGCAGACCGCGGCGGCCGTGCTCGGGCACAATTTTCCTGATAGCCGCTGGTACAAGGACGCCTATAATCTTGTAAAATCCGGCGGTCTCGAACCGAGCGAGAATCAGGGGTCTTGGATCAGCCGGACCTTCAAGAAGATGGGTCTCGGCTAGGAAATTTGGTTCCATGCTGGCGCGTCTGTCGATCCGTGACATCGTCCTGATCGAACGGCTCGATATCGAATTCGCCACCGGCCTTGCGGTTTTGACCGGCGAGACCGGTGCGGGCAAATCCATCCTGCTCGATGCCTTTGCGCTGGCGCTCGGCGGCCGCGGCGACGCCGGCCTCGTGCGCCACGGTGCGGAGCAGGGGCAGGTCACCGCCGTGTTCGATGTCCCCAAAAATCACCCCGCGACGAAGATCCTGGCCGAGAACGGCTTGGACGATACCGGTGAGATGATTCTCCGCCGCGTGCAGCTCGCCGATGGCCGCACCCGCGCCTTCATCAACGACCAGTCGATCAGCGTGCAGACACTGAAGGCGGTGGGCGCCGCCCTGGTCGAGATCCATGGCCAGCACGATGAGCGTGCGCTGGTCGATGCCGCCACCCATCGTCGGCTGCTCGACGCTTTCGCCGGCCTCGAAAAGGACGTCGCCGCGGTCGAGATGCTATGGGACGCGCGCCGCACCGCCAACACCGAGCTTGAGGAGCACCGCGCCAGTATGGAGCGCGCCGCCCGCGAGGCAGATTATCTGCGCCATGCCTCCGCGGAGCTGAAGCAACTCGCGCCCAAGGACGGCGAAGAGACCTCGCTGGCTTCGCGCCGCACCACCATGATGCAGGGCGAGAAGATCGCCTCCGATTTGCGCGAGGCGCAGGAGGCGGTCGGCGGCAATCATTCGCCGGTCGCGGCGCTGTCCGCCGCGGTGCGACGGCTGGAGCGCCGCGGTGTCAACTCGCCGGCGCTGGTCGAGCCCGCGGTGAAAGCGATCGACGCTGCGATCAACGCGCTGGAGGAAGCCGACCAGCACCTTCAGGCGGCCTTGGCTGCAACCGATTTCGATCCCGCCGAGCTCGAGCGCATCGAGGAGCGGCTCTTTGCCTTGCGTGCGGCGTCGCGCAAATATTCGACGCCGGTCGATGGGCTCGCCGCGCTTGCCGCAAAATATGCCGCCGACGTCGCGCTGATCGATGCCGGTGCCTCGCAGCTGAAGAAGCTGGAGCAGGCCGCGATCGAGGCAGATGCGCGCTATGCGGCCGCCGCCAAGAAATTGTCGCTGGCGCGGCAGAAATCGGCGGAGAAGCTCAACAAGGCGGTCAATGCCGAGCTCGCGCCGCTCAAGCTCGAACGCGCAAAATTCATGACTCAGGTCGAGACCGACGAGGCCGCGCCGGGACCGCAGGGTTTCGACCGCGTCGAGTTCTGGGTGCAGACCAATCCGGGTACCAAGCCGGGTCCGCTGATGAAGGTCGCCTCCGGCGGCGAGCTCTCGCGCTTCCTGCTGGCGCTCAAGGTCGTGCTGTCAGATCGCGGCTCGGCGCCGACCCTGGTGTTCGACGAAATCGACACCGGCGTTGGCGGTGCGGTCGCCGACGCCATCGGCGGCCGTCTGGCGCGGCTTGCCGGCAAGGTCCAGGTGATGGCCGTGACCCACGCCCCA
The DNA here is from genome assembly GCF_023074095.1 of Bradyrhizobium sp. 137. Taxonomy (NCBI): domain Bacteria; kingdom Pseudomonadati; phylum Pseudomonadota; class Alphaproteobacteria; order Hyphomicrobiales; family Nitrobacteraceae; genus Bradyrhizobium; species Bradyrhizobium sp. 137. Next base: position 398,127 of record NZ_JADPKU010000053.1, read on the forward strand.
CAGGTCGCCGCCCGCGCCGACCAGCACCTCTTGATATCCAAGGACGCCCTCGACAAGGGCAAGCGCGTCGCCACCCGCGTCAACGCGCTGGCCGCCGATCACCGCCGCGAGGAGATCGCGCGGATGCTGGCGGGTGCGGAAATCACGGCCGAAGCGAGGGCGGCCGCGGAACGGCTGCTCAAGGCGGCGACGGCTTAGTTATCCGTCGTCATTCCGGGGCGATGCAAAGCATCGAACCCGGAATCTCGAGATTCCGGGTTCGGCTCTTCGAGCCGCCCCGGAACGACTCTCTCAGTTGCAGATCGACTCGTACAGATCATCCCAGTTTGGATTGTCCTTCTCGATGAGATCGGTTTTCCAAGCCCGCTTCCACTTTTTGAGTTCTTTCTCGCGTGAGATTGCAGCTATTGGATCATCATAAGTCTCAAACCAGACCAGCCGTGTGATGTTGTACTTGGTCGTGAAGCCCGGCACGGCCTTGATTCGATGCTCATAGACGCGACGCACAAGGTCATTGGTGATGCCGACGTAGATTGCCCCATCCCGTCGGCTTGCTAGAATATAGACGTAATAAGCCACGAGCCCCTCCCACTGTCATTCCGGGGCGCACGACGTGCGAACCCGGAATCTCGAGGTTCCGGGTCTGGTCCTCCGGACCATCCCGGAACGACGAGACGCAACCTTAAGTATAATGGTCAGAGCAAAATCCAAAGCAACACCGCTTCGTGACGTCGCCGAGCTCACCAAGGCGCAGGCCAAGGTCGAGCACATGCGGCTCGCGCTTGAGCTCGGCGAGCACGACAGGCGCTACTATCAAGAGGACGCGCCCACCGTCAGCGACGCCGAATATGACGCGCTGCGCCAGCGCCTCAATGCCATCGAAAAGCGCTTTCCGGAGTTCGTCAGCGCGGAATCGCCGTCACAGAAGATCGGCGCGGCGCCGTCGGGCCGCTTCAGGAAGGTGCGGCATGCCGTCCCGATGTTGTCGCTCGACAACGCCTTTGCCGAAGAGGACGTGCGCGACTTCGTCGGCCGCATCGTGCGCTTCCTGAAGCTCGACGACGATCAGGTCAATTTCTCCGCCGAGCCGAAGATTGACGGTCTCTCGATGTCACTACGTTATGAGGGCGGCGAGCTCGTCACCGCCGCAACCCGCGGCGACGGTGCGGTGGGCGAGGACGTCACCGCCAACATCCGCACGCTCGAAGACGTGCCGCAGAAGCTGAAGGGCCGCAACGTCCCCGACATCTGTGAGGTGCGCGGCGAGGTCTATATGACTAAAATGGCGTTCCTGGCGCTCAACGAGCGGCAGAAGGCGGAGGGCGGCACCGTCTTCGCCAATCCGCGCAACTCGGCCGCAGGCTCCTTGCGGCAGAAGGACCCCACCATCACCGCCTCGCGTCCGCTTGGTTTCTTCGCCTATGCATGGGGGCAGATGAGCGCGATGCCCGAGGGCACGCAGAGCGGCATGATCGCCTGGTTCGAGCGTTGCGGCTTCAAGACCAATCCGCTGACCAAGCTGTGTCACTCCGTCGAGGAGCTGCTGGCGTTCCATCACGCAATCGAGGAGCAGCGCGCAAAACTCGACTACGACATCGACGGCGTCGTCTATAAGGTCGACCGTATCGATTGGCAGGAACGGCTCGGCTTCGTCTCGCGCACGCCGCGCTGGGGCATCGCGCACAAATTCCCGGCCGAACGTGCCATGACCGTGCTGCGCGACATCGAGATCCAGGTCGGCCGCACCGGCTCGTTTACGCCGGTCGGCAAGCTCGAACCGGTAGGTGTCGGGGGCGTGATCGTGCAGAACGTCTCGCTGCACAATGAGGATTACATCAAGGGCATCGGCAACAAGGGCGAGGTGCTGCGCGAGGGCCGCGACATCCGCATCGGCGATACGGTCGTGATTCAACGCGCCGGCGACGTCATCCCGCAGGTGGTCGACGTCGTCCTCGACAAGCGGCCGAAGACCGCCAAGGAATTTCACTTCCCGAAGAAGTGCCCGTGTCCGCTGCATACCGACGTCGTGCGTGAGGAGACGGCGACCGGCGAGGAGGGCTCGCGCGCCCGCTGCACCGGCGAGTTCGCCTGCCCCTATCAGAAGATCGAGCATCTCAAGCTGTTCGTCTCCCGCCGCGCCTTCGACATTGACGGTCTCGGCGAGAAGCAGCTCCAGTATTTCTTCGACCAGGGATGGGTGAAGGAGCCTGCCGACATATTCACGCTGGAGAAGCGCAACTCAAAGCTCAAGCTTGAAGAGATCGAGGGTTACGGCGCGACGTCGGTGCGAAATCTGTTCGGCGCCATCGAGAGCCGCCGGAAAATCGCGCTGGAGCGCTTCGTCTATGCGCTCGGCATGCGCCATGTCGGTGAGACCACGGCGCTGGCCCTCGCACGCGGCTACGGCTCCTGGGACGCCTTTCACGACGCCTGCCTCAAGGTCGCCAAGGGCGACGAGGAGGCGATGGCGGACATGGACGCGCTCGACCAGATCGGCGACACCGTGATCAAGAGCATCGCCGACTATTTCGGCGAGAGCCACAATCGCGGCATCGTCGAGCGGCTGACCAAGGAAGTCGAGATCGTCGACGCCGAGAAGCCGAAGAGCAATTCGGCCGTCGCCGGCAAGACCGTGGTGTTCACCGGCTCGCTGGAAAAGATGACGCGTGACGAGGCCAAGGCAACCGCGGAGCGGCTGGGTGCAAAGGTGTCGGGATCGGTGTCGAAGAAGACCGATCTCGTGGTCGCCGGTCCCGGCGCAGGCTCGAAGCTCGCAGAAGCCAACAAGCACGGCGTCAAGGTGCTGACCGAGGACGAGTGGCTGAAGCTGATCGGCGAATGAGGTTTTCTTCGTCATTGCGAGCGCAGCGAAGCAATCCAGAGTCTTTCCGCGGCGACGGTCTGGATTGCTTCGCGGAGCCCGTCATCGGGCCGCGCTTCGCGCGGAACCGTCGGCTCGCGATGACGGCGAGGCGGCAAGCCGTCCCTCACATCATCCCGCTCTCTTCCTCTTCCGCTTGCCCGATCAGGGTCTCGCTCACCACCATCTCCCGGCGGGGCACGACGAATATCATCATGCAGGCGCAGAGCAGCGAGATCGCGAGGACCGCGGAGGTCAGCGGCAGCGTGGTGGCGGAGTGGCCGCCGAGATAGGCGCCGAATTGCGACATCAGTGCGCCGATACCCTGTTGAAGGAAGCCCATCGCGCCCGAGGCGGTGCCGGCGGCTTCGGGACGGATGCTGATGGCGCCGGCGGCCGAATTCGCCATCACGAAGGCATTGCCGACCATCACGATCATCTGGGTGCCGAACAGCCAGCCGGGCGCCTCGTTCCAGCCGGCGAAGCTCCATAATAGGTTCAGCAGGCTGCCGCAGAGCTGGAGGGCAAGCCCGAACCAGATCAGCTTCTCCAGCGAGTGCCGCGGCGCAAAGCGCACGCAAAGCAGATTGCCGACGAGATACGCGAAACCCGTGGTCGCAAACCATGCGCCGTATTCCGCGCTGCTGCGGCCCATCTGCGTCACCACGATATAGGGGCCGCCGCCGGCGAAGGTGAAGATGATCTGCGAGGCCAGCACCTGGCACATCACGTAACCCACGAAGGCGCGGTTGCGGATCAGGATGCCGACGTCGCGGCGAAAGCCGCTGCCGGCGGCACGGGTGCGGCGCGTCTCGGGCAGTGCGACGGCGATGCCGACGGCGACGATGATCGCGGCGATCGTGATGGCGTAGAAGATCGCGCGCCAGCCGAACGCGGTCTCGATCAAGCCGCCGGTGAGCGGGGAGACCATCTGTCCGATCATCAGAGCAGCGACCACGAGACTGATCATCGAGGCGACGCGGTCGCGCTCATAGATGTCGCGGATGATGGCGCGGCTCACCACCATGCCGGCGGCTCCGCCCAGTGCCTGGAAGAAGCGCGCGGCGATCAGCTGCGGCAGATTTTGCGCGAAGATGCAGGCGACGCTCGCCGCGATCATCAGCGCCAGCCCTCCAAGCAGCACCGGGCGCCGGCCGAACCTGTCCGACAGCGGCCCCATGATGAGCTGCGACAGCGCGATGCCGACCATGTAGAGCGACACTGTCATCTGCGCGATCGAGATGTCGCTGCCGAAATTGCTCGCCAGCACCGGGAGTGCCGGAACTAGCATGTAGAGCGAGATCGGCGCGATCCCGGTCATGACCACCAAGAGCAGCAGCACCAAGCGCGACGTCGCGAGGGTCGCCGCTCCCGGCGGCTTGCTGATCATGCCGTGCATGCGTATCCGTCTCTTCAAAATGCGAGTCGGACTGTAGCTTGCTCGCGCAAGGCGGATATCAGTGTTTCGGAATGCGGCTATACGGATTCCGGGATGGTTAGGAACACGGCGCGATCGCCACCCTGCCTGCGCCGTCATTCCCCGCGAAACGCGGCATCCAGTATTCCGGAGGCAGATGTCGTATGCGGAAAAGCTGCGGCGTACTGGATGCCCCGCCTTTGCCAGGCATGCCGGCTCGAATGGAGCAGGCAGCGTTGCGCATAACGCCTAGGGCCATGCGCCCGGAGCGGCGATCTTACGCCATCAACTCCGCCGTCGCCTGATCGAGCCAGGTCTTCGTCGCTTCGTCCAGCCCCGGCCGCACCTCGGCCCGGACGCGGCCGTGGTAGGCATTGAGCCAATCGAGCTCGTCTTTGGCCAGCATCGCCACATCTATCAGTCGGCGGTCGATCGGCGCCAGCGTCAGCGTCTCGAATGCATTCATCGGCTTCTCGGCACCCTTGATGTCGGCGGCGACCACCAGTTCGAGGTTCTCGATGCGGATGCCGAAACCGTCGGTCTTGTAGTAGCCCGGCTCGTTGGACAGGATCATGCCGCGCTTCAGCGGCGTGGTGCCGAGCTTCGAGATCCGCGCCGGCCCCTCGTGCACCGAGAGATAGCTGCCGACGCCGTGTCCGGTGCCATGCTCGAAATCGACGCCGGCGGCCCAGAGATATTGCCGCGCGAGCGTATCGAGCTGCGCGCCCGTGGTGCCGTCGGGAAAGACCGCGCGCGCAATCGCGATATGGCCGCGCAGGACGCGGGTGAAGCGGTCGCGCATCTCCGCCGTCGGTTCGCCCACGGCCATCGTGCGGGTGACGTCGGTGGTGCCGTCTTCATACTGCGCGCCGGAATCGATCAGCAGCAGGTCGCCGGGGGCGATCCGGCGGTTGCTCTTGCGGGTGACGCGGTAGTGCACGATCGCGCCGTTCGGGCCAGTGCCCGAGATGGTCGGGAACGAGACGTCCTTCAGCGCACCGGTGTCGCGGCGGAATGTCTCCAGCGCCTCGACCGCGTCGATCTCGGTGAGCTTGCCGCTCGGTGCCTCGCGATCGATCCACGCGAGGAAGCGCGCCAGCGCCACGGCGTCGCGCACATGTGCCGTCTTCGTGCCCTTGATCTCGGTTGCGTTCTTCACCGCCTTGAGCAGCGCGATCGGGTCGCTGCCGCGCACCGGCTTGCCGCCGGCGCTTGCAATCAGCCGGCTGAGCGCGTCGGCTGCGGTGGCATTGTCGAGCGCGATTGCGGCGCCGCTCTTGGCCAGCGCCATCAGCGTCGGCGCCATCGCATTGGGCTCACGGACGTCGGCGGACTGCTCGAGATGGTCGCGCGTGCTGTTGGAGAGCTTGCGCTGGTCGATGAAGATCGTCGGCCGTGTGTCCTTCGGCACCAGCGCGTAGGACAGCGGCAGCGGCGTATGCGCAACGTCGGCGCCACGGATGTTGAAGGTCCAGGCCACGGCATGGCTGTCCGACACCACCAGCGCGTCGACGCCGAGCTTGTCGATCTCGGCTCTGATCTGGGTCAGCTTGTCGGCTTCAGTCAGGCCGGCATGTTGCATTCCGTGCACGGTCACCGGCGCGAGGGGAGGTTGCGGTCGGTCCTGCCAGATCGCGTCGACGGGATTGCTGTCGACCGCAACCAGCTCGGCACCGGCCTTGGCGCAGGCGGCGGACAGGCGCTCGGCTGCTGAAGAAGTGTGCAGCCATGGATCAAATCCGAGGCGCTCGCCGGGCTTCAAGTGCGCCGACACCCAGCTCTCCGGCGGCGGATCGATCAGCGATTCCACCGCCCAAGCCCTGGCATCGGCCTGCTTGGCGGCTTGGAGCGTATAGCGGCCATCGACGAAAATCGCGGCCTCCTGGGTCAGCACCACCGCCAATCCAGCCGATCCAGTGAAGCCGGTCAGCCAGGCGAGCCGCTCTTCCGACGGCGGCACATATTCATTCTGCTGCTGGTCGGCGCGTGGGATCACGAACCCTGTCAGCTTGCGGCGGGCGAGTTCTTCGCGGAGCGCAGCGAGGCGCGCCGCCAATGCGACGCCGGCCTCGGGCTCCTCGAATGTTTGGAAGTGCGCTTCGAACATGGTGGATCACTTTAGGATGATGGGGATCAGTCCGCAATCTAGACGCATTTGCGTCGCATCTGGCATGGACTGTGCTTGAAATGGTTCCATTCGAATTGAGTGGAGTAAAGGGTGCGGCAGTTGCGCTTCGTCCGGATAACAGGGAAATTCGAGCAGGTGGTTCATCTCAACGGCGAGGGGACACACGATGCCATCATTCACGTTTGAGAAGATTTCGCCGCCGGTGCGCCGCGCGCCGGCTGCGGCGACACCGAAGAAGCCGCGCGGCCTCATCAGCCAGATGATCGATCGTTTCGCCGAACGCCGCGCGAGGCGGGCGTTGCAGGACGAGCGCGCGATGCGCCAGGACGAGAAGCCTGGGGAGTAGTGGGGCGTTCGCGAATGAGGTTGGTGGACACGCTGCGCTTTGCCCAACCTACCGCAGCTTCGACCAGTCACCCCATCTTCCGCAGCAACAGACTGCTCCATCCCTCGATGCGCAGGTGCCGCAGCGGCACGAGGCCGCGCGCGCGGTAGGCGGCGATCACGGCGGTGGCCTGATGCGTTAACAGGCCGGAGAGGATGACGTAGGCGCCGGCTGCGAGATGCCGCGCCATCGGACTCGCCAATTGCCGCAATGGATTGGCAAGGATGTTGGCCAGCACCAGGTCGAACGGACCCCATTTGCCGAAATCCGCCGCGGCGAAGCCGGTGGCGCGGATCACCCGCACACGGTTGCCAACTTCATTCAGCACCGCGTTCTCGGCCGCCACCCGCACCGAGGGCGGGTCGATGTCCGAGGCGAGCACCGCGCGATGCAGCGCCTTCGCGGCTGCGATCGCCAGCACGCCGGTTCCGGTACCGAGGTCGAGCAAGTTGCGCGGCCGGGAACTCTTCAGGATATGGTCAAGCAGCAGTAAACAGCCGCGCGTTGTGCCGTGGTGACCGGTGCCGAAGGCGAGCGCCGCCTCGATCTCGATGGCGAGCTTGTTCGCCGCCACGCGGTCGCGGTCATGGCTGCCGTGCACGACGAAACGGCCGGCCGGGACGGGGACGAGGTCTTCCAGGCTCGCTTTGACCCAGTCCTTGGCTTCGACGATATCGAAGGCTAGCGTCTGTGCGATCTCATTTCCTGCTGAAGTTGCAACGAGTTCGCGCAGCCATGCTTGGTCCGGCGCGGCGGCAAAATGCAGGGTGACGTCCCATTGGCCGTCGGGCCGCTCGAAAGCAGCGACCGCCGCATCTCCCTCGAAAAACACCTCGGTGAGCAGGTCGACGACACGCCTGGCGGCGGCCTCGCTGTCGATCGAGAAGCTGGCGCGATGGGTAGGGGAGGGCTGCATCCTAGGTTCCGTCGGGTTCAATTTTTGCAGTTTTTAGTCCCAATTTTCAGCACAAGTTGCAGCTCTCAGATTAACCGGACCGTAGGTCGCATGCCGTAAATTTCCGGATGTTTGGCGGCGCCAACACAGCTTGAAATGGAAACGGAGGCAAATCTTGAAGCGCATGGTTCAGAAGTTCTGGTCGGACGAGTCCGGTGCAACTGCGATCGAATACGGCTTGATCGCAGCCGGTATTGCCCTCGCGATCATCACCGTGGTGAACAGCCTGGGCACCAGCCTGAACGAGAAGTTCGGTTCGATTAGCACCTCTTTGAAGTAATTTCCGCCTCCCATTTCCCAGCGGGGGCTACTTTTCTTCATTGGCTGTTTTTGACCCAGCGCCCGCGAGGGGGATTACCTCCTGGCGGGCGAGGTCGTTTTGCGACATGTGGCTATCGAGCGGTTTCCACAGGTTATCCGCACCTTGTACGACGCCTATCCACGGACTTTTCCGGCAGTGGCCCCGTAGTTCTCCACCGCCTATCGACCAGCCTGTGGCGCTCCGCCGTGCGCAGGCATCTCGACAGGCGATCCACAGCTCGTCCACAGACCTATCCACGGCTTCCGAACAGCGACCGGTGATCCCTCAAGATCACCTGTGCGGCGTTGTGGCCGGGAGCGCCGGTGACACCGCCACCAGGATGGGCGCCGGAGCCGCAATGGTAGAGGCCTTTCAGCGGGCCGCGATAATCGGCATGGCCCAGCATCGGCCGCGCCGAGAACAGCTGGTTCAGCGTCAGCGCGCCGTGGAAGATGTCTCCACCCAACAGGCCGAACTGCCGCTCAAGATCGAGCGGCGAGAGGATCTGGCGGCCGAGCACGCTCGCCGCAAAGCCCGGGGCATATTTGTCCACCGTCGCGATCATGAGATCGGCGACCTCGTCACGATGGTCGTCCCAGGACTTTCCATCGGGAAGCTCCGGCGCGACGTGCTGGCAGAATAGGCTCGCGACATGTTTGCCTTCGGGCGCCAGCGTGCCGTCCAGCGTCGAGGGGATCAGCATCTCGACGACAGGTTCACGGCTCCAGCCCTGCGCGCGCGCATCGTGATACGCGCGGTCCATGTAGCCGAGGCTCGGTGCCAGGATAATGCCCGAGGTGAGATGATCGCCCTGACCGTGGAGCGCCGTGAATGAGGGCAGGCGGTCCAGCGCCACGTTCATGCGGAAGGTGCCGGAGCCGTTCTTCCAGTGCCGGATGCGGGCGAGGAAGTCTTGGGGCAGGGCGTCGGCCGCAACCAGCCGCGTATAGAGCAGTTTTGGGTTGACGTTGGCTGCGACATATTTGGCGCGGATGGCGGTGCCGTTCTCCAGCACCACGCCGACCGCGCGGTCGCGCTCGACCATGATCTCGCGCACGCCCGCGTCGGTATCGATCGCGACGCCCCGATCGCGCGCAGTGCGCGCCATCGCCTGCGTGATCGCGCCCATGCCGCCGATGGCGTGGCCCCAGACGCCCTTCTTGCCGTTCACCTCGCCGAAGGCGTGATGCAGCATCACATAGGCCGAACCCGCCGCGTAGGGACTGGCATAATTGCCGACGATGGCATCGAAGCCGAACAGCGCCTTGACAAGATCATGCTCGAAACGCTCGTCCAGCATCTCGCCGGCGGAGCGGGTGAAGAGGTCGAGCAGGCTGCGGCTCTGCTCCAGCGTCAGCCCGCGCAGAATGTTGGCCGTCTTTAACGCATTCACGGCCTCGCGGATCGCGCTCGTGCCAAAGCCGTCAAGCAGGTTCGGCGGCGCGCGCAGCACGAACTGCCTGAGCACGTCGGCAATCTCTTCCAGCTCGCGCGCGAAACCGTCGAGCGCATCGGCGTCACGTGCGTTCAGCCGCGCCACGGAATCCTTCGTCCGCCCCTCGCCGGTGAGGAGATAGCTGCCGTCGGGTGCGGGTAGAAAATTCTGCGCGCGCCGTTCGACGATGCGCAAGCCTTGTTCCGCAAGATTCAAGTCGCGGATCACCTGCGGATTGAGCAGGCTCACGGTGTAGGCCGCGACTGAATTTCGGAAGCCGGGGTGAAATTCCTCTGTGACCGCCGCTCCGCCGATCACCTTGCGGCGCTCGACCACGCGCACGCGCAGACCTGCCGTCGCGAGATAAGCTGCGCAGGTGAGGCCGTTATGGCCAGCGCCGATGATGACGACGTCGGTTTCTGTCATGAAGTGTTCAAGTCCAATCCACCGTCATTCCGGGCGCGCGGAGCGCAACCCGGAATTTCGAGGTTCCAGGTTCGATGCTTCGCATCGCCCCGTACGCATCTGTATATCAAGCATTCCTCGCCGCAACATCAGGAGCGCCTTTATTGCCCGTTCAGGCGCCTTGTGCTCCATTGCGGCCGTCCGGCGCCCGCCGGGGGGCATCGTCCGACGCGTTCTGTCGCGCGAACCGGTGCTCACTTCGCTGGAAAACGCTTTTGCCGGAGCTTCCATGGATTCGATCGTGCAACCCGCCGCCACGGAGCAGCCGTCCTCATCGCGCAACCGGCTGTTGCTGACGGTCTACACCGCCGCGATCTTCGTCAGCGCGCTCTTGCTGTTCTCGGTGCAGCCGCTGTTCACCAAGATGGTGCTGCCGCGGCTCGGCGGCTCGCCGGCGGTGTGGTCGGTCGCGATGGTGTTCTTCCAGTCCCTGCTGCTGGCGGGTTACGCCTATGCGCATCTGTTGATGCAGGTCAAAAGCCGCATCGTTCCGGTCGCAGTGCATCTGGTGCTGCTGATCGCGGCGTTGGCGACCCTGCCGCTCGGCATCGCCTCCGCCTATGGCGAGCCGCCCGCTTCGGGCTATGCGGTATGGCTGCTCGGTCTCTTCGTGGTCTCGATCGGCCTGCCGTTCTTCGCGCTCGCCGCCAACAATCCGCTGTTGCAAGCCTGGTTCGTCCGCACCGGCCATCCCGCCGGGCACGATCCCTATTTCCTCTATGCCTCCTCCAACATCGGCAGCTTCCTCGCGCTTTTGTCCTATCCGTTTCTGCTGGAGCCGATGTTCACGCTGCACACGCAGAACCGGTTGTGGACCGCCGGCTGTGGCCTCCTGATCCTGCTGATCGCTGCCTGCGGCGTGCTGCTGTTGCGCTCGCCGCAGCTGACGGTGGTCGATGCGCGAGCGGAGGAGGTCAATGCGCCGGCGCCTGGTCTGGTGACGCGGCTGCGCTGGATCTTCCTGGCCGCGGTGCCGTCGGGTCTGCTCATCGCGGTGACCGCGCACATCTCCACCGATGTCGCGGCGGCACCGCTTCTGTGGGTGCTGCCGCTGTCCCTGTATCTGCTCACCTGGGTCGTCGTGTTCCAGTCGCGTCCGCTGCTGCCGCACAAATGGATGCTGATGCTCCAGCCGGTCGCGATCGCGGGCGTGGTTGTCCTGCTGGCTTTCGGCGGGGAGCAGAACCTGCTGCTCACGCTCGGCGGTCATCAATTGTGCTTCTTCCTCATCGCCATGGCCTGCCACGGCGAACTGGCGCGGACGCGGCCGGCAGCCAAATATCTCACCGGCTTCTATGTCGCGCTGTCGTTCGGCGGCATGGTCGGCGGCCTGTTCGCAGGGCTCGTCGCGCCGTTCACCTTCTCGTGGATCGCCGAATACCCGATCCTGATTGCGCTCGCCGCGCTATGCCGGCCGTCGGCGAACGAGCGGCTGGCGGGCATCGTCAAATGGTACTGGCCGGCGCTCGCCGCGCTCGCGGTGGCGCTCGTCGCGCCCTCCACTACGACGGGCGACCTCTCGACCTGGTTCGAGGACCATCGCGTCTGGATCGCCGGTGCCGTCGGCGGGCTGGCAGCTCTTCTGGCGCTGACGCTCAATGCCGGCCGCTGGAAGATTTTTGCGACCGTCGCCCTCGCGTTGGCGTTGATCCGGGTCTATCCCGCAGACGAGGGACGCGTCACGACGGTGCGCAGCTTCTTCGGCGTGCACAAGATCGTGGTGACGCCCGGCGGCTATTTCCACGTGCTGATGCACGGCACCACGATCCACGGCGCGGAGCGCTTCCGCAACAATGATGGCACGCCGGTCGTCGGCCGGCCCGAGCCGATCACCTACTATCACAAGGACGGCGGCATCGGTCAGGCGGTCAGCGCGATCCGCGAGCGCAAGGGCGCGCCGCTGAAGGTTGCTGCGATCGGTGTCGGCTCCGGCACGCTTGCCTGTGCTGCTGAACCCGGCGAGAGTTGGAAATTCTTCGAGATCGACCAATCCATGGTCGACGCAGCGCGCGACCCAAGGAATTTCCGCTACATCTCGAGCTGCCTGCCGGATATGAAGCCGGTGATCGGCGATGCGCGGCTCACCTTCGCAAAGGAGCCCGACGGCGCCTACGACCTCATCATTGTCGACGCCTATTCGTCCGATGCGATCCCGATTCACCTTGCGACCAAGGAGGCGATGAAGATCTACAAGGACAAGCTCGCCCCGCATGGCGCCGTGGTGATGCACGTCTCCAACCGGCATCTCGATCTCGAGACCGTCGTGGTCGGCATTGCCGATGCCAACGATCTCACGAGCTGGGTCTTCAACGAGGATTCCGGGCGCGATTCCGATTACATCTTCTCGACCGACGTCGTCATCTCCGCGCGGGAGGAGGCGGACATCGGCAGGCTCGCTTCCTCGAAGTCATGGGAGCAGACCGAAGCTGACGACAGGATGCGGGTCTGGACCGACGACTATTCCAATATTCTGGGTGCGCTGTATCGGCGCTTGCGGGACGGGGAGTAGGGCAGGCGAAGGTATGGCGCGCAGATCCACAAGAGGTCGTCATGCCCGGGCTTGTGCCGGGCATCCACGTTCTTCGGACGACGACGGAACGCGTGAATGGCCGGGACAGGCCCGGCCATGAAGACGGATAAACCTTACGGCGCCACCGGCGTCCCCGCCGGCAACGCAATTCCCTTCTCGCCGGCGATCTGCCGCAACAGGTCCGGCCTGTCGGAGATGATGCCATCGACGCCGAGCTCGATCATCCGCGCCATGTCGTCGGGCTTGTTGACCGTCCACACTACGACGCGCAACCCAAGTCCGCGGGCCTCCGAGATGAGCGCCCCGGTCACATCGCCGAAATAAGGCGACCAGACCGCGCCACCGGCGGCCTTGATCGTCCGCGGCAGCGAGCCGCCGTGATCCGCAGGACTGAAGCCCGCCGTCCAGTTGGTGGCTTTGTCGAGCGTCACCGTCTGGCCTGACCCGCGCTGGAGCGTGAGGTACACGGTTGGTATTTTCGGTGCTTGCTGCTGCACGAGCAGCAACGTTCTCCAGTCGAACGACTGGATCATGACACGCTCGGAAAACTGTTCGGCCTCGATCAGGCTGAGCAGCCTGGTGACGAAAGCCTGCGGGTCGAGCGTTTCGTCCGGATGGTTCGGATCGATCTTGGTTTCGATGTTGAAGCGCACGCGCATGTTGCCGGACTTGCGCACCAGCGCGAACAGCTCGCTCAAGGTGGGAATGTGTGTCCCCGGTATGGCGCGCTGATCGGGGAATTGCTTTGCGTACGCACTGTCCGGCCGGATCCGGCCGACGTCGTAGGTCCTGACCTCGTCGAGCCGCAGTTTCACGAACGGCATGCCGGGCGGAGTGATGTAGGCCCCGTCGGGGCCGCGCGTGAGATCCGGATTGAGCCTGCGTTCATGCGAGACGACGACTTCGCCGTCGGCAGTCACGCCGACGTCGAGCTCGAGCGTGTCCACGCCGATCGACAGCGCGTTGGCGAAGGCCGGCAGGGTATTTTCCGGCAGCAGCGCCCGCCCGCCGCGATGCGCCTCGAGGTCGAATCCCATGGCCGGTCCCGCTAGCAAAGTCCAGAGCACAGGCAGAATCGTCGTGGCACGTGACGGCATGGTGCCTCGAATGGCAATCTTGTTGGTCGTGCTGATCGCCGAGCGCGGTTGGCGGAAAGCTTGCGAGCGTCAGTTCTGATAATAATAGCTCCGCGGCTGATAAACCTGCCGGGGCTGTGGCTGATAGGAGTAGCCCTGCTGGCCATAACCCTGGTCGTAATAGGGGCGCGGCTGCTGTTGCTGATAGACCTGCGCGTCATAGAGCGGGCGGCTGGCCGAGCGCGGCGCCGGATAGCGTGCGCCGGTGTCGCTGCCGTCGGCCGGATAGATGTAATTGTCGTCCTGCGGCATGTAGCGGCGGGCGGGCTGCGTCGCCGGCGTCAAGTTCACGGGATCGCCTGCGGCACTGTATTGTTCTTCGGGCTGCGGAGCGCGGGCGACCGCGGTGGGATTACGGCCGCGCGGATTGCGCGCCAGCGCCACCTGCGCCGAGCCGGTCAACGTCACCGTGGTGTTGAGCACGCCCTGTTGCTGCACCAAGGCATAGAGCGTCGAGGCATTCTGACGCGACAGCCGCACACAGCCATGCGAAGCCGGCGAGCCGAGCCGGCCGACGGAGTCGGTGCCGTGGATGGCGTGCCCCACTTTGGTGAAGAAGATCGCGTGCGGCATCGGCGCGTCGTCGAATTCCTTGGAGTAGTGATCCTCTTCCATGCGGAAGGCGCGGAACGCGCCGTTCGGCGTCTCGCGCGAGGGGATGCCGGTCGACACCGGCCAGTGATAGCGCGCGACGCCGTCGACGGCGACGGTCATCTGCTGATTGTCCTTGTCGATGGTGATCTCGACCTTGGCGTGCGCGGCGCCCGCGCTCAAAAGCATCAGGGATGTGAAAGCAATCAAAAATGTACGCATCTGACTTCCGGCCTCCGGCCTGTTCACGCTACGCGCCGCGGCTCTCCGTCCCCGGCATGCATTATGCCTGTCATTCGGCGTTGGTTCCAGTTGCCTGCCTGTCCATCGTTAACGTCATGCCTGATGTAAGCAAGGCCACTTTGTGCCGCACGGCGCCCGGCAGCGCTGACATTTTCGCGAGCCGGACGTGCATTCACAACGCCGGCAAAGGGGCAATTGGTAACCCCACCCTCGTCATTCGGGGGCGCCACGCAGTGGCGAGCCCGGAATCTATTCATCGACCAACTCTGCTGCACGATGATTCCGGGTCGTGCTTCGCACGCCTGGAATGACGGCAGGCTCAATTCTTCAGCCGATACCCCGTGTGGAAAATCCACCAGATCACGATCAGGCAGGCCACCAGGAATGCCAGCGTCATGCCGATGCTGACGGAGACGCTGACATCAGCGATCTCGTAGAAGCTCCAGCGGAAGCCCGAGATCAGATAGACGACTGGGTTGAGCAGCGCCACCGTGCGCCAGCCGGCCGGGAGCATGTCGATGGAATAGAAGCTGCCGCCGAGGAAGGTCAGCGGCGTCACCACCAGCATCGGGATCATCTGCAGCTTTTCGAAGCCGTCGGCCCAGATGCCGATGATGAAGCCGAACAGGCTGAACGTCACCGCCGTCAGCACCAGGAAGGCCAGCATCCAGACCGGATGGTGAATATGCAATGGAACGAACAGCCCGGCGGTGGCGAGGATGATCAGGCCGAGGATGATCGACTTGGTCGCGGCGGCGCCGACATAGCCGAGCACGATCTCGAAATAGGAGATCGGCGCCGACAGGATTTCGTAGATCGTTCCGGTAAATTTCGGGAAGTAGATGCCGAATGAGGCATTCGCGATGCTCTGCGTCAACACCGAGAGCATGATCAGGCCCGGCACGATGAAGGTGCCGTAGCTGACGCCCTCGACCTGACTGATGCGCGAGCCGATCGCGGCGCCGAACACCACGAAATAGAGCGAGGTCGAGACCACCGGCGAGACGATGCTTTGCAGCAGCGTGCGCCAGGTGCGCGCCATTTCGAACAGGTAGATGGCGCGGATGGCGCGGTGATTCATGACGTCCTCACGAGATCGACGAAGATGTCCTCGAGCGACGATTGCGTCGTGTCGAGATCGTTGAAGCGGATGCCCGCGGTGCGGAGATCGCTGAGCAGGCTGGTGATGCCGGTGCGATCACCCTTGGTGTCGTAGTCGTAGACCAGCGTCGCGCCGGAATCGCACAGGTCGAGCTTATAATGGCTGAGGCTCTGCGGCAGCGCGTCGAGCTTGCCCTGCAAATGCAGCGTCAGCCGCTTCTTGCCGAGCTTCTGCATCAAGGTCGTCTTGTCCTCGACCAGCACGATCTCGCCCTTGTTGATGACGCCGATGCGGTCGGCCATCTCCTCGGCTTCCTCGATGTAGTGCGTGGTGAGGATGATGGTGACGCCGGACTGCTGAAGGCCGCGCACGACCTCCCACATGCCCTTGCGCAGCTCGACGTCGACGCCGGCGGTGGGCTCGTCCAGGAACAGAATCTGCGGCTCGTGCGACAGTGCTTTTGCGATCATCACGCGGCGCTTCATGCCGCCGGAGAGCGTGATGATCTTGTTGTCCTTCTTGTCCCATAGCGAGAGGTCCTTGAGGACCTTCTCGATGTGATCAGGATTCTTCGGCTTGCCGAACAGGCCGCGGGAGAAGCTCACGGTCGCCCACACGCTCTCGAAGGCATCGGTGTGCAGCTCCTGTGGCACAAGGCCGATCAGAGAGCGCGCCTTGCGGTAGGAGGTCTGGATGTCCTCGCCGGCGACGAGGACGCGGCCGTCGCTCGGGTTGGCGATGCCGCAGATGATGGAGATCAGCGTGGTCTTGCCGGCGCCGTTGGGGCCGAGCAGCGCAAAGATCTCGCCACGCTTGATGTCGAGACTGACGTTCTTGAGCGCCTTGAAGCCGGACCCATAGGTTTTCGACAGATTGGCGAGGGAAATGATAGGGGACATGATGGCCGCAAGGCTAAGGGGCAAAGGCTGGGGAGAGAGGCTGGAACCCGTCCCGGGAGGGCGGGTCAGCGGAGCCATGAGATAGGAACGCCGTTGCCGGGTCGCAATTGCTCAGAGAAAAATGGTCTCAAAACAGGCCCTTCGGTGGCAGGTTTCAGGCGAGTGTTGCGCGATGGTCACGGAGCGCGGCTAAGATTGTCGCTCACGCGGCTCTTTGTTGCGTCTGCGAGCAGGCCGTGGCTACGATTCCGACCAATCGCGAAGCGTATCGTCCCCAGGGAAAACATCGATGAGACCGAACGGCCGTCACACCGCTGGCGCCAGCCAGTTGTCCGCCCTCCGCACATGGGCGATGGGCCTGCTTCTGCTGTCAGCTGTTGCCATAAGCCCGACCGGCGCCAAGGCCGCGCCGAGCCAGGCAGCGGCAGCGACCACGCATGTCTACCTGCTTCGTGGCGTGCTCAACATCTTCTCGCTCGGGCTCGACACGATTGGCGCCCGGCTCCAGGCGCAGGGCGTCCCGGTGACCGTCGCCAACTTCGTCTCGTGGTCCTCGCTCGCCGATGAAGCGGCGATCGCCTACAAGGCCGGCCGCCTCAAGACCATCATCCTGGTCGGCCATTCCTCGGGCGCGACCGCGCTGCCGGACATGATCGCCAAGCTGAACCAGCTCGGTGTTCCCGTGAAGCTCGCGATAGGCCTCGACTCCGTGTTCAAGACCAAGCTCTCGACCGGCGCCGAGCGCTACATCAACATCTTTATCGGCGATGGTCCCGGCGAGCCGGTGCGGGCCGCGGCTGGCCTGCGGGGCAAGCTTGACAATGTCGATGTTCGCGGCACCGGTGTTGGCCACATCTCGATCGACAAGAACGAGGCGATCCAGCGCCGCGTCATCGCGGAAATCAACGCCGCGATCATGCGCTCGCGCGCCCCGGCTGTGCCGGTTGCGGAGCCCGGTGTGCCGCGGTCAGCGCGCTCGGCGGCGGCAACGGCTCCGGCCAGGAACTAGGCCGCCGTCACCCGCACCGGCATGCTCGCAAGGCCGCGCAGCGCATTGTTGAGCCTGCGCCTCGGCTCTGCCGTGAGCTCGATGGTCTTCACGCGCCTTGCGAGCTCGCTGAAGATCAATTCGCCTTCCAGGCGCGCGATCATCTGGCCGACGCAGGCGTGGATGCCGGCGCCGAAGCCGACATGGCCCGTCGCAACCCGCTCGACGTCGAAGCGGTCGGCTCTGTCCCAGCGTGCGGGATCGCGGTTGGCGGAAGCCATGAACAGCAGCACCTTGCGATGCGCCGGGATCACGCCGCCGCCGATCTCGACATCGCGCGAGGTGGTGCGGAAGAACGTCTGCACCGGTGAATCGTAGCGCAGTCCTTCCTCGAAAGCATTGCGCGCCAACTCCGGTTTGTGATGCAGCTTGCGATATTCATCCGGATGGGTGGCTAGCGCAAGCAGGGTGTTGCCGATTCCGTTGACGGTGGTGTCGATCCCCGCGGTAAGGAACGGCCGCACCAAATGCGTTGCCTCGTGCTCGCTGATCTCGCCCTCGTCGGCCGCTTGGTAGATCATCATGCCGAGCCCGTCGGGCCGTAGCGCATCTCGCGCGCAGCATTCCATGATCCAGCTTTGGGCGGCGAGACCTTCCTTCCGCGATGCGGCCAGCATCTCGTTATCAGGGCCAAAGCTGTCGAACACGAACGTGCTCCAGGCCAGCAGCTTGTCACGGCCATCCGGCCTGATGCCGATCGCATCCGGAAACACCTTCATGGGATAGGCTTCGGCGAGATCGGTTACGGCATCGAATGTGCCTTTGTCGATCAGCTCCGACGCCTTCTTCTCTGCTTCCCGCTGAAACGTCTCGCGCAGCTTTCTTGCGACACCCGGAGATAGCGTACGGCCGAGAACCCGCCGGCCTTTATCGTGGTCGGGAGGATCGATCTGGAGCGTCAGCGGCTTCGGGAGTGCCGGGTTCATGCCGTGGAGCCCGACGCCCTCGCCACTGATGAACGTCTTCCAGTCCTTCAGGGCTGGTTCGACCTCGGCATAGCCTGCCATGGCCCACACGCTGTAACGCTCCAGTGCGAACGCAGGCCCGAGCGCGCGCAGCGCCTCATAGGAGGGGTAGGGGTCGATCAGGAAGTCGGGCGCAAACGGGTCGACCGGACTCGATGCAATGCCGCTCATGGTCAGCTCCGAACCGCTATTGCTTCGCCAGCGGGCACTGACCGTCGCTCTCGGAGCGGAACGCGTCCTCGCCCTTGATCGTGGCGACCACCTTCAGCAGATCCCAGGAGGAGGTCGACTCGTCGGGAGCCTTGACCTGCAAGAGGTAGAGCGGATGGATCTTGCGTCCGTCCTTGCGGATGTAGCCCTTGCCGAACAGCGGATCGTCGGTCGGCATTTCCTTCATCGCCGCGACGACCGCCTTGCCGTCCTTGGCGCCACCGGCCTTGTTGACCGCCTTGAGATAATGAATGACCGAGGCATAGACGCCGGCCTGCATGTCGTTCGGATAGGCCTTCGAGGGAATGCGTTCGGCGAACCGTTTGGCGAAAGCGCGCGTGTCGTCGTTCAGATCCCAATAGAACGGATTCATGATCTGCGCGCCTTGCGCGAATTTCAGGCCGAGCGAGGGCAGGCCGTTCATGCCGAGAATCAATCCGACCAGCTTGTGGTCCTTGGTCAGCCCGAACTCGGCGGCCTGCTTCATCGACGTGATGGTATCGTCGCCGGCATTGGCGAAGCCGATGACGTTCGCGCCCGACGCCTGGGCCTGGAGCAGGAATGAGGCGTAGTCGGCCGTTCCGAGTGGATGCCGCACGCTGCCGAGCACCTCGCCGCCGGAGGCCTTTACAGCCTCCGCGGCTTGCTTCTCCAGGTCATGGCCGAAGGCGTAGTCGGCAGTGATGAAGAACCACTTCTTGCCGCCCTGCTGGACGATCGCCTTGCCGAGGCCGCGCCCATAGGCATAGGTGTCGTAGGTCCAGTGCACGGTGTTCGGCGCACACTTCTCGCCGGTCAGCAGCACCGTTCCGGCGCCCGATCCGACGAAGGCCTTGTTCTTCTCGGCGCTCATGCCGGCTACCGCGAGCGCGATCGACGAGTTCGGAATGTCGAAGATCGCATCCACGCCCTCATTCTCGTACCAGCGCCGGGCGATGCCGATCCCGATGTCGGTCTTGTTCTGATGATCGGCTGCGACGACCTCGACCGGTTTGCCGGCGGCCTTTCCGCCATAGTCTTCGGCCGCCATTTTGGCGGCGACGACGGAGCCGATTCCCTGATAGCTGGCGAACGGACCCGATTGGTCGTTCAGGATGCCGATTCTCACGGCATCCTGGGCGAATGCCGGTGCGGCCATCAGCATCGCCGCCAACATGCATAGTTTATGCAGGAATTTGCTGTTCATTGTCTCCCTCCCATGTGCGGTCTTGGTGCCGCTCAATAATAGTTATATTTTATAGCTATTTTTGAGGGTGTCAATTCGGCTGGCTTTGGATCGAGGATCATGAGCTCGAAAGCGCTAAAACCCGGAGCGAAGTCCGCTCAGCAATTGGAGACATCGCTGGATCTCCAGGCGCTGCAGCGGACACCCGGCTTCATGCTGCGCCTGGCGCAGCTGAAGTTCTTCGAAGGCTTCTACGAGGAGTTCGCCGCGTTGGGCCTGACGCCGGCGACCTATGCGATCTTCGTCGTCATTCGCGATAATCCCGGCGTTCCCCCCAGCAGCCTTGCCAGCCTGCTCCGCCTGCGTCTGCCGAACTTGATCAAGATCCTGAACGAGCTTGAGTCATCCGGCTTCATCAAGCGCAACCGCTCGAAGTCGGATCGCCGCGCCGTCGAGTTGATGCTGACGCCAAAGGGCGCAAAGCTCATTCAGGAGGGGGCAAGGCTGGCGCAGCCCTACAATGAAAGGATGCTGGCGCCGCTCAGCGAGGCGGAGCAGCGCACGCTGCTCGACCTCTTGAACCGGATTCTGCCGCTTTAGCCTCTCGCGATGCCGGCCTGAGGCCGATCGTCCCAAAGCCTGTTATCGCCCGCGGATACGCGGCGGCTCGATGGATTTGCAAGGGGCGGCAGCCGGTTCCCATGCCCCAAAATCCACCCAATCGGTGGTCAGTAAGCCCGGCAGGGAGGTTGTTGCCTTCCGTGCTGGGACTGGTGGACTGATGATTCATTTGAGGCGACTAGTCGCGCTGGCCGCGGTTGCGCTGCTCGCCATGAGCAGCGGCGTGGCCGCGGCCTCACCGGCCAAGTCCAAGGCCCCCGCGGCCGTCCTCGCCGCTCCGCCGCCGCCGCCGTTCGAGCCATTGCCGCCGCCGAAGGTCTACCTGTTCCGTGGTGCCATGGGCCCGATCTTCTCGACCGGCATGGACCGGCTCGGCGAGAAACTGACCCAGGCCGGCTTCTCGGCCGATGTCTATGAATTCACCCTGTGCCGGCTGATCGGCAACCGTGTCATCGCCAGCTACAAGGAGAAGGCGGCACCGATCGTGCTGGTCGGCCATTCCATGGGCGGGCTGTGCTCGATCGTCATCTCCGAGATGGCGGCCAAGGAGAACGTCCCGATCAGCCTCGTCATCGCCATCGATCCCGCGCATGCGACCGGCGACGTCCCGCTCAATGTCGAGCGCTTCATCAACATCTTCCTGTCCGACAGCGTGCTGGGCGGCGGCGATGTCGTGGCGGTGCCCGGTTTTCGCGGCCATTACGCGAGCTATGATCTGAAGGAAAACGCGCGCGTCTCGCACATCAACATCGAGAAGTCCGACGACATCCATCGCCAGATCGTCGAGATGGTGACGCAGTTGCCGCGCATCCCACCGCAGGCCCAGGCTGATGCCGTGCCGCTGCGCTATCTCGTGCCCGGCGATGCACTGGTCGAGTTGTGGGATAGCGGAGTTCGGCTGCCGGTTCGTCGCGGCGACACCATGGAGAGCATCGCCGCTGCCAACCGCGTGCCGCTGTGGTCGCTCGCGCAGAGCAATTCATTGCCGGAGAACGCGCAGCTCGTCCCGGGCCAGACCATCATCGTTCCGCGCCACCTCACCCCTCCGGCGCCGGCCGCCGCGATGGCGACGCCGCCGGCGGCTCCCGCGGGGCGGAGGTAGAGCGCATCATCGCTGCGAAAGCAGCATTCATTGAGCGTCCGGCTGTTCCGCAAATTCGTCACGCCCGGGCTCGTCCCGGGCATCCACGTTCTTGGTGCCGCACGAAAAGGTCGTGGATGGCCGGGGACAAGCTCGGCCATCACGGAGAGTGGCGATCAGACGTTCGACCCGTGGATCGCGTCGATCACGGCATCCGTCACTTCCTTCGTCGTCGCCTTGCCGCCGACATCGGGCGTCAGCACGCCGGCTGCGCAGACGCGCTCGACGGCGGCCATCAGTCGGCTCGCCGCATCCTTCTCGCCGAGATGCTCGAGCATCTGCGCGCCGGTCCAGAACGTTGCGACCGGATTGGCGATGCCCTTGCCGGTGATGTCGAAGGCCGAGCCGTGGATCGGCTCGAACATCGAGGGGAAGCGGCGCTGCGGATCGATGTTGCCGGTCGGCGCCACGCCGAGGCTGCCCGCCAGTGCGCCGGCGAGATCCGAGAGGATGTCGGCATGGAGATTGGTCGCCACGATCGTGTCGAGGCTCTTCGGATGCAGCGTCATGCGCACCGTCATGGCATCGACCAGCATCTTGTCCCAGCTGACGTCGGGAAAATCAGCGGCGACCTCGGCCGCGATCTCGTCCCACATCACCATGCCATGGCGCTGCGCGTTCGACTTGGTCACGACCGTGAGCAGCTTGCGCGGGCGCGATCGCGCGAGCTCAAACGCATAGCGCATGATCCGCGTGACGCCGACGCGGGTGAAGACCGCGACTTCGGTGCCGACCTCTTCCGGCAGGCCCTTGTGGGCGCGGCCCCCCATGCCGGCATATTCGCCTTCCGAATTCTCGCGCACGATCACCCAGTCGAGATCGCCGACGCCGACATTGCGCAGCGGCGAGGCGACGCCCGGCAGGATTTTTGTCGGCCGCACGTTGGCGTATTGGTCAAAGCCCTGGCAGATCGGCAGGCGCAGCCCCCACAGCGTGATGTGGTCAGGCACGTCAGGCGCACCGACCGCGCCGAAATAGATCGCATCGAATTTTTTCAGCTCGGTAAGCCCATCGGCCGGCATCATAACGCCGTGCTTCTTGTAATAGTCCGAGCCCCAGTCGAACGTTTTGACGTTGAAGGCGAGGTCGCCGCTGCGTTTTGCCAGAGCCTCCAGCACGCGGATTCCGGCCGAGATGACCTCGGGACCGATCCCGTCCGCGGGGATGGCTGCGATCGAATGGGTGCGCATGAGAATACTCCGTATCAGTGGGATTGCGGCGGCGGATCACAGTCCACGCCATGCCGGGGATCGGTAAGGCGAGCTCAATTCGCACTGGCTTATACAGAAAACGATACGCTATGACATCAATCCAGCCAGAAAGTGGGATGCGATGACCGAACATAAGGCTTCGAGCGATTTGCGGATTGCCATCGCGGGATTGGGCTCGATCGGCACCAAGATCGCATCTGCGTTGGATCAAGGCATCGAGGGACTGACACTGTCGGCGGTGGCGGTGCGCGATCCCGTCAAGCATCGGGCGTTTCTCAGCGGCCTGCGCCGGGCGCCATCCGTGCTGTCGATTGATGCGCTCGGCGATGCCGCCGACATCGTGGTGGAATGTGCACCGAGCCGGCATCTGCGCGAGATCGTCGAGCCCGCGGTCAGGCGCGGCAAGGCCGCGCTCGTGGTCAGCGTCGGCGGGCTGCTCGACAATTTCGATCTCGTCGATGTCGCCCGCGCCAATGGCGGCCGCATCATCGTGCCGACCGGCGCGCTGATCGGGCTCGACGCCGTCAACGCGGCCGCAATCGGCACCATTCATTCGGTGAAGATGGTGACGCGCAAGCCGATCGACGGCTTGAAGGGCGCGCCGTTCATCCTCGAGAACAGCATCGATATCGACAAGCTGCGCGAGCCGCTCAAGCTGTTCGAAGGCAGCGCGCGCGAGGCCGCAAAGGGTTTCCCGGCCAATCTCAACGTCGCGGTCGCGCTGTCGCTTGCCGGCGTCGGGCCGGATCGCACCCAAGTGCAGATCTGGGCCGACCCGACCGTGACGCGCAACGTTCACCGCATCGAGGTCGAGGCAGATTCCGCACGCTTCTCGATGGGAATCGAGAACATCCCGTCCGAAAATCCCAAGACGGGGTTGATCACGGCGCTGTCGGTGGTCGCGCTGCTGCGCAAGCAGCGCGCTACGCTCTGCGTTGGGACGTGATCCTCTAAGCGCCCGTCACGCGCCAGATCACGTTGCCGACGTCGTCGGCCATCAATAGCGACTTGTCGGGGCCGATCGCGACGCCGACCGGGCGGCCGTAGGATTCCTTCTCATCGGGCGCAAGGAAGCCCGACAGGATGTCGCGCGCGGGGCCGGAGGGACGACCGTTCTCGAACGGGATGAACACCACCTTGTAGCCGGACAGCTTGCTGCGATTCCACGAGCCGTGCTGGCCGATTACCATGCCGTCGGGGAAGCCGGGCAGGGTGCCCGCGGGCATCCAGCACAGGCCGAGCGAAGCGGTGTGGCCGCCGAGCGCGTAGTCCGGTTGAAGTGCCTTGGCGACCATCGCCGGATCCTGCGGCACGCGGTCGTCCACCGTCTTGCCCCAGTAGCAATAGGGCCAACCATAGAAACCGCCGTCGCGCACCGAGGTCAGATAGTCCGGCGGTGTCTCGTCGCCGAGCCCATCGCGCTCGTTGACGACAGTCCAGAGCACGCCCGTCGTGGGCTCCCAAGCCAGGCCAACCGGATTGCGCAGGCCGGCCGCAAAAATGCGATGCGTGCCGGCGGCGAGGTCGAGCTCATAGATCGCGGCGCGGCCTTGTTCGACCTCCATCCCCATCTCGGCGATGTTGCTGAGTGAGCCGACGCCGGCATAGAGCTTCTTGCCGTCGGGGCTCGCAAGCAGGCTACGGGTCCAGTGGCCGCCCGGCTTGAAATTGGTGAGCCTTTTGCCCGGCGCAGTGATGCGATCGGCGCCCGCGACATAGGGAAACGCCATCACGCCGTCGGTGTTGCCGACATAGAAGGTGTCGCCGACCAGCGCCATGCCGAACGGCTGGCTGAGGTTTTCCATGAAGGCGCCGCGAACCTCCGCAACGCCGTCACCGTCCCTGTCGCGCAGCAGCGTGATGCGGTTGGCGGAAACGCCGAGGGCGGCGGCGCGCCGCATCGTCGCTTGCATCGCGTAGTGAAACACGGTGCGCGGAGGGCTGGCGATCTGCGTCGCTTCCGCGATCAGCACATCGCCATTGGGCAGCACCTCGATCCAGCGCGGATGATCGAGGCCGGTCGCAAACGCATTGACCTGGAGCCCGGGCGCGACGGACGGCTTCTGGCCCGCGCTCCAGCCGCGCGCAGTCGGCATCTTGAGCGTCGGGATCGTGCCTTGCGGCTTGGCTTCGGGGATCGCTGGCTTCTCTCCCCAGGCGGGTGCGGGTTCGGTGCCCGATAGCTTCCGCCATTGCAGCGCGATGCCGCCGAGGAGCGCAACGAACTGCGCAAAGATGCCTGAAAACGTCATGAGAAGCCCCTGTTTGCGCGCATCCAACTGGCTGGCGGCTCGGACGTCAACCTGTGCGGGGCGTCGTCAGGGTCTATTCCATTGGAATGGCAGCCGATCGAATTTGCATGGGACGAGCGCCGACGGGCTGTGCGCGGAGATCAGCGGCCGATCTGCCGCTCCAGCCGTGCCGCGCGAAAATCATCGAGATGATGGATGTTCGGCGCAATCGCGGCCTCCTTGGACAGGAGATGATAGACCCGCGCCACCGTGCGCTGCTTTCGCTTCGGCCGCCCGGGCGGCAACGCCCGCGCCTTACGGACGGCGGCAATCGCGTGCTCGCGAAAATAATCGTAGGCATCAGACATGGCGATGCTCTGCGGCTAGTTGCAGGCGTCGTGGGTAACGGGGGCAGGGAGCGGTGGTTCCTCATAACAGGCAGGGTTGATGCGGTCCCACGCACTGCTTCCCCAGCGTCGTCCTGGAGAAAGCCAAGCTTTCGCCAAGATGACAACGGCGGATATGGCGGCTGGTTACGTCACCGCGGCGACAGGAACGGAATAATCATCGGCACGCGGCGGCAATAGGCGCCATAGGCGTCTTCGCCCAGTTCCTTCGACAGGAACACCTCTTCCATCCGGCCCTTCTGCCACATGCCGAGCGAGATCAGGATGGCGCCGAGGATTGCGGTGACGGTGCCGACCGCGATGCCGGTCGCCAGCATGCCCGCGATCAGGCCGGTGTAGATCGGGTGGCGCACGATGCCGTAGGGGCCGGTGTCGACGACGCGATGATCTTCCTTATGGGTGATGGTGTTGGACCAGAACTTGCCGAGATGCAGCCGTCCCCACCAGGTGAAGGAGATGCCGGCGAGCACGATCAGGGCCGTGATGTAGACGCCGGTGTTGCTGAACACCCAGAGCGGCTTCTCGTTCAGCACTTCGGCCGTCCACGGCGTGAACAGGATGCCGCCGACCAGGATCGGGATCCGATAACGGCCGGATTCCAGCGTCATCACCTGCTTCTGGGTGCGGCCCTGCCAGAACGAGGCGCCGACCCAGCTTACGAGCCAGGCGAGCCAGATCAGGGCGAGCAGTTGCGTCGGCCAGGTCGTGGTCCAACCACCCCAGGCGACAGAGAGAAGCTTGCTGAAATCGAAGGACATGAAGGTTCTTTGCGTTGGGCGGAGAGCTCAGCTCGCGCGCGAGGAGAGCGCGTGATGCTCGAGCGAGCCGGAGGCCGACTGACCGTTGCGGGCGAGAAGATGGGTGATGGTTTCGCGCAGCACAGGCTCGATCGGACGCGGCGAATAGCCGAGCTCGGTGCGCGCCTTGCCGATCGAGAGGTCGCTCGCAGCCAACGCAATGCGCACGCCCTCGGCAGTGCCGTTGGGCGGCCGGCGCGTGATGCGATCGGCGATGTATTCGAGCATGACCGCGGAGAGCTCGGCGATCCTGCCGGGCACGACGATTGGAAACTGCCGCCGGCCACTCATCGCCGACATCATCCGCAGGATGTTGCCGAGCGGGACGCAGTCGCCGCCCAGAATGTAGCGCTGGCCAACCCGGCCGCGTTCCATGCTCAGCACGAGGCCCATGGCGACGTCGCGGACGTCGACGAGGTTGACCAGGAAGTTGAGATGCGGCTGCACCTTCTTCTGGAGGAAGTACCACAGCATCGCCGTCGGCGGCGTCAGATTGTGGTCGGCGGCACCGATCGGCATGGTCGGCGTGCCGATCACGAGCGGAAAGCCACTTGCTGCGGCCTTCGCGGCGCAATGCTCGGCGAGCGACTTCGAGCGCGTATAGGCGCCGGGCATCGCTTCGGCAGGCTGCAGAGCCTCTTCGGCGGGAACACCGTTGAGGTCGGAATAGGGGAACAGGATCGATTCGGTCGAGCAGTGCAGGAAGCGCGACACGCTGCGCTTCATCGCGGCCGCGAGCACGATTTCGGTGCCGCGGCAATTGACCTCGTGAAAGTCCTGCTTGTTGGCGACCCACATGCCGGGAAGGCCGGCGAGGTGATAGACCTGATCGACGCCGGCCAGCGCGGCATCGACCGCATCGCGGTCCAGCACCGAGCCATGGGCATATTCAACGTCCGCGTGCGCCGCGGCCGTCGGCCGGACATCGAGGACACGCACCTGCTGCCCGCGGGCGCGGAGCGCTTCTACGAGATGTTGTCCGATGAAGCCGCTGCCACCGGTAACCAGTACGAGAGCCATGAAGACGGTTTGCTGTTTCGCTTCTGGAAGTTATCGGGTCGAAAGGGAATTGGCCGGAAGAGGCGCCAGAATCGCGGCAAGGTCGCGACGGAAGCCCAATGCAATGAATAATTTCGCCATGACAAACATCGGTCCAAGCAGGAAATGCGTGGGGTGATCGACCATCGACGGCTGCCGTTCCTCGAAAACCTTGTGACCGACGATCTGCGCTGCGACGCCAATGCCGATCAGCACGGCAAAAATCGACCACATCATGGCGACCGAGACCTGATTGCCGATTGCGGTTGCGACTGAAAGCAGCACGATCATCGCGACCAGGATGGCGAACCCGATCCCGGCGTCCAGCATCAGCCAGTAGACCAGCACGGGCAGCGCCATGATCACCGCCAGGCTGACCTCGATCCCGAAGACGGAGACATGCACGAGGGTCAGCGGCAGCACGGCGCCGGTGAACAGCAGCAGGATGCCGACCACGTGCATCGCGCAGTTCCAGGGATCGCGATGATATTCGACGTAGTCGGCCAGTTGGCGTTGAAAATAGCCAGCCATCTCGCTCTCGTTCAGCACAGGGTCGGGGAAGGACGAAAAAAGCCTATAGCACCTGACCGGGCGGTGCACAAACCGGCCCTATTGTCGCGCGAAACCGTGCTGTTGCGCTGTGAGACAGGTCACAAAATGGTCAAAACTTCAAAGGGTTCCGTTGGACGCCGGGATGCACGCGCTCAGCGCTTCTTGGCGGGCTTTTTCGCCGCAGGCGCAGGTGCCGCAGCAGGGTGCGCAGGCTCCTCCGGCAACTTGGCATAGGTCAGGATCTGCAACTGGCCGTTGACGGCGGACGTCGGCTTGGCCCGGTCGAGAAACTGCTCTTCGCCGAGGCCGATCGGATGCAGCCGTTTGGTCGAGATCTTGAACGTGTTCACCAGCACGTCGCGGATCGCATCTGCCCGGCGCTGGCTCAGGATCGCGTTGGCCTCGCGCGTCTTCGAATTGGACTCGACATGGCCGACGATCAGGAAAGTGTAGGGGAGCAGCGAGGAATGCACCAATGCGTCCGCGATGCGGCCCACCGTCTGGTAAGACGCCGGCTGGATGATCGGCGTGTCGGCGTCGAACTGAATCTGTGCGTTGAAGGCGGGCAGCTTGGCAAGATCGGGCGCGATCAGTGGCCGGTTCACCGGACCGGGATCATTCTTGATCCTGGCCTTGGCGCGCTCCATCACCTGCTGCTTCAGCGCGGGAAGATCGACCTCGGCGGCTTCCTCGAAATGGTTGAGCTTGCCGACGATGTCGTCGCGGGTCGGTGCCGCGGTCTGCGCGCCGGCCGCGCTCGCGAGCAGGACGAAGCTCAGCGCGATGCCTAGTCCGGCGGTGGAGAGCCCCTTCGCGCGCATCAGCGATACCCCGCGTCGTCGATGGCCTTCAGACAATTGTTGCTGATGCCCTTGGGGGTCGAGACCAGGCAGGGGATCGACTTGCTGGTCTCCCTGGTCGAGCCGCCGCAGACCTTGACGATCTCGCGCTGGCAGGCGTTCGCCACCGTGACGCGCGCCGCAACGCGTTTCTGGATGGCGTCGAAGACGCCGAGATATTCGCTCTGGCACTGCGGCGACAGCACGTCGCGGTTGCGCGACAGGCACTCCTTCAGGCGGGTCGAGTCGGGATTGACGCCGCGGCAATTGGCGACGATTTCCGCGCCGCAACTCGCCGCCAGCTTGCCGATCGCATCGCCAAAGCTCATGGTCTCCGCCGCTGCGAGCGGCGGCATTCCCAATGCAAGCACGATCAATGTGATGGAGCCCCGGACCATGGGCTTCATCTGATACGGGGAAGTTCGTGATGGTCAAGGGGCGAGCGGAAGAAACGCGGCGGCGTAACACCGCTGCAACAGGGACGGGCGCTCACGCCCGCTGCACAAAGCTGTCCACGACCTTCTTCTCGCCGGCCTTGTCGAAGGCGATCGTGAGCTTGTTGCCGTCGATCTTGGTGACGCGGCCGTAGCCGAATTTCTGGTGGAAGACGCGGTCTTCCAGCGAGAATTCGGACGTCGTGCCGGTGGATTTGGCGACCAGCTCGCCCTCGATGGTCAGGGGGCCGCGGCGGCGCGAGGAGAAGCTGCCGAAATCGGGCGAGGAGGAAGACGAGAACGAGGCGGTCTCTTCCTCGAATCCGCCGCGGCCACCGCCATTGCGGCCTTGACCGCCGCGGTTGCGGTTGGCCTGCGCCCGCTGCCAGCCCGGCGTCGAATAGCTGGAGCCGAACGCCTCCATGTCGTCGAAGCGCGAGGCGCCATAGCCGCCGGTGCCGCCCCAGGCCGAGCCGCCCTTGGATTCCGTGATCTCAACATTGGCCGCCGGCAGTTCGTCGAGGAAGCGCGACGGGATCGTGGTCGACCAGGTGCCATGGATGCGCCGGTTGGTCGCAAAATAGATCATGGCACGGCGGCGGGCGCGGGTCAGGCCGACATGGCCGAGCCGGCGTTCTTCCTCGAGGCCGGCGCGGCCCTGTTCGTCGAGCGTGCGCTGGCTCGGGAACAGGCCTTCCTCCCAGCCGGGCAGGAAGACGTTATCAAATTCGAGCCCTTTGGCCGAATGCAGCGTCATCAGCGACACGGCGTCGTCCTCGGCGCCGCCGTCGCGGTCCATCACCAGCGAGATATGCTCGAGGAATCCTTGCAGGTTCTCGAACTCCTCCATCGAGCGCACCAGTTCTTTCAGGTTCTCCAGCCGGCCCGCGGCATCGGCCGAACGGTCCTTCTGCCACATCTCGGTGTAGCCGCTCTCGTCGAGCACGATCTGGGCGAGGTCCGTATGCGCGGTGACCTCGCGCTGGGCGCGCCAGCGGTCGAACTGCGTGATGAGATCACGAAGCGAGCCGCGCGCTTTCGGCTTCAGCTCGTCGGTCTCGACCACCGCGCGGGCCGCTTCGAACAGCGGGATGCGGCGCTTGCGGGCGTGATCGTGCAGCATCTGCACGGTGGCATCGCCAAGGCCGCGCTTGGGCGTATTGACGATGCGCTCGAAGGCGAGATCGTCGGCCGGTGAATTGATGACGCGCAAGTAAGCCAGCGCGTCGCGGATTTCGGCGCGCTCGTAGAAGCGCGGCCCGCCGATGACGCGATAGGGCAGGCCGAGCGTGACGAAGCGGTCTTCGAACTCGCGCATCTGGTATGAGGCGCGCACCAGGATTGCGATCTCGTTCAGCTTCTCGCCCTGGCGCTGGAGCTGCTCGATCTCCTCGCCGATGCCGCGCGCTTCCTCTTCGGAATCCCACGAGCCCGTCACCGTGACTTTTTCGCCGTCCTGATCCTCGGTGCGCAGCGTC
The DNA here is from genome assembly GCF_023074095.1 of Bradyrhizobium sp. 137. Lineage (NCBI taxonomy): Bacteria > Pseudomonadati > Pseudomonadota > Alphaproteobacteria > Hyphomicrobiales > Nitrobacteraceae > Bradyrhizobium > Bradyrhizobium sp. 137. The sequence continues at coordinate 428,711 of NZ_JADPKU010000053.1, forward strand.
TTGCCGAGTCGGCCTTCGTTATGCGCGATCAAATGCGAGGCGGCGGCGAGGATGTGGCCGGTCGAGCGGTAATTGCGCTCGAGGCGGATCACCTTGGCGCCCGGAAAATCGTGCTCGAAGCGCAGGATGTTGTCGACCTCGGCGCCGCGCCAGCCATAGATCGACTGGTCGTCGTCGCCGACGCAGCAGATGTTTTTGGTGGGGCCTGCAGCCGCCACCGTCATTCCGGGATGCGCCGAAGGCGCAGACCCGGAATCTCGAGCTGAGGACTCATCTCCAGATTCCGGGTTCGCGTCTTCGACGCGCCCCGGAATGACGGCTTTGGTTGATGCCGGCGCCTGCGACAGCAGCCGCAGCCACAGATATTGCGCGACGTTGGTGTCTTGGTACTCGTCGACCAGGATGAATTTGAAGCGCTGCTGGTACTGCCGCAGGATGTCCGGCTGCTCGCGGAAGATGCGGATGTTTTCCAACAGCAGGTCGCCGAAATCAGCGGCGTTCAATATCTTCAGCCGCTCCTGGTAGCTCGCATAGAGCTTGCCGCCTTTGCCGTTGGCAAAGACAGCGGCCTCGCCCGAGGGCACCTGCGACGGCATCAGGCCACGGTTCTTCCAACCGTCGATCAGCCCGGCGAGCATGCGCGCCGGCCAGCGCTTGTCGTCGATGTTCTCGGCTTGCAGGAGCTGCTTGAGCAGCCGGACCTGGTCGTCGACGTCGAGCACGGTGAAGTTCGACTTGAGCTGCGCCAGCTCGGCATGGACGCGCAGGATGCGGCCGCCGATCGAGTGGAAGGTGCCGAGCCACGGCATGCCCTCGACCGCGTGGCCCAGCATTTGGCCGAGCCGGTGCTTCATCTCGCGCGCGGCCTTGTTGGTGAAGGTCACCGACAGAATCTCGGCGGGGCGGGCGCGGCCCTGGCTCAGGATGTGGGCGATGCGCGTGGTCAGGACGCGCGTCTTGCCGGTGCCGGCACCGGCCAGCACCAGAACCGGGCCGTTCAGGGTCTCGACCGCCTCGCGCTGCTCCGGATTGAGCCCGGACAGATATTTCGGACCCACGGAGGCCCGCGCACGCGCGGCAATGCCGCCGGCTGCGGGCTGGTGGTCGGGAACGTTGGTGATCTTGCTCGGCTCGGTCATGCGAATCATTGCCCCACGATCGCACCGCGGGGTGGTGGAAGGGAGCCTTCTTAACAGGGATTAGTCCCTATATGGGGCGATGGACAGGGTTTTCCACGTGCGCGGCGGGCCGATTTGTTCCTGCGAAGGCAGCGAATTTCGCTCCTGCGTCGGCCGGAACCATCATTCTCGCGTCGAGATTGTCTGGGCAGGCGGCGCGGTCAGCGCCGGACGCAAGACGGACATCAAGACGAGGGTTTGACCATGCTTGGCTGGGTTGTGACGTTTCTGGTTATCGCACTGATCGCGGGTATCCTGGGCTTCGGCGGCATCGCCGGCGCCTCGATCGAGATCGCCAAGATCATCTTCTTCATCGCGGTCGTCCTGTTCCTGGTCTCGGCCGTGGTCGGCTTGGCGCGCGGCCGCAACAGGATATAGCGGCTACCGCTTCGAGGGCATCGCCACGCTGCGGCCGATGCCCACGGGGCGGGGCAGGGTGCTGTGCGCCTTTGTGACCGCGGCGATGCGCGCCTGGATATCGGGCGGAAATGGCGCAACGCGCCGCGCCTTCATGTCCATGTGCAGCGACATGTTCTCGGAAGTTGCCGACAGCCAGCCTTCGCTAGCATGACGCATCTCCTCAAAGGTGTGCAGCCGCTTGTCGTCGGCCTCCAGCAGCCAGACGAAGATCTGCACGGGATCGCCGAGGTGGATCTCGCGCAGATACCGCACATGGCATTCGGCGGTGAAAGTCGAGCCGCCTCGCTCCTTCATGTAAGCCGGCCCGATCCCGAGCTCGAGCCAGAGCTGGTCGATCGCGCGGTCGAAAATCACATTGTAATAGGCCATGTTGAGATGGCCGTTGTAGTCGATCCATTGCGGCTCGATCTGCATGATCGAGGCGCGGAACGGCTCGGCTTGTGGCGCTGAGGCGGCAGTCTCCGGCATATGTCCTTCCCTAGCCATGTGTCCGGTCCCTTGACTTGACCGATTTTATGTCCTTTGCCACGGTCCTTCTGTCGGGAGGAATTCCGTGGGCACGACCATCACCAATAATCCGCCGCGGCCGGAGCCGAAAGCCCTCACAAGCGCGCTGGAACAGCTTGCCGCACGCTTCGGCAACCGCCTCATCACCTCGCAGGCCGTTCGCGAACAGCACGGCCATACCACGACGTGGATTCCCAACCAGCCGCCTGACGGCGTGGTGATGGCGCAGGAGACCGCCGACATCCAGGACGTGGTGCGGATCTGCGCCAAAAATCGCGTCCCTGTCATTCCCTTTGGCACCGGCACCTCGCTCGAGGGCCAGGTCAACGCACCGGCCGGCGGCATCTCGATCGACCTGCGCGACATGAACAAGGTGCTCGCGGTGCATGCCGAGGACCTCGACTGCGTGATCCAGCCGGGCGTCACCCGCAAGGCGCTCAACGAGCATCTGCGCGACCAGGGCCTGTTCTTCCCGATCGACCCCGGCGCGGATGCTTCGCTCGGTGGCATGGCCTCGACGCGCGCTTCAGGCACCAATGCGGTGCGCTACGGCACCATGCGCGACAGCGTGCTGTCCTTGAAGGTGGTGCGCGGCGACGGCGAGATCATCACCACAGGCACGCGCGCCAAGAAATCATCCGCCGGCTACGACCTCACCCATCTGTTTGTCGGCGCCGAAGGCACGCTCGGCATCATCTCGGAATTGACCATTCGCCTGCGCGGTATCCCCGAGACGATCGCGGCGGGTGCGGTGTCATTCGAAACCGTGCACGGCGCCTGTCAGGCCGTGATCCTGGCGATCCAGACCGGCATTCCCGTGGCGCGCATCGAGTTGCTCAATGCCGCGCAGGTCAAGGCCTGCAATGCCTATTCGAAGCTGACGCTGCCGGAGACGCCGCTCTTGCTGATGGAATTCCACGGCAGCGAAATCGAGGTCGCCGAGCAGTCCAAGGCCTTCGGCGAGATTGCGAAGGAGTGCGGCGGCGGCGAGTTCTCCTGGACCACAAAGCCGGAGGACCGCACCAAACTGTGGCAGGCGCGGCACGATGCCTATTGGTCGGTGAAGGCGCTGCGGCCCGGCGACAGCATCGGCGTCGTCGCGACCGACGTCTGCGTGCCGATCTCGCGCCTCGCCGACTGCGTCAGCGAGACCGAGGAGGATCTCAAGCGGCTCAACCTGCTGTCGCCGATCGTCGGCCATGTCGGCGACGGCAATTTCCATTGCTCACTGGTCTGCGACGTCAACGATCCCGACGAGATGGCGCGCGGCGAGGAGTTCATGCATCGCCTGGTCGAGCGCGCGCAGGCGATGGACGGCACCTGCACCGGCGAGCACGGCATCGGCCAAGGCAAGCAGAAATATCTCAAGGCCGAGCTCGGTCCCGAAGCGCTGGATGCGATGCGGGCGCTGAAAAAGGCGCTCGATCCGCTCAATATTTTCAATCCCGGCAAGATCGTGCCGGAGGCCTAGGGCCCCGCGCAGCCAAGAACCGGGAACTTTTGGCAACGTTGCCGGTTCCATTCCCGCCAAGTTCCGATGCCTCAACGGGCAGGGCTTTGCGCGGGAGGGCGTGATGATGCGACCGGTCATTGGAATTGCCGCGGTGGCGTTTGCCTGCATGCTGGCAGGCGCGGCGCTGGCGAAGGGCGGACATGGCGGTGGCCATGGTGGCGGGCACGGAGGCGGGCACGGCGGTGGTCATCATGGTGGCGGCCATTTCCGCGGCCACGGCGGCGGGCACGCGCACGGCGGCGGGCATCATCGCGGAATGCGGTTCGCAACAGGCGCCCGGCGCGGCAGCCCCAATTTCGGTCACATCCGCAACGCGGCGATACGGCCCGCGAACTTCCGCAATGCGCTCAACTCAAGCACATTTCGGAACGGCCGGCTGATCAGCAATCCAATGGCGCGTGCGCAGATCGCGACCGCGGCCGCACTGGCCGGCTGGAGCGGCGCAAGCAGCGGATGGTGGCAACATGCGGGTGGCGGCTATGGCTGGGTGGGACCACTGTTCTGGCCGTTCGCCTACAATGATCTCTACGACTACACGATCTGGGGCGACGGTCTCGGCTTCTGGGGCTACGGTTATCCGGACATCTATGCCGGCATTTTCGGCCCCTACGGTTATGATCGGTTGTCGGCCTATCTGCCGCAGCAGCCGCAGGGACGACGGCGGGCGGGCAGCGCGCCGCTCGATCAGCTCTGCGGCAGCGACCGGCGTGCCATCGTCGGTCTGCCGATCGATCAGATTGCGGCGGCGGTGCAGCCGAGCGATGCGCAAGGCGCCGATCTCGATGCGCTCGGCAATGCCTCGATGGACGCTGCAGCGCTGATCCGCACATCCTGTCCGACGCAGGCCGCAGCGACGGCGCCCGGCCGGCTCGCGGCGATGCAGCAGCGTGTCGAAGCCATGCAGAAGGCCGTCGATCTGGTCCAGCCTGCGCTCGACAAGTTCTATGGTTCGCTGACTGACGAGCAGAAGGCGCGCTTCAATGCGCTGGCTGGCGACCAGCGGCGCGCGACCGCATCGAACGATGCGAGTGGATCGTCGGTGCAGAATTGCAGCGTGTCCTCCGCCTTCGATTGGCCCGGCGCCACGATCGAGGAGAGGATTCGTCCGAACGATACCCAGCGCGCGGCCCTCCAGGTGCTCCAGGATACCAGCGCCAAGGTCAGTGCATCGCTCAAGGCAGCCTGCGAGCCCAATGACGTGATGACACCGCCGGCACGCATGTCCGCAATCCGCCAGCGCCTCGGCGTGATGCTGGACGGGATCAAGTCGGTGCGCGCGGCGCTCGATGATTTCTACGCCACGCTCAATGACGAGCAGAAGGCGCAGTTCGAGGCCATCGGCCCGCGCCGCATATCCTGAACGCGACGACGCCGTGCGCCGCATCGTCCGGTACTGTTGCGGTAGATCAGGCTTGCGCCATCGGCGCGAGCCGGATCTCTGTTTGTGCCGGGCCGGCTCAGTATCTGCGGTAATCGCCGCGATAATGATCTCCGCCGCGGCCGCCCATTCCCATGCCGATCCCGATACCGATGCCGATGCCCTGCATCACGGCGCCGGGCGGCGGCCCCGGGGGCGGCGCACGCTCGTAGACGATCTCTTCGGGCGGCGGCCGGCGCTTCGGCGGCGTCTCGACCACCTTGCGCTTCGGCGGCGTGTCGTCGACGCGCTTCTTGGGCGCGACGCTCGGATTGACCGGCGTTGCCGGCGGCGAGGGTGTCGAGCACGGGCAGGTCGGCGCCATTGCGACGGCGACCGGGGCTGGCGCCGCAGCGGCGGCAACGGGCTGGCCATAATTGCGGTTCTGGACGCGAAGCAGCAGCCTGCGCGCGGTCGCAGCTAAGTCGCTGTTGTCCCAGTTCGCAAGATAAGCTTCGAACGAGGCGCGGGTATTGATTGAGACCGCGCGCTCCCAGGCCAGCATCTGCCGCCGCCGCTCCAGCACCGTGCGCAGGCGCGGCGTCTGAGCGTCCTGTGCGTACAGCTCGATATAGGCCTGATAGGCCGGCACCGTATCCTCAGTGATCACGAGCTCATACGCGACCTTGGCGGGCTTGCCCTGCAAATCCTTGCGCCAGTCCTCGACGCTGCGCGTGGCGCTGGCGAGCGCCATCGAATTTGCGCCTGGAAGGGCAGGCGGCTGGTCGCTGCTCTCGCCGAAGAACTTGAAATCAGTGGTCAACGACGAGCTTTCCCAGGGGATCTGCCGCCCGTCGGTCGATTGCGCCACGGCGACGCGGATGCGCTTGAACACCTCTTCGATCGGCAGATTGGGCTGCTTGGCGATGGTCAGTGCGGCGGTGGTATAGGGGCTGTCGATGCCGTTGCCGTCCTCGGCTTCGGCGCCGGGCGAGGTCGAATAGGAGATGAAGGAGCCGGGCGCGCCGGCCTTGGTGTCGACGATCGCAAGCCCATGACCGGCGCCGCTGAGCGCGGGGAACGGATTGTTGCGGCAGGCGTCGAGCATGAAGATGCGCGCCCGCGTCGGCAGCGCGCCGAGCGTGTTGAGCAGGTCGTTCAGCCGCACGCCCTGGAGCGGAATGTCGGCCTCGCGCTTGGGGTCGAGATCGACCGGCACCAGATAGTTCTCGCCGTCGATTTGCAGGCCATGGCCGGCATAGAACACCAGAGCCACGGTGTCGGCGCCGCTGGCGCTGACCTTGCCGGCGAAATCCGAGATCGCCGCACGCATTTCGCTCTGCGCCAGATTGGCCGCCGTGGTGACGGTGAAGCCGGCATTGCCGAGCAGCTCCGTCATGCCCTTGGCGTCGTTGGCGGCGTTGGGCAGTTCCGGCACGGTGCGATAGGCGGATTGGCCGATCACCAGCGCGAGCCGTGCCTCGGCGGCGGCGCCGGTCGGCGTCATCAACTGTGCGAGCGCAAAAAAACCGGATGCTAGAAGCAAATTGGAAAAGACTGGACGGCGCATGGCGTCACCTCCATCGGCGCGACGATGTCACCTTTTGTACGTTTGCGCCATCACGCTGTCTGTGCGCTGGATCACGCAGCGGGCCGCGGCAAAATGGGGCAGGGGACCTGCCGGGAGGGGAGCATCGTTCGAGCGCAATCCATGTGAATTGCGCATTGATCGATGCGCCAATTAGATCAATCCGTGGCACCCCGCGAAACCCTCGTCCTCGCACATCGGGCGCAAGCCGATCCTCATCGATAATCCCGGATAACCTCGACGTTTTCACGATCCGCCCATGCTGCCGCCAGTCATCGCGCGCCGCCCTGCCGCGACTGGCGCTAGCCTTGCCTGCTTCGTCGCTTTGGCCATACAGTCTGCGTAACAGGCTGCGGCAACGACCGCGGCGAACAAGAATAATCGGGGAGAAGCCGCACCATGACCATCGTGCCCGTGAACCGTCGCGCGTTCATCAAGTCATCGGTGGCGGTCACCGCCGGCCTCGTGCTCTCTCCCGCGATCGTCGGCCGTGCCGAAGCTGCCACGCTGAAACTGAAATGTTCGTCCTCGCTGCCGAACGATCCCAAATACGCCAACGGCCGCGTCTACTACGACAATCTGGTCAAGAGCCTGAAGGCGAACGGCCTCGGTGAGCAGATCGAGGTCGCCTTCTTTCCGGACAACCAGCTCGGCCAGGAGATCGACGTCATCAATTCGGTGAAGCTCGGCGTCATCGACCTCATGGTGTCGGGCTCGTCGATCTCGGCCAATCTCGTGCCGCTGGTCGGCACCTTCGACCTCGGCTTTCTCTTCTCGAGTTTTCCGCAGCAGACCAAGGCGTTCGACGCCGGCGCCGCCAAGCCGATCGAGGATGCGCTGCTCAAGGGTGGCAACATCCGCATCATCGCCTGGGCCTATAATTTCGGCTCGCGCAGCGTGCTGGCGAGGAAGCCGGTCAAGACGCCCGAAGATCTCGCGGGGCTGAAGATCAGAACGCTGCCCAACCCGGTCATCACCGAATGCCTGCGCCTGATGGGTGCCGCGGCGACGCCGCTGGCATTCGGCGAAATCTACACGGCGTTGCAAGCCGGCGTGCTGGATGGGCTGGAGCATGATCCGCCGACCATCCTGGCCAGCAAGTTCTTCGAAACGGCGAAGTTCTATGCGCTGACGCAGCACAATTTCTCGCCGCTCGCGATCTATTTCAGCGACATGACCTACAACCGCATGGATCCGAAGCTGCGCGAGGGCTTCCTCGATGCCGCGAAGAAGGCCGCGGCCGACACGCGCACCCATGGGCTTGCGGTCGAGAAGGAGGCGCTGGCGGCGTTGACGGAGAAGGGCGTGACGGTGGCCGAATGCGACCGCGAAGCCTTCAGGAAACGCGTGGCCCCGCAAACCGAGAACTTCATCAAGGCGCGGCCGGAATCCAAGGCCGTTATCGATATCATCCGCGCGACGCAAGCCTGAGATGGCCAAATCTGAGCTGGCGATGACAGCTGCCGTGCCTCTCTCGGGCCACGGGAGCATCACCATGCTGCTTCGCCTCAGCGACGCGATCGCAGCCATTCTCTTGGCCGCCGATCTCGTGGTGGTCTGCGCCTCCGTGCTGCTGCGCTTCTTCTTCAACGCGCCGGTCGAATGGTCCGACGACGTCGCGCGCGGACTGATGGTCGGCTCGGCCTTCTTCGGCGCGGCGAGTGCGCTCGCGCGCGGCGAGAATGTCGGCGTGTCGTTCTTCCGGGATCTGCTGTCACAGCGATTGCAGGTGCTTGTCGATGCCGCCAGCGCGCTCCTGGTCGTGCTGATCTCCGGCTATGTCGCCTACAACGCCATCAAGCTGGGTGCGCTGACGGCGGGACAGACCACCGGATCCGGCCTGCCACTGGAGCTGACCTTCTATCCGATGGGTGTCGGCGCGCTGTTCATGACGGTGTTCGCGATCAACCATCTCTGCATGCGGCCGCTCCCTGAAATCGTCAGGGGCCTCGTTGCGATCCTGGTCGTCACCGGCCTTTATCTTGCCTGGGATTATCTCTCGCCGTCATCGGTGCCGTCGGCGGGCATCTTGATGCTGATCGGCTTCTTCGCCGCCCTGTTCGGCGGATTGCCGATCGGCTTTGCGCTGGCACTTGCCGCGCTGATCTTCATCTGGGTCGAGGGCGCGCTGCCCGGCGTCATCTTCGCCCAGCAGATGGCGCGGGGCATCGACAATTTCGTGTTGCTCGCGATCCCCTTCTTCATCCTCGTCGGCTATCTCATGGAAGCCAACGGCATGTCGGTGCGCCTGATTGAGCTGTTGCAGCGCGCGGTGGGGCGGATGCGCGGCGGATTGAACGTCGTGATGGTGGCCTCGATGGTGCTGTTCTCCGGCATCTCCGGCTCGAAGATGGCGGACGTCGCCGCGGTCGGCTCCGTCTTGATCCCGGCGGCGCGCCGCTCGAAGCAGAATCCGGGCGGCGCGGTGGCGCTGCTTGCAGCGTCCGCGGTGATGGCGGAGACCATTCCGCCCTGCATCAATTTGATCATCCTCGGCTTCGTCGCGAACCTGTCGATCGGCGGCCTGTTCGTCGCAGGCCTTCTGCCGTCGGCGCTGATGGCGCTGGTGCTGATCGCGGTGTCCATCATCTTCGGCAAGCGGCCGGGCAAGATAGAGGAGGTCGAGCCGCAGATGCCGGTGTCGGGCCTGTGGAGCGGCGCGATCGCCTCGTTCGGCCTGATCTTTATGATCTTCTTCGGCTTCAAGACCGGCTTTGCCACCGCGACCGAGATCTCGGCCTTCGCCGTCGCCTATGCGCTGGTCGTCGGCAGCGTGGTCTTCCGCGAGCTCGGCTTTAAGTCCGCCGCGCACAGCTTCGTGCAGGCGGCGACGCGCGCGGGTCTCGTGCTGTTCATCGTCGCCGCCGCGCAATCGCTGGCCTTTACGCTGACCTTGCAGCAGGTGCCGCATGTGGTCGGCGACTTCATGCTCGGACTGTCCAAGACCTCAGGCGTCTGGTTGTTCATCCTCTTGGCGATTGCCGTGCTGATCGTGATGGGCTCGGTGCTGGAAGGCGCCGCCGCCCTCATCATCTTCGGACCGCTGCTGCTGCCGGTCGCCGTGCAGCTCGGAATAGATCCCCTGCATTTCGGGGTCGTGCTTGTCATCGCGATGGGGATCGGCCTGTTCGCGCCGCCGCTCGGGCTCGGGCTCTATGGCGCCTGCCTGATCGGTAACGTGCCGATCGAGCAGACGGTGAAGCCGATCATGGGCTATCTCGGCCTCTTGTTCCTCTGCCTGCTCGTCATCGCCTTCGTGCCGTGGCTCTCGACGGCGCTGCCGCGCGCGTTCGGCTATTGAAGGAGTCTTGTCGTGAAAGTCCTGCTCGCCCACACGCCGGAGATGCGGCGGAACTACTACGGCGATCGCAGCCTGAACGGCCTGCGCGCGACCGCCGAGGTGATGCTGCATGATGGCGACGAGCCGCTCGACGCTGCCGGGCTCGTGCGTGTGGCCAAGGACGTTGACGTCATCGTTGCCGATCGCATGACGGAGGGGCGCGGCGAGATCTTTGCGCAGCTGCCGCGCCTGTGTGCATTCGTCCGCTGCGCCGTCGACATCCGCAACGTCAATGTCGACGCGGCATCAAGGGCGGGCGTGCTCGTGACCCGTGCCGGCCCGGGGTTCGTGCAGGCGGTGGCCGAGCTCGCCCTCGGCTTCATGGTCGATCTCTCCCGCGGCGTCTCGCGAACCACCGCCGACTACCAGGCCGGCCGCAAGGCGGAAGCACGGATGGGCCGCCAGCTCGCGGGCAGCCGGATCGGCATCATCGGCTATGGCAGCATCGGGCGCTATCTCGCCGAGGTGGCAAAAGTGCTGCGCATGGAGGTGCTGGTCGCCGATCCCTTCGCGAGCGTCAGCGATGCTGCGATCCGGCAGGTCGGTCTTGATGAGCTGCTCGCCGTGTCGGACTACGTCGTCTGCCTCGCGGTGGCCAACGAGCAGACCGAGAACCTGATTGGGGAAGCGGCACTGGCGCGCATGCAGAAGCATGCCGTCTTCATCAATCTGTCGCGCGGCAATCTCGTCGACGAGGCGGCGCTGGCGCGGGCATTGATCGAGGATCGCATCGCCGGCGCGGCCATGGATGTCGGCCGCGCGCCCGACCAGATGCCGACGCCCGAGCTGGCGAAACTGCCGAACGTGATCGCCACGCCGCATGTCGGTGGCCTGACCCCGCAGGCAATCGAATATCAGTCGCTGGAAACGGTGCGTCAGGTCGAAGCGATCGTGAAGGGAGAGATCCCGCAAGGCGCCGTCAATGCCGACCACTGGACGCGGCGGCCTTAAAGACGATCCACCGCTTTGAGCGTCCCTCCTTGGGCGTTCGAGATGATCTCGGCGGTGCGCGCAAATTGCGCTGCCGCTCAAGAGGCATGCACGAAAAGCGCTTGACCCGGGCATCTCCGGATGGTCGGAAGGATCGTCCAGGGATGAAACACAAACATGCGGTTTCCGTTCTTCTACGGCTGGGTCGTAGTCGCCGTGACCTTCGTCACCATGGCCATTGGCGTCAACGCGCGCACCGCCTTTTCATTGTTCTTTCCTCCCATCATCTCCGAGTTCGGCTGGGAGCGTGGCGTCACCGCGGGGGCGTTCTCCTTCGGCTTCGTGGTGTCGGGCGTGGTCAGCCCGCTGATCGGCCGCCTCATGGACCGCGCCGGCCCGCGCGCCGTGATGGAGCTCGGCGTCGTGCTGATGGGCGGCGGCCTGCTGCTCGCGCCGCTCACCGGCGCGCCCTGGCACCTCTACGTCACCATCGGCGTGATGGTCGGTGCCGGCTCGGTCTGTCTCGGCTATTCCGGCCAGTCGCTGTTCCTGCCGAACTGGTTCATCCGCAAGCGCGGATTCGCCATCGGCATTGCGTTCGCCGGCGTCGGCATCGGCTCCGTGACGCTGCTGCCATGGGTGCAGCACATGATCGAACAGACCGGCTGGCGCACCGCCTGCACCTCGATGGGGCTGCTGGTCCTGATCGTTCTGGCGCCGATCAATCTGCTGCTGCGCAAGCGCCCCGAGGACATCGGCCTTGAGCCGGACGGCGATGCCACCCCGCTCGCGGGAGCGGCAAAGCCCGTCTCCAATGTCGTCGATCCGGTCTGGGCCGGCACCGAATGGACTCTGAAGCGTGCCGTTGCAACTGCACGATTCTGGTGGATCGCGCTCGGTTATTTCTGCGGCCTGTACATCTGGTACGCGGTGCAGGTGCACCAGACCAAATTCCTGCTCGATATCGGCTTCAGCCCTGGCGTCGCGGTGTGGGCGCTCGGCATCGTCAGCCTGCTCGGCATTCCCGGCCAGATCCTGCTCGGCCATGTCTCCGACCGGATCGGGAGGGAATGGGTGTGGGCGATCAGCTGCGCGGGTTTTGCCATCTGCTTCGCGGCGCTGATGGCGCTGAAGTTCCAGCCATCATTGTGGCTGGTCTATCTCATGGTGTTCACGCAAGGCGCGCTCGGCTACGGCCTCACCTCGATCATGGGCGCCGTGGTGTTCGAGATCTTCCAGGGCCGGCACCAGGGCAGCATTTTTGGCACGATCATGCTGGCCGCGCTGGCGGGCGGTGCCGCCGGTCCCTGGGTGACCGGCTTTCTCTATGATCGCGCCGGCGATTACACGCTCGCCTTCGGCATTGCCGTGATCGTGAGCGCATTGTCGGCGCTGTCGATCTGGCGGGCCGCGCCGCGCAAGGTGCGGGTGGTGGCCGGCCGGCTGCACGCGCTGCAGAGCGAAGCTGCACAATAGGTTCCGCATGCACCGCATTGTCGCTCTCGCCCTGGCGGCACATTAAGCGCCGCGTCTCGGCGGGACGTGGAAACGCGACGATCCTGCGAAGCCACATCCTATTCCGACGCCAACCCGGTCCTCCGCCGCAGATCCGTGATCGCGCGCAAAAAGCTGTCGGCCGGCGTCGTCTCGGGGTCGATCAACCGGTGCAGGCGGAAGCCGTCTTCCAGTGCGAGCACGACGGAGGCCATCCAGGGCGGGTTCAGGCTGTCATTCCGCCCGTTGCTCTTCAACGTCGCCTCGACGATGTCGGCGACCAGCTTGCGCCGCGCGCGCAGGCGTTTTGCAAGTTCCGGGCGGCGCTTCTCGGCGCGCGCGACGAACAGGATCATCTCCATGTGCAGCAGCGGCGAGCGGCCGAGTGGATCCTGCTTGCTGCGGTCCATCGTCTTCAGCGCCGCGATGAAATCGTCGAGATTGTCGTGCTGCGCGAGGATGTCCATGTTGCGCCGGATCGACTGCTCGACATGGTCCTCGAGCATGGCGATGATCAGCTCGTCCTTGCTCTTGAAGTTGGAATAGAACGCGCCGCGGGTAAAACCCGCCGCGGCCGCGATCGCCTCGATGCTGGCGCCGCCAATGCCGTCTTGCTCGAACACGCGCGCGGCCGCCTCGAACAATCTGTCGCGCGTATCGTCCCTGGTCGGCCTGGTTCTCACCCTTGACATCCCGGCAGCTTAGGGCAGAATGCAACTCGATACAACAATGTATCGAGTTGATAATTCGAAGGGATGGTTACGCCGGGCTTTGGGACAGCCTTGCGTATTCGTGTCATGCGGCAACCGATCTGAGGTCACCATGAACGAGCAAGTGCAAGGCGCGAATCAAGGCCCGAACAGCGATCCGCTGTTCAACCCGCTGTCGCCGGACTTCATCCGCGATCCCTATCCGCATTATGATCGGCTGCGCACGATCGATCCGATCCATGTGACGCCGTTCGGCCAATTCGTCACCAGCCGACACGCCGATGTCAGCCTGGTGCTGCGCGACAAGCGCTTCGGCAAGGATTTCGTCGAGCGCACCAAGCGCCGCTATAGCGAAAAGATCATGGACGAGCCGGTGTTCCGCAGCATGAGCCACTGGATGCTGCAAGCCGATCCGCCCGACCATACCCGCCTGCGCGGCCTGGTCGTGAAGGCCTTCACCGCCCGCCGCGTCGAGGACATGCGCCCGCGCATCCAGGAGATCGTCGACCAGACCATCGATGCGGTGATCGACGGCGGCCACATGGACCTGATCGAGGATTTCGCCTTCCGCCTGCCTGTCACCATCATCTGCGACATGCTCGGCATCCCCGAGGAGCACCGCGAGGTCTTCTACAAGAGCTCGCGCGACGGCGGGCGGCTGCTCGACCCGGTGCCGCTGTCGCCGGAAGAGATCAAGCAGGGCAACGCCGGCAACCTGATGGCCCAGATGTACTTCCAGCAGCTGTTCGAGCTGCGCCGCCGCAGTCCCAGCGACGATCTCATCACCCAGCTCGTGCAGGCCGAGGAGGACGGCAACAAGCTCACCAACGAGGAATTGACCGCCAACATCATCCTTTTGTTCGGCGCCGGTCACGAGACCACCGTCAATCTGATCGGCAACGGCCTGCTGGCGCTCCACCGCAATCCGGACCAGCTCGCGCTTTTGAAGGCACGTCCCGAGCTGATGGTGGGCGCGATCGAGGAATTCCTGCGCTACGATTCCTCGGTGCAGATGACCGGGCGCGTCGCGCTGGAGGACATCGACGATCTCGGCGGGGTGAAGATCCCCAAGGGCGAGACCGTGCTCTGCCTGCTCGGCTCGGCCAACCGCGATCCGGCGGTCTATCCCGACCGGCCCGACCGGTTGGACGTCACCCGCCAGAACGTGAAGCCGCTGTCATTCGGCGGCGGCATCCATTTCTGCCTGGGGGCCCAATTGGCGCGCATCGAGGCCGAGATCGCCATCGCGACGCTGCTACGGCGGCTGCCCGATTTGCGCATCGACGATGTCGAAACCCCGGAATGGCGGCCCACCTTCGTGCTGCGCGGCCTGAAGCGGTTGCCGGCAAGCTGGTAAAGGCGTCAGCCCTGGTTTTGCGAGCGCAGGTCCTCATCCCGAGGAGCCCGCGAAGCGGGCGTCTCGAAGGATGGCCGCCGGCGGAAGCGGGGCCTCTATGGTGCGGGACGGCGCTTTGCGCCTCCTCGCCATGAGGGCCTCTCGCCGGCGTTAACCTCCGCGCGCAACGGTCGCTGTGACTTCGCCATACTTCCCCCTATATAAGGGGCTGTTCCGGCCCGCCTGAAGCCTTCCGAGGGCAAGGTCTGGTCCGGGCGCCGTTTTGGCCGAGGGGAGACCCGTGCAGACGACGCTGCTCGGATTGGCGATTGCCTTCATCATTGCGCTGCTGGCCGCGCTGATCGGGCCTCACTTCGTCGACTGGAACCAGTTTCGGCCCCAGTTCGAGGCGGAGGCGAGCCGAATCATCGGCGTGCCGGTGCGGGTGGCGGGCGAGCTCGACGCGCGGCTGTTGCCGGCGCCGACGCTGCGGCTGCGCGCGGTCACCTTCGGCGGCAACAACGATCTCGGCCGCCTGCGCGCCGACAAGCTCGACGTCGAGTTCAGTCTTGGCTCCCTCATGCGCGGCGAATGGCGCGCCACCGAGCTTTCGGTCGGCGGCATGGCGGTCGACCTCGGCCTGGACGCGCGCGGGCGGGTCGATTTGCCGTCTACTGCGAGCGGTGCCTTCAATCTCGCGTCGCTCGCTATCGAGCGGCTCAATCTCACCGGCCGCATCGCCCTGCACGATGCCGCCAGCCGCTCGACGCTGGAGCTGAGCGACATCGCCTTTTTCGGTGACGTGCGCTCGCTCGCCGGCTCCCTGCGCGGCGACGGCCGTTTCTCCGCCAACGGCGTGCGCTATCCGTTTCGCATCTCCTCCGGCCCAAGCGCCGACGGCAACGCCACCCGCCTCCACCTCAACATCGATCCGGGCGAGCGCGCCATCCTCGCCGATCTCGAAGGCGTGCTCGCCTTCGACAACCGCCTGCCGAAATTCGACGGCGCACTGACGCTCGCCGTGCCCGCGACGAAGAAGGCGGGCGAGGTAGGGCCGACGCCCTGGAAGCTCACGACGAAGCTGAAGGCCGATCCGGCCGGCGCAAAGTTCGACCACATCGACGTCAGCTTCGGTACTGAGGACGCCGCACTGAAGCTCGGCGGCGTCGGCGACCTCAAGTTCGGCGCCTCGCCGCTGCTGCGCGCGGTGCTCTCGGCGCGGCAGGTCGATGCCGACAAGCTGGCGGCCAAGGATGCTGCCAAGGACGATGCCGATCCGCAGCGCGTCCTGCCGGCGCTGCGCGCAGGGCTGGCCGCGATCCCGCAGGCGCCGATCCCGGCGCAGATCGAATTCAACTCCGACCAGATCATGCTCGGGGCCCGTCCGCTCCAGAACATCACGGCCGAGCTTCAGACCGACGGACGATCCTGGACCTTCCAGCGGCTCGAGCTGCGCGCTCCCGGCATGACGCAGCTCTCGCTCAATGGCGCGACTCCCGGCGCCGACAGCTTCAGCGGCCGCCTCAGCGTCGAGTCGTCCGATCCCGATACGCTGCTGGCTTGGCTGCAGGGCCGCAGTGAGATCAACCGGCGCAGCACGCGGCCGCTGCGCCTTGCCGGCGACGTGACGATTGCCGCCAACCATCTCGCCATCGACAGGCTGAAGGCCGAGATCGAGGGCGGTGCGGTGGAGGGCCGCATCGCCTTCGTCCAGACCGGCGCCAGCAAGGGCTCCCGGATTGATGCCGAGCTCAAGGCCGATCGTCTCGACCTCGATGCCGCGGCAAGTTTTGTGCGCGCGCTTGCCGGGCCGCAGGGCGAATGGCCGGAGGAGGCAAAGCTCTCGCTCGATATCGGCCGCGCCATCTCCGCAGGACAGGAGCTGCGGCCCTTTGCGGCAAAGCTCGGCTACGGCCCGGCGGCGCTATCGCTGGAGCAATTGCGGTTCGGACAGGCTGGCGGCGTGACTACCGAAGCGAGCGGCAGCTTCGATCGCACCCAGCTCACCGGCAGGCTCGCGCTGAAATCCTCCGGCAATTCGTTGCACGAGCTCACGGCGCTGATCGAGCCGTTTGCGCCCGCGGTGCGGGCGCGCTTCGATGCCATGCCGGCATTGCCCGGCGCGACGCGCCTGAAGCTCGATCTCAGCCTCGACAAGAATCCCGAGCATGCCGATCGCAGCAACGCCCGCGCCGTGTTCGATCTCGACGCGCCGCAGCTCAAGGCGACCGCGACGCTGGCCGCGCAGACGCCGGTGGCCGCCGTCAGCGGCTTCGACATCGACCGCCTGCGCAACAGCGACTTCACACTCGATACGAAACTATCGGCGCCGCAGGCCGGGGCGCTGCTGGCGCTGCTCGGCCTCGATCGCGTCGTGGCCGCAGGCGAGGGCGCTTCGCAGTTCGAGGGCAAGGTGACCGGCGCCTGGGGCCGGCCGCTGCAAGTGAACGCAAAGCTCTCGGGCGGGCTGGATGCGGATGCGCAAGGCAATTTTGACTGGCCGGCATCCAAGGGCAGCGCGAGCCTGCGCGTGCGCAACGCCAATCTGGCGCCGCTGTTCGGGACCAGCGCGACCGACAAGCCAGCGCAGAAAGTCAGCCTGTCCTCGCGCGTCAGCCTGTCCGGCAATCGCCTGACCTTCGATGATCTCGACAGCACCGCAGCCGGCTCGCATCTGCGCGGCCATCTGACGGTGACGCTCGATCAGGACAAGAGTGTCGATGGCGAGGTGGGCCTCGATACGCTCGATCTTGCGCCGGCGCTCGCGATGGCAATCGGCGCCGCCGGACATGAGTCCGGCGAACCGTTGAGTGCGGGGCTCATCGGTGGCTGGCGCGGCCGCATCGCCTTCCAGGCATTGCGCGGCACATTGCCCGGTGGCATCGAGCTGCGCCCCTTCGCCGGCACGGTCCGCGGCGACGGCCAGTCGCTCGCGCTCGATGCGCTCAAGGGCGGCATCGGCGGCGGCGAGATGTCGGCAAGTCTCGACGCGCGCAATAGCGCAAATGGCTTGGCCCTGAACGCGCGTATCGAACTCGGCAATGTCGATGCGGCGGCGCTGCGCTACCGCAATCTCGCGCTGCCCAAGGGACGCGCCTCGGTGCAGATGGCGCTGACCAGCCAGGGCCGCAGCGTCGCGGCCCTCACCGGCGCGCTCGCCGGCAACGGCACGGTGACGCTCGATTCCGCCGAGATTGCCGGCCTCAATCCGCGCGCCTTCGAGATCGCAATCCGTGCCAGTGACGGCGGCCAGGTCAGCGACGACAACCGGCTGCGGCAGCTGGTCGAGCCCGCGCTGTCGGCAGGCCCGATCGCGGTCGCTTCGGCGCAGATCCCGTTCACGATCCGCGATGGGCGCCTGCGCGTCGGCGCGACGCCGCTGGAAGCGAAGAACGCCCGCGCCATCGTCTCCGGCGGCTACGACATTCCCGCCGACCAGGCCGACATCCGCGCCAGCCTGACGCCGATCATGACCGGGCTCTCCGGCGCGCCGCCGGAGATCCTGCTGTTCGCGGCAGGCCCTCCGGACAAGCTCAATCGCACCGTCGATCTCGCGCCGCTGTCTTCCTGGCTCGCGGTGCGCACCATCGACCGCGAGACGCGCCGGCTCGATGCGATCGAGCGCGGCGAGCCGCCGCCCGCCACGGCCGCTCTGCCGACCCTGGTCTCTCCCGATGGCGCGCCGGAGCAGGCGCCTGCGAATGTGCCCCTGCCTGGCCAGGATCCGCGGCGCGCACCGGTAAAGGCGAAGGTTGCGCCGACGCCGAAAGCTCCGCACGCGGCCCCCGCTATGCCGAGCCCACCGCTGGCAAGCCAGCAACTTGCCCCTTTGCCGCCGCCGATCGACGTGAAGCCCGCTCCGGGCCCGCCGCCCGCCAAGCCCAAGCCGAAGCCGCCGCTGGTGCTGACGCCACAGAATCCGTGAGGCGGTGCTCGCCGCAGGTCCGGTCTTCACCTTCCCTTCCGGAGAGGTGAAGCGAGACCTTCCGCGCCGGTAAACCCATTCCTGCGCATTTGAATGAATTTTGGTCGGCAAAACTGATTTGCCGGTTTTACTGAATTCTCGCGTTTGATCTCTAGCGTCGGTTCCTGAGGAATCCGGTGTCCTGCCACGAGCGCCGGGACGGCTCGCCAAGCTGCTCGTCAAGAACTGCTCGGCAAGAACTGCTCGCCAAGAACTGGGGGTTATCGAGATGAACGGGGCGAAAACGCTTCTACAGGATCTGGACGACGCGATCGCGCGCGGCACCGACGAAAGCCGTGCGAAGGCGTTGTGGCATGCGACCGACATCCTGATCACCGGCCGCTACAGCGACGACGAGATCAGCATGTTCGGCGAGGTCATCGGGCGGCTTGCCGACGAGATCGAGGTCGCGGCGCGGGTGCAGCTCTCGGAGGTGATGTCGGCGTGCGACCATGCTCCCTTCAATGTCATCGAGAAGCTCGCGCTCGACGACGAGATCGACGTCGCAGGTCCCGTGCTGCGCGAGTCCAATCGTATCGACGAGACGATGCTGGTCGAGAGCGCCATGACCAAGAGCCAGTCGCATCTGCTGGCGATCGCCCAGCGCAAGTCGATCGGCGAGGCCGTGACCGACGTGCTGGTCAAGCGCGGCAACCAGGAGGTGGTGACGTCCGTTGCGAAGAACGAGGGCGCACGCTTCTCCGGCTCAGGCCTGCTGCACATGGTGCGCCGCGCCGAGGGAGATTCGATCCTTGCCGAACAGCTTGGCCTGCGCAAGGACGTGCCGCGCCACATCTTCCAGCAGCTGATCTCCAAGGCCTCGGAAGACGTCCGCCGCCGGCTCGAGACTGAACGACCCGAAATGATGACGCAGATCCAGAGCTCGGTGACCGAGGTCACCGGCGATCTTCAGTCCAAGTTCGGTCCGTCCTCGCGCAGCTATTTCGTCGCCAAGCGCGTGGTAACGACGCAGTACCGCCAGGGCAATCTCAACCAGGACTCGATCTCGAACTATGCGCGCCAGCACCGCTTCGACGAAGTGCAGATCGGCTTGTCGCTGCTGTCGGCGCTGCCGGTCGACGTGATCGAGCGTGCGCTGATGGACCGCAATCGGGAGATGATCCTGGTGCTGTGCAAGGCACTCGACTTCTCCTGGGACACGACCATGTCGCTGCTGTTCCTCGGCGCCAAGGATCATCTGATCACGGCGCGCGAACTCCACGACAATGAGCACGAGTACGGCCGGCTCAAGATCGAGACCTCGCGCAGCATCCTGAAGTTCTACCAGTCGCGCAAGAACAGCGCGGGTGCCGACGCGGGCCGTCAGCCCGAGCTCCAGATACACTGAGGAGTATCAGCAATGTTGCCTCAATTCGGCACCGCAGTTCGCAAGAAGATCAACAAGGCACCGGCCGCCGATCTCGGCGGCGGTGCGCCGGACAAGGCGTCGGTTGACGCCGCCTGGCTCGTGCTGGAAGCCGCCAACGACCTCGGTGACCACGCCGCGATCGAAGCCTGCCGCCGCGTCATCGACGCCGAGCTGAACGGCACGCTGGCCGGCAGCTCGGACATCGATCTGGTGCTGGGGTATTTCCGGTAAGCGCACAAACGGCTGGGACCGAGGAACGGACGCGTTGGCAGTCGGTTTGCGTGCATGCCACGCTATTACTTCGACACCCGGGACAATGAGACCTTCATCGCCGACGAGATCGGCGTCGATATCGCCTCCTTGGAGGAGGTGAGGACTATGGTCTCGGCTGCGATGGCCGATTTCGCCAAGGACGTGCTGCCCGGTTCGGCGTTTCGGGCGCTGGCAATCGAAGTTCGCGATGATTTCGGCCCGGTTTTGCTGGTTTCGTTGCGCTTCGAGATCGAGCGGGTATCAGCCCAGAAACTAACTTAGGCCCTCGGTTGGAACCTTCCCCTTAACCTGTGATTGTCCCCGATCACCGGCCGCGACTCTTGGGCGCTGGTGGCTGAGAGTTTTGTGCTCCCGCCTTATAGGCCGGAGCGGCGAGTTCCTCTCCGGCTCAAACGTCCTCAAGCGCGGAGAGGTGTGCGATGCCCGGAACGTTAACGGCTGCGCTCGTTCAAAAGCTCAGTAAGGCCAATCGGCTCGACCAAGACGATGTCCTGGCACTTGAACAACTTTCTATCCATAGCAAGCGCGTCGCGGCCCAGCACCGTTTCGTGCGTGACGGTGACCGCCCCTCGGAATCCTGCCTGATCGTTGATGGGTTTGCATTCCGCTCCAAGCTTACGTCGGATGGACAGAGGCAAATTCTCTCGCTCCATATGCCGGGAGAAATCCCGGACCTCCAGAGCCTGCACTTGCACGTCATGGATCATGACCTGACGACGCTCACAGAATGTACCCTCGGTTTCATCAAGCACGACACCTTGCGTGAGCTAAATCAAAGGCGACCTAACGTAGCGGCTGCGCTCTGGCGCGAAACGCTGATCGACTCCGCAATCTTCAGGGAATGGATCGTCAATGTCGGACGCAGGCCGGCGCGTGTTCGAATGGCGCACTTGTTGGTAGAGCTTTACGAGCGGCTTGAACTGATCGGGCGCACGACAAAGGGGTCCTTTGAGCTCCCAATTACTCAAATCGAACTGGCGGACTGCCTTGGATTATCGGTCGTTCACGTCAACCGGATCCTGCAGCAGCTTCGTCACGATGGTCTCGTCGCAACCGAGCGCAGAACCTTCCACTTGCTCGACAAGGCCAAGGTGGAGGAGGTAGGGCAGTTCGAAAAGATCTACCTGCATCAGCGCCCATCGGTCTGATTTCGCTTTCGCGTGCCTCCGCCCAGCTCAGCGGCAATTCGAGCGCCTTGAGTCCGTGTCGAGCCGAAGCTTTGACTTGACCGCGTGAAGGGCGGCGGCCAGTTCGTCGATATGATAGGGCTTTGCCAGGATCTGAACGTCCTCGGCTTCGGCTTCATGGACGGCCGCTTCGGCGTATCCACTGGTCAGCAAGACGGGTACGTCACTGCGTCTTTTCTTGATCTCTCGCGCGAGCTCGACCCCGTTCATACCGCCCGGCATCATGATGTCGGAAAAGATTAGATCGATGGAGCGCCCGTCAGCCAAGGCGCCAAGCGCCGCCGCAGCGCTGGAGGCGTGCGTGACGTCATAGCCGAGTTGGCCGAGCATCTCGCTGACCAATGCAGCCACCTCGTCATCGTCTTCGACCAGCAGGATCCGACCGTGGTTCTTCTTCTTCGGCCGCACCCTGGTGAGGTCGATGAGGTGTCGCTCCCTGGAAGGAACGTCCAACGATCTCGGCAGGTACAGCTCGATGCTGGTGCCGCGGCCGACCTCCGATTGGATGCGCACCGTGCCCCGCGACTGCGTCGCAAATCCATGAACCTGCGCCAGCCCAAGGCCCGAGCCCTTTCCGACGTCCTTGGTCGTGAAGAACGGCTCGAAGACGCGGGACAAGACGCCCGGAGCCATCCCAATACCGGTGTCGATAACCGAGAGACGCACATAATCGCCGGAGATCTCTTGGTCCTTCAGGTCAGGTAGATTTTCCCCGCGCACGACGATCGTGCCGCCGTTGGGCATGGCGTCGCGTGCGTTGACGGCCAGATTGAGAATGACCAGCTCGAGCTCACCGGGATCGACCTCTACCGGCCACAGCGAATCCGGAAAATCGAACTCGACATGAACATCGCCCCTCAGGCTGCGATCGAGCAGTTCGCGCATGCCGCCGATCTGCGCGGCGACGTCGACGGGCTCCGGCCGAAGCGTCTGCCGGCGGGAAAACGCCAGAAGCTGCTTCGTCAGGCTGGCGCCGCGCTGCGCCGCCTGGATCATCCCGTCCATCAGACGCCGGCGCCGGTTTGGATCTGTCTGGCGGTCGAGCATGTCGAGCCCGCCGGAAATCACCATCAGC
This sequence comes from Bradyrhizobium sp. 137, assembly GCF_023074095.1. Classification (NCBI taxonomy): domain Bacteria; kingdom Pseudomonadati; phylum Pseudomonadota; class Alphaproteobacteria; order Hyphomicrobiales; family Nitrobacteraceae; genus Bradyrhizobium; species Bradyrhizobium sp. 137. The sequence continues at coordinate 450,952 of NZ_JADPKU010000053.1, forward strand.
AGATTGTTGAAGTCGTGAGCCACGCCGCCGGTGAGCTGGCCGATGGCTTCGATTTTCTGGGCCTGGCGTAACGTTTCCTCCACGCGAGCGCGCTCGTTCATTTCGAGGCGAAGCTGCTCGTTGGCCTCCTTCAGCTCTCGCGTCCGCTCGATCACCAGCTTCTCGAGCTCCTGCGCCGTCTGCTCGCGCGCCTCAAGCAGAGCCCGGATCTCGTATTGACGCCGCCGTGCCCGCATCGCGGATTGCACCGCGCTGGTCAGCGTAATCGGCTGCACCGGCCGCTCGAGCAGCGAAACGTTACGCAAAAGCTCGACGATGCTGCGGCGCCAGGCGACGACCGCCGGCTGCTCTCGATGGCTGGTGAGAACGACAAATGGGAGGTCGGACCATGGCGGTTGGTTCGCGATCCATTGTGCCAGCGGCGCCGTGTCTTTCCCGAACAATCCCTCTTCGGCCAGAAACACGGTGCCCACGCCAGCGGCCATCTCGCTGACGAGTTGGAGCAGGCTTCGGCAGTTGACCGCGTCCAGATCCGCGCCGCGGAAAAGCTCAGCCGATGCCGGTCCGTCCCGGCCGATCGGCGCATATACGAGAACACGGTTGTCCCGGCGGGCGCTCATTCGGCCAGTCCTTCCGGGAGTTCCGAGCCGGTATAACGCGGATTGCCGGAAAAGATGCCGCTGAATTCGTTGAGGGGTGGGCCCAGTTTGATCCCGGTGCTGCCGAGCCGAAACTCGCGGATACTATGCTCGTGATTGCCGCTGCGCTTCTTGACGACAGACAAGGCGCGCCGCACTCGTCCGCCGAATTCGAAATAGCGCAGCATCAAGACCGAATCGCTCAAGTAGCTGATGTCGAGCGGCGTATCCATCGGGCCGACCAGTCCATGCTGAGCGAGGATAAGGATGGTCAGCACGCCCTGCTGTGCCAGGTAGCTCAGGAGTTCATGCATCTGCAGGATGAGAAACCGCTCATCCGGCATCGCATTCAAGTAACCGTTCAGACTGTCGATGATCACCACGCGCGCATTGTCGACCTCGACGCTCCGGCGCAGGCTCGCCGTGAACTCGCCGGGCGACAATTCGGCGGGATCTATCTGCTGAAACCGAATTCGCCCCGAGTCAATGTGCTCCTGGAGAGGCAGGCCGAGCGTGCGGGCTCGCGCCTCCACGGTGCCCCGGCCTTCATCGAAGGCGAAGAACACGGCGTGCTCGCCACGTTCCGCCGCCGCTATCGCATAGGTCAGCGCTAGCGACGATTTGCCGACCCCGGCAGCGCCAATGAGAAGTGCGTTGGTGCCGCGCTCGAGGCCGCCTCCCAGCAATTGGTCGAGCTCGGCGCTGCCGCTGGGCGTGAACTCGCCGGAAAAGGGCTTGTGATGTTCGGCCGCGACCAGCCTGGGGAATATCCGCAAGCCGCCCTCCGAGATCGTGAAATCGTGGTAGCCGCCGCGAAACTTTATGCCGCGCATCTTGATCACGCGAAGCCGTCGCCGCTCGGCCCCGTACTCGATTGCCAGCTGTTCGAGCATGACGACGCCGTGTGCGATGGAATGAAGCTGCAGGTCGTCCTGGGACGATGAGAGATCGTCGAGGAGGACCACCGTGCAATTTCGATTGGTGAAATAATGCTTCAGAGCCAAAACCTGGCGTCTGTATCGCAGCGGGTTTTGAGCCAGCAGGCGCAGTTCGGACAGGCTGTCGAGCACCACGCGAGTGGGATCAACGCGTTCGACCTCCTTGAAAATCAAATTGGTGGTTTCGCTCAGCTCCATCTCTGCGGGATGGAACACCGTGAGCTCGCGTTCGGGATCGAGCGTTGTCTCCGGCGGGACCAGTTCAAAGATGTCCACGCCTTGCAAAGACCAGCCGTGCCGATGCGCGACAAGCTCCAGCTCCCGCCTCGTTTCAGATAGCGAAATATAAAGCACGCGTTCGCCATCGCGCACGCCCCTGAGAAGGAATTGGAGGGCGATGGTGGTCTTGCCGGTGCCGGGCCGTCCCTCATAAAGATACATCCGGTTGGCGTCCAAGCCGCCGCCCAGGATGTCATCCAAGCCGTCGCTGCCCGTCGAAACTCTCGGCAGATCTTTGAGATGACTGTCCGACACAGGCCTCGACGTACCGGTCATTGAACCCCCGTTGCACTTGTTTACTGGAGCGCAGCTGCTTGCCCCAAGGGCCCCGAGGCGAGCAGCCGCATTTGCACTGTAAGATCGGTAAGGAACTCTCGCGGCGCCGCCGGGTTCCACCGGGCCGGACGGCCCGCGCTCTTAGCGGAAGGTGATCGGGGGGCCCGCCGCCTGTCGGCCTGAGGCCGCCGTTCCCCTATGAGCTTATCTGGCCCTTTGAGGTTATTTGGATCCTATAAATTGGCTTGCCGGCTTCATCGGTGACTTCCAGGCTCCATGCTTGGCCGGGCCGAAACCTGCCGTCGATGTCCTTGAAGAGCTGCCCCGCAAAGCTCGTGGCTTCGCGCCAGGCGGCTTCGTCATCTGGCAGGTCCTCGCCGTGCTGATCGGAGCTCGGTTCGACGTCGTGGACGTGGAAGAAGTACCTGGGCATGGCGGGAGAATGCTGAGGTAGCCCGATACGTTCCGCAGCTGCGCGAGCCGACTAGTCTACCGGCAGATGGCGAGACGTCCCGGATCAGTCTCTCACCGCCGTTTGCGGTAGATCGCGACGTCCTCGCCGTGACGGTTCGTGCGCCGCTCGAGCAGATAGTGCGACTTCTCCAGCACGCGGCGCGATGCGCCATTCGCGACATAGACGATGCCGATGAGGGATGGCAGCGCGAGCTGCGACAGCCCAATATCCGTCAGCGCGCTCGCGATCTCGCTCGCAAGTCCCTGGCCCCAGAGATCGCGCTTGAACGCGTAGGCAATCTCGATCTCCGTGACGTCGTCGACGAGGATGTGCCGGATTCCCGCCCGCCCGGCGAACGTCCCGTCTTTCGATCGCAGCGTCCACAGCCCGAAGCCATGCTCGTCCCAATGCGCCATGTTGGTGGCGAGATATTTCGTCGTCGTTTCGGCCGAGCGTACGCCGCCGATATAGCGCGAGACATCGGGATCGAGATGGAGTGCGACGAGGTCGGCGAGGTGGTTTTCGTGCAACCTCTCGGCGGTCAGTCTGTCGGTGCTGAAGTGATCCATGAAGCCGATGGCGATTTCGGACTGGCCGCGATCTTGATGGCGTTGAAGGTGACGATGCCATCATGCCGGTGTTTTGCCCGACGGGTCAACTGATTTTCCGAATTTCGGCCGGTTATCCCGTCTATGGTCGGATGACTTTCGCACACGCGTAAGCCATTGATTTCATGACCCCTGTCTACTGTGCATGGGGTTGTTTTCGCAGCTTTTGTCTTGGGAGGGGCTTTAGCCCGCCCCTAGCGCGACCGCGACATTGTAGGTGACGAGGCTCGCCGCATAGGCCAGCAGCAGCATGTAGGTGAAGGTCACGGCCATCCAGGCCCAGCTTCCGGTCTCGCGCCGGATCACCGCCAGCGTGGAGGCGCATTGCGGGGCGAAGATGTACCAGGCCAGCATCGACAGGGCGGTCGCGAGCGACCATTTCGTCGCCAGCACCTGACCGATCTGCTCGGCCGCCTCCTTGCCGCCCTCGATCGCATAGACGGTGCCGAGGGCTGCGACCGCGACCTCGCGCGCCGCCATGCCGGGGATCAGGGCGACCGCGATCTGCCAGTTGAAGCCGACCGGCGCGAGCAGCGGCTCGAGCGCCTTGCCGATGATCGCAGCCAGGCTGAAATCGATCGCCGGCTCCGTGGCGCCCGCAGGCGGCTGCGGGAAAGAAGCCAGGAACCAGATCAGCACCATCATCGAGAAGATCGTGGTGCCGGCGCGCTGCAAAAACATCTTCGCTCGGGTGTAGATGCCGATCGCGATCGATTTCAGCTGCGGCACTTTGTAGTCCGGCAGCTCCAGCATGAACGGCGCCGGGGCATAGTCGCGCAGCATGAAGAACTTGATCACGAACGAGACCAGCAGCGCGCTGGCGATGCCGGTGGCATAGAGGCCGAACATCACGAGGCCTTGCAAGTTGATGAAGCCCCAGACGTCCCTGGCCGGAATGAAGGCGGAGATGATCAGCGTGTAGACCGGAATGCGCGCCGAGCAGGTCATCAGCGGCGCGATCAGGATCGTGGTCAGCCGGTCGCGCTTGTTGTCGATGACGCGCGTTGCCATGATGCCTGGAATGGCGCAGGCAAAGCTCGACAACAGCGGAATGAAGGCGCGGCCGTGCAAGCCGGCGCCGCCCATGATGCGGTCCATCAGGAACGCAGCGCGCGCCATGTAGCCGAAATCTTCCAGGAGCAGGATGAACAAGAAAATGATGATGATCTGCGGCAGGAACACGATGACGCTGCCGACGCCCGAGATCACACCGTTCTGAAGGAAGCTCTGGAGCAGGCCGGCGGGGAGGGTGTTGTGGACGAGCTCGCCCAGCGCATCGAAGCCGGAGTTGAGCAGCTCCATCAGCGGCTGCGCCCAGGCGAACACCGCCTGGAACATCACGAACAGGATCAGCGCGAGCACGATGAGGCCGCCGACGGGATGCAGCACGATCGCGTCGATCCGGGCGGTCAAGGTGTCGGGTCTAGCAGGCAGGCTGACGCAATCGGCGATGATGCGGTCGGCCTCGCGCTGGGTTGCGCGCAGCTCGGAGACGCTGAGCGCGCGCCAGCTGTTCTCGCGCAGCTCGGCGGCGAGCTTGGCCGAGATCTCGTCGGTCAGCTGCAACAGATCGGCCGTGCCGCCCTTGCGCACCGCGATTGAGGTGACCACGGGCACGTCGAGCTCCTTGGCGAGCCGTTCCACGTCGACATTGATGCCGCGGCGCGTGGCGATGTCGAACATGTTGAGCACGAGGATCATCGGCCGTCCCGTGCGCTTGAGCTCGAGCAGCAGGCGGATCGTCAGGCGCAGATTGGTCGCGTCGGCTACGCACAGCACGAGATCGGGCATCGTCTCGCCGGAGGCCTTGCCGAGCACGAAGTCGCGGGTGATCTCCTCGTCCGGGCTGCGGCCGCGCAGCGAATAGGTGCCGGGCAGGTCGACCACGGAGACCTGGCGGCCGAGCGGCGTGACGAAAAAGCCTTCCTTGCGCTCGACCGTGACGCCCGGATAGTTCGCCACCTTCTGCCGGCTGCCGGTCAGGGCATTGAACAGCGAGGTCTTGCCGCTGTTTGGTGTGCCGACCAGGGCGAGATGCAGCAGGGGTAATTCCATGGGAGCAAATATCCGGCCGCTATCTAAGCGACGATGATGGCCATGGCTTCGCGACGACGGACCGCGATGGTGATACTGTCGACCCGCACGGCGATCGGGTCGCGTCCGACCAGCCCCTCATGCAGCACCTCGACCCGGGCGCCCTCGACGAAGCCGAGTTCGATCAGCCGGCTCTCGAGCTCGATGTCCGACAGCGCCGAGCCCGCCTCGCGGGCAGACAGATGCTGGATGACGCCGGTATAGCCGCGCTGCGCCAGGCCCAGCGGCATCTGCGAACGCGTATCGTTGGTGTCGGTCATGCCCTGTATTTTCAACCCAGGGCATTGAGGTCAAGCGCGCTTGCTCGCCGAAGCTGCACCTTAGAGTGATTTTAAAGTGCAGAGCAGGTCGACCGGGAAAGTCCCCGCGGCTACTGGGCGGAGACCTTTTCCGGCTGGACGGCCATGGCGCGGCTCTTGAAGTAGTCCAGGACGAACAGGCGGATCGCCGACGACAGATTACCCTGCTGGCGGTTACTGTCGATCTCGCCGACCAGCTCGGACAGCGTCATGTTGCGCAGGCCCGAGATCTCCTTCATGCCGTTCCAGAACGCCTCTTCCAGGCTGACGCTGGTCTTGTGGCCGGCGACGACGATCGACCGTTTCACGACGGGCGACTTCATGGCTGCTCCTCGCGATCGATCTGGTGCTGATCCAGATGCTCCTTCGCCCGGTCCGCCCGCTTCTCCTCCGCCGACCGCTCCGCTTTCGTGCGACCGAACTTCGCCCGGTTGGCGTCCGCCTGCTTCGCCGAGGCTTCCCGCTCGGCGCGCTTCCTGAAACGATTCAGGTTGATGACGTTCCCCATGCCGCGTCTCCATCACCCGATCCTCTTCAGGCAGGTTGAAACGTTCAGAAACCGGGCGCTGCATTGCGCCCCCAAAGACTTGATTGCCATTCGCTCGTCCTCGTCAATCGGCCACTCGGCCATCAAACGATGAATTTCGCCCCGTCGAGGGCAGAAGGGCTGCGCAGCACGCCGCCCCGCAGCGCCATTGACGGTAATCAAATCCCGTCCCCAAAGCCGCATATTTCTGCGGGTCTGGCGTCCGTATCACTACGGATGGCTATCGGAATTCGGAATTTATCCCGGGCTGGTCATCTTCTCAGGGCGGACCAGGCGGTCGAATTCATCGGCCGAAACGAAGCCGAGCCGCAGCGCCTCTTCCTTCAGCGTGGTGCCGTTGGCATGCGCGGTCTTGGCCACCTTGGCCGCATTGTCGTAGCCGATTTTCGGCGCGAGCGCCGTCACCAGCATCAGCGAGCGCTGCATCAGCTCCTTGATGCGCGTCTCGTCCGCGCGGATGCCGCTGACGCAATGTTCGGTGAAGGAGCGCGCGGCGTCCGCCAGCAAGCGGATCGAGTGCAGCATGTTGTAGGCCAGCACCGGCTTGTAGACGTTGAGCTCGAAATGGCCCTGGCTGCCGGCGACCGTGATCGCGGTGTGATTGCCGAACACCTGGCAGCACACCATGGTCATCGCCTCGCACTGCGTCGGATTGACCTTGCCCGGCATGATCGAGGAGCCCGGCTCGTTCTCCGGCAGGATCAGCTCACCGAGGCCCGAGCGCGGGCCGGATCCGAGCAGGCGGATGTCGTTGGCGATCTTGAACAGGCCCGTCGCCACCGAATTGATGGCGCCGTGCGCCAGCACATAGGCATCGTTCGAGGCCAGCGCCTCGAATTTGTTGGCGGCGCTGGTGAAGGGCAGCTTCGTGATCCCGGCAACGTGCTTTGCGAACAGCTTTGCAAAGCGCGGCTTGGAGTTGAGGCCGGTGCCGACGGCGGTGCCGCCCTGCGCCAGCGGATAGAGCTCCTTCACCGCGACCTTGAGCCGGGCGATGCCGCTCTCGACCTGCGCGGCATAGCCCGAAAACTCCTGGCCGAGCGTCAGCGGCGTCGCATCCTGGGTGTGGGTTCGGCCGATCTTCACGATCTTGGAAAACTCCTTCTCCTTCTTGCGCAGCGCGCGGAGCAGCTCATCGAGCGCAGGGATGAGATCGGCATTGATGCGGCTCGCGGCGGCGATGTGCATCGCGGTGGGAAAAGAGTCGTTCGATGACTGGCTCATGTTGACGTGGTCGTTGGGATGCACCGGCTTCTTGGCGCCGAGCTCGCCGCCGAGCAGCTCGTTGGCACGGTTGGCGATGACCTCGTTGAGGTTCATGTTGGTCTGCGTGCCGGAGCCGGTCTGCCACACCACCAGCGGGAAATGATCGTCGAGCTTGCCCTCGATCACCTCGCGCGCGGCGCGGATGATGGCGTTGGCGCGGCGCTGGTCGAGCAGGCCGAGTTCGCGGTTGGACTGTGCCGCGGCGAGCTTGACGATGCCGAGCGCATGCACCAGCGAGATCGGCATGCGATCCGTGCCGATGCGAAAATTCTGGCGCGAGCGTTCGGTCTGCGCCCCCCAATAGCGGTCGGCGGCGACCTCGATGGGGCCAAAACTATCGGTCTCGGTGCGGGTCGCGGGGCGGTCGGTCTTCGAGCGGGCAGTCTCTGAGTGGGCAGTCTCTGAGCGGGCAGTTTTGGCCATGAGCATATCCATTTCGCCGTGCGGAATGCCGCGCGGCCCCTTGGTATGCTCTTCTATATAGGGAGTCGGATATATAGGGAGTCCGGCCGCGCGCGACGGGGGCGGGCCCAGCCTAGATCATTTCTTGCGGAAACGATCGAGCCGTACGACTTCGGCACCGCCCTGGTTCGGGGCCGCCGGCGCTTCCGTGCTTTCCCCCGGCTCAGCGGCGGGCGCGGGTACCGCGACGGCCGACGGTGCGGGTGCTGCCGGCAAACTCTCGGGCACCACCTCGGCGATGTCGGAGGTGTCGAACTGGAGGCCGAATTTTACGGACGGATCGAGGAAGCTCTTGATGGCGCTGAACGGCACCACCAGCCGCTCCGGAATGCCGCCGAAGGACAGGCCAACCTCGAAACGGTCCTCAAGCACGGTCAGGTCCCAGAACTGGTGCTGGAGGATGATCGTCATCTCTTCCGGATATTGCGCGAGCAACCGCGGCGACAGCTTCACGCCCTCGGCCTTCGATACGAAGGTGATGAAGAAATGGTGCTCGCCCGGCAATCCATGGGTCGCCGCATCGGTCAGCACCTTGCGCAGCACGCCGCGCAGCGCGTCGCGGGCCAGCACATCGTATCGGATATGATCGGTCGCCATGGTGGTCCTGTTGCATCCCCGAAGCCGGGCCCTGCCGGCCCGACTCGCCAAGCCGCAATAGTACCGCGCCTGACGGGTCAGCAGGAGTCCCTGCCGGGGAAGAAATCAAAGAGTAAAGTGGAGGCTTCTGTTGCCAGGTGCCTCCGAACCCCGCCTAGCGGAGCTTAACCCGCTAGGACTTTAGAGTGGTCTTTCAAACTGCGTTACGCAGCCTGAGCAACCGGAGCAAAGTTGTCGTTGGCAACTATTGCAGTAGCCCGATAACGGCGGAACAATACCGGGAAAAAGTACGCCCTTTACGCCCTCGTCGATCCTATTTCGCCCCCGCCAAAGCCCGCTTCGTGGGCCAGCCCGTTGGTGGGCTTTGGTGGAGGCGCCGGGTACCGCCCCCGGGTCCGAATGGTTTATTGCGACGACCGTTTATTTCCATAGCCGGCGAACCGGCATCCCCAATATAGGGGGCAAACGTTTCGAAAAACAGGGGTTTCAAGCAGCGATCCAGCGGTTTCCGTCCGCGGGTTCCGGGTGATCGTCGGCAATCTTGGCACGTTTCATCGGCGTTGACGTATCCCGCTGCCGCTTCAAGAGCGCGATGGTTGCGGTGATCACCTTCGTTCGCGCATCAATCCACTCTGGCTCGTGCTCGCCGGAGCCTGTTGGGTTTTGCTGGCATTGTGTGATGAAAATCGCTAGGCAGTGATCCGGGCGGGGGATCCAGTTCCAGCCGATTTAGAACAACAGTGCTCGTGACTTACGGGTCGCGGAGGAGACAGCCATGGCCGACACGATGGGCCACTCAGCGACCGCCACCCGAAACACAAAGGTGGCGCTCGGTTTTTGCCTGCTGGCGCTTGCGCCGCAGATTTTCGAATTGATCTGGTCGATCGGGACGATCTTCGGCTGGGGCGCCGGGCGCGGCCCGGCGACGGTCGTCACCAACCACGCGACGGCGCTGCTCGCCGGCGCGCCCAGCGCCATCCTCGGATCGTTCGGTGGCGGTGCCAAGAAGGCGTCATCCGAGGTGCTGCTGGCGCTCATCTATTCCTATCCGCTGTTCGTGGTGGCGATTCTCACGCTGTTCATGACGATCCGATCGGCGCAGGACTATGTCGGCGGCGTCGTCCTGATGGCGCTGGCCCTGTTCGCGTTGTGGGCATCGAGTGATTTGCAGGGCATGCGGGGCTTCTCCTTCGGCGCAGGCACCGCGCCGCGCATGTTCGGCGGCCTGCTGGTCGCCTTGTCCGCCGGTATCGCCCTGACCGGGCTCCTGACGGAGGGAGCCCCGCTCGCCCATTACGCCTGGCGCGGGCCGCTGTTCGTGGTGGCGGCGATCGTCTTTTTCGCACTGGCGATCCGGCCTCTCGGCCTCGTTGTCACAGCCTTCGTCAGCTTCATGATTGCGGCGACGGGCTCGCACGAGACGCGCTGGCTGGAAGCTGCGATCGTCGGCGCCTGCCTGACGTTCGGTTGCGCAATCCTGTTTCCGTACGTGCTCGGGCTGCCGATGCCGATGTTTCCGCGTTTCCTGATCCAGTGAGGGCGTGATGGATATCTTTGCCAACCTCGCTCACGGCTTCGCCGTCGCGCTCTCTCCGATCAACCTTCTGATGTGCCTGATCGGCGCTCTGGTCGGGACGCTGGTGGGCGTGCTCCCGGGCATCGGCACCATCGCGACCGTCGCGATGCTGCTGCCGATCACCTTCGGACTGCCGCCGGTCGGCGCGCTGATCATGCTCGCCGGCATCTATTACGGCGCCCAGTACGGCGGCTCGACCACCTCGATCTTGGTCAACATACCCGGTGAGGCGACATCGGTCGTTACCGCCATCGATGGCCATCAGATGGCTAAGCAGGGCCGCGCTGGCCCCGCGTTGGCGATCGCCGCGATCGGCTCGTTCTTCGCCGGCTGCGTCGCGACCGTCTTGATTGCCGTCCTCGGCGCGCCGCTTACGAAGCTCGCGCTGGCGTTCGGCCCGGCCGAATATTTCTCGCTGATGGTGCTTGGCCTGATCTTCGCGGTGGTCCTGGCCAAGGGCTCGGTGCTGAAGGCGATCGCAATGATCGTGTTCGGCCTGTTGCTCTCGATGGTCGGCTCGGACATCGAGACCGGCGCCTCGCGCATGGCCTTCAACATTCCGGAGCTCGCCGACGGTCTCGGCTTTGCGACGGTGGCGATGGGCGTATTCGGCTTTGCCGAGATCATCCGCAATCTCGACGCCGGCGCCGAGATGAGCCGCGATCTCGTGCAGCAGAAGATCACCGGCCTGATGCCGACCAGAAAGGATCTGATCGACTCGACGCCTGCCATCCTGCGCGGCACCGTGCTCGGCTCGATCCTCGGTATCCTGCCCGGCGGCGGTGCGACGATCGCATCGTTTGGCGCCTATACGCTCGAGAAGAAGCTTGCCAAGAATCCGTCGCGCTTTGGCCGCGGTGCGATCGAGGGCGTGGCGGGGCCGGAGAGCGCCAACAATGCCGCCGCGCAGACCTCCTTCATCCCGCTGCTGACGCTCGGCATCCCCCCCAACGCGGTGATGGCGCTGATGGTGGGCGCGATGACCATCCACGGCATCGTGCCGGGCCCGCAAGTGATGCAGAAGCAGCCGGATCTCGTCTGGGGCATGATCGCCTCGATGTGGATCGGCAATCTGATGCTGATCATCATCAACCTGCCGCTGGTCGGAATCTGGGTGCGGCTGCTGCGCGTGCCGTACCGGCTGATGTTCCCCTCGATCGTGATCTTCTGTGCGATCGGCATCTATTCGGTGAACAACGCACCGGTCGACGTCATCCTCGCAGGCGTGTTCGGCCTCGTCGGTTACTGGCTGATCAAGCACGATTTCGAGCCCGCGCCGTTGCTGCTCGGCATGGTGCTGGGGCCGCTGATGGAAGAGAACCTGCGCCGTGCGCTGCTGATCTCGCGCGGCGACTGGAGCGTGTTCCTGACGCGTCCGTTGTCGGCGGTGCTGCTGGCGGTCGCGGCGGGCCTCCTCGTTCTTACGGTGCTGCCGGTGTTGCGTGCCAAGCGCGACGAGGTGTTCACCGAGTCTGAGAACTGAGGGGTTGCGCTCTGCGACGGCGCCGCGCCCTGCGTCGGCGCGCCGCATTCGGAAGTCGAATCGACTTGTATGACGGCTTCGTGGAATGAAAATGCCGGCCCTTGTGGCCGGCATTTTTGTTTGTCTCCGGGGAGATCGAGATGACTGTCATTCGCGCGCTTGCGGGCGCATGTGCCGCGGCGTTCGCATCATTGTGCGTCCTTGCCGCACCCGCTGAGGCACAGACCTATCCGACGCGCAGCATCACCATGATCGTGCCGTTCGCGGCCGGCGGACCGACCGACGTCGTCGCGCGCATCGTCACCGCGCACATGGCGCAGACGCTGGGGCAAAGCATCATCATCGAGAATGTAGTGGGCGCCGGCGGCACCACCGCCACAACGCGCGCCGCGCGTGCGGCCAACGACGGCTATACGCTCATCACCGGGCATATGGGCACGCATGCCGCCTCCGTGCCGCTTTATCCAAAGCTTGCCTATCATCCCGAAAAGGACTTCGAGCCGGTCGCGCTGCTCGCGGGCACGCCGATCCTGATCTTGGCGCGCAAGGATCTTCCGCCGAAGGACCTCAAGGAGTTCGTCGCCTACGTGAAGGCCAACGCCGAGAAGGTGAATGCCGCGCATGCCGGCGTCGGCTCGGTCTCGCACGTCTCGTGCGAGCTTCTGCACTCCATCCTCGACATCAAGCCGGTCGGTGTGCCCTTCAATGGCACGGGCCCCGCGATGAACGCGCTGGTGGCCGGCCAGGTCGACTACATGTGTGACCAGATCGTCAACGCCGTGCCGCAGATCAATGCCGGCACCATCAAGGCCTATGCGATCGCGACGGCGGAGCGCAATCCGTCGCTGCCGAACGTGCCGACGACGGCGGAAGCCGGCCTACCCGCATTCCAGGCCCAGGCCTGGAATGCGATGTTCGCACCGAAGGGAACCTCGCCGGCAATCGTTGCGAGCCTGAACGCCGCGGCCATCAAGGCGCTCGACGACGAGACCGTCCGGAAGCGCCTGCTCGAGCTCGGCAGCGTCATTCCCGGCCCCAAGGACCGTACGCCGGAGGCGCTGGCGACCCTCGTCAAGAACGAGATCGCGAAATGGAGCCCGGTGCTCAAGCCGGCAACTTAGCCAGCGGGATCAGGCTGATAGATGAGGGGCGGGACGCTGGGTTCCGCCCCTTGTCGCTTGCGCCGGGAACGCTCACTTTTCCGGGTATAATCGGCGCTAACAGCGAATCGCCGCTGTCGCAGCGCGGAGGCGGCCGCTAAGTTTCCAGCCTCCCCAAAGGCGCACGACACATGCACCAGTATCAGGACCTGCTCGAGCGGATTCTTTCAGACGGCGCCGAGAAGACCGACCGGACCGGTACCGGTACGCTGTCGGTGTTCGGCCACCAGATGCGCTTCAATCTGTCCGCCGGTTTCCCGATGCTGACCACCAAGCGGCTGCCGCTGAAGGCGATTGTGCATGAGCTGCTCTGGTTCCTGAAGGGCGATACCAACATCAAATATCTGCGCGACAACGGCGTCACCATCTGGGACGAATGGGCCGATGCCAATGGCGATCTCGGCCCGGTTTACGGGCATCAGTGGCGCTCCTGGCCCGCGCCTGATGGCCGCAGCATCGACCAGATCGCGAACGTGGTCGACATGATCAAGCGCAATCCGGACTCGCGCCGCCTGATCGTCTCGGCCTGGAATCCGGCCGAGGTCGACAAGATGGCGCTGCCGCCGTGCCACTGCCTGTTCCAGTTCTACGTCGCCAACGGCAAATTGTCTTGCCAGCTCTATCAGCGCTCTGCCGACGTGTTCCTCGGCGTGCCCTTCAACATTGCCTCCTATTCGCTGCTGACGATGATGGTCGCGCAGGTCACCGGCCTCAAGCCCGGCGACTTCGTGCATTCGTTCGGCGATACCCATCTCTATTCCAACCATCTGGAGCAAGCGAAGCTCCAGCTCACCCGCGCGCCCCGCGCGCTGCCGGTGATGCGGATCAACCCCGACGTGAAGGACATCTTCTCGTTCCGCTTCGAGGATTTCGAGCTCGTCGGCTACGATCCGCATCCGCACATCAAGGCGGAAGTCGCGGTTTAGCGCCTATGTCGCTCAACATCCGCCGCGTGCGCCCGGGCGAAGCCGGGCTCGTTCTTGCTTTCATCCGCGAACTCGCCGAATACGAAAAGCTCTCGCACGAGGTCGAGGCAACAGAGGCGATGATTGCGGACGCGCTGTTCGGCGAGCGGCCGCAGCTCCATTGCGCGATCGCCGAATGGAACGGCGAGGCGGCCGGTTTTGCGGTGTGGTTTGCGAATTTCTCCACTTTCAGCGGCCGCCACGGCATCTATCTCGAAGACCTCTATGTGCGGCCGTCGCATCGGGGCAGGGGCCTCGGCAAGGCGCTGCTGGTCTATCTCGCGAAGGAATGCGTCGACAACGGCTGGTCGCGCCTGCAATGGGCGGTGCTCGACTGGAATGCGCCGTCGATCGCGTTCTACAAATCGCTCGGTGCCGTCATGATGGACGACTGGACGCTGTGTCGCGTCACCGGGCCAGCGTTGACACGGCTTGCCGGGAGCGCGACCTGATGGAGATCGTCTTCGTCGTCGCGATCGCCGAGAACGGAATCATCGGCGCGGGCAACACCATGCCGTGGCGACTGAAATCCGACATGGCGCGCTTTAAGGCGCTCACGATCGGCAAGCCCGTGATCATGGGCCGCAAGACCTTCGAATCCCTGCCCCGGCCGCTGCCGAACCGCACCAACATCGTGATCACGCGCGATGCGGGTTATCGCGCCATCGGAGCCATCGTCACGACATCGGCGGCTGATGCGGACGCGGTTGCGCGGGGCGACGCCCTGCGGCGTTCGGTCACTGAGATCGCGGTGATCGGCGGCGCCGAGATCTTTCGGCAATGGATCGATCGCGCCGATCGGCTCGAAATCACCGAAGTGCATGCGCGGCCCCAAGGCGACACGTATTTCGACATCGACAAGGCCGAGTGGGACGAGGTGGCGCGCATCCGTCATCCTGCCGGCCCCCACGACAGCGCCGACTTCTCCTATGTGACATATCGTCGGCGGGCGGGCCATTAACCGCATTCGCCAATGTTTACATTGACTTTTTCGCGCCCGAGCATAGCTCGGAGGACGGTCAGGGCTGCGTTGTAAGGGACCTGCCTGTCCCCTATAAAGCCGGACCGGACAAAGCGGGCGGGGGCAATGCCACCCTGCCGAGGAGAGCGTCGAATGCCGTGGAAGAATCAGGGCGGTGGCCCATGGGGCTCGGGTCCAAAGGGACCATGGGGCTCCGGCCCGCAACCGGTCGGGCCGAGGCCGCCGGATCTGGAAGACCTCCTGCGGCGCGGCCAGGACCGCCTCCAGCAGATCATGCCGGGCGGCTATTTTTCCGGCGTCGGCATCACGCTGATCATCCTGCTCATCGTCGCGTTCTGGCTGCTGTCGGGCTTCTTCCGCGTGCAGTCCGAAGAGCGCGGCGTCGTGCTGCGCTTCGGCAAGCATGTCCGCACCGTCGATCCGGGCCTGAATTACCACCTGCCCTATCCGATCGAGACCGTGCTGCTGCCGAAGGCGCTGCGCGTCTCCACGACTTCCATCGGCATGACGGTGATCGAGGATCCGGCGCGGCGCGGCCGCTCCATTCGCGACGTGCCGGAAGAGAGCCTGATGCTGACCGGTGACGAGAACATCGTCGACGTCGACTTCACCGTGCTCTGGCGCATCAAGCCCGACGCCGGCGGCGTGGGCGATTTTCTGTTCAACATCCAGAACCCCGAAGGCACCGTGAAAGCGGTCGCCGAGAGCGCGATGCGTGAGATGATTGGCCGTTCGCAGATCCAGCCGATCCTGACCGGTGCCCGCAATACGATCGAGCAGGGTGTGCAGGAGCTGATCCAGAAGACCCTCGACAGCTATGGCGCGGGCATTCTCATCACCCAGGTGCAGATGCAGAAGGTCGATCCGCCAGCGCAGGTGATCGACGCCTTCCGTGACGTGCAGGCGGCGCGCGCCAATCTGGAGCAGCTGCAAAACGAAGCGCAGACCTACGCCAACCAGGTGGTGCCGCAGGCGCGCGGACGTGCAGCGCAGATCCTGCAGGCCGCCGAAGGCTACAAGGAGCAGGCGGTCGCCGAGGCCAAGGGCCAGAGCGCGCGCTTCCTGAAAGTGTACGACGAATACAAGAAGGCGCCCGACGTGACGCGTGAGCGGATTTATCTGGAGACGATGGAGCGCGTGCTCGGCGGCGCCGAGAAGCTGGTCTATGACGGCGGCCCTGCGGGTCAGGGTGTCGTGCCCTATCTGCCGCTTCCCGAGTTGACGCCCAAGCGGCAGCCTACGACCGGTCCGCAGTCGAGCGGGGGCAACCGATGAGGTCTCCGGTTACAGGTTTCGTCTCGCTGCTCGGACTCCTGCTGGTCGTGATCGTCGGCTACATGTCGCTGTTCACGGTGCAGCAGACCGAGCAAACCATCGTGCTCCAGTTCGGCAAGCCCGTCGACGTCGTCACCGCACCCGGCCTGCATTTCAAAGCGCCGTGGAATTCGGTGATCAACATCGACAAGCGGATTCTCGACCTGGAGAACCCGTCTCAGGAAGCGATCGCCTCCGACCAGAAGCGGCTGGTGGTCGACGCCTTCGCGCGTTACCGCATCAAGGATGCGTTGCGCTTCTATCAGAGCGTCGGCTCGATCCAGGCCGCCAACATTCAGCTGACCACGCTCCTCAACGCGGCGCTGCGCCGCGTGCTCGGCGAGGTCACCTTCATCAACGTGGTTCGCGACGATCGCGAGAAGCTGATGCAGCGCATCCGCGACCAGCTCGACCGCGAGGCCGATGGCTACGGCATTCAGGTCGTCGACGTCCGGATCCGCCGTGCCGACCTGCCGGAGCAGAACAGCCAGGCGGTCTACCAGCGCATGAAGACCGAGCGCGAGCGAGAGGCCGCTGAGTTCCGTGCACAGGGTGGCCAGAAGGCTCAGGAGATCAAGTCCAAGGCCGATCGCGAGGCGACCATCATCGTCGCGGAGGCCAATTCGCAGGCTGAGCAGACCCGCGGTGCAGGCGATGCCGAGCGCAACCGCCTATTTGCGGAAGCCTACAGCAAGGACGCGGATTTCTTCGCCTTCTACCGATCGATGACGGCCTATGAGAATGGGCTGCGTTCGAACGATACCCGTTTCCTGCTGCGGCCGGACACGGATTTCTTCCGGTACTTCAGTAACCCGTCCGGCAAGATGGCAACCGAGACGCCGGCGAAGCCCTAAGCTAGACAAGGGCGGCCGGCTTGGCCGCCCTTGCCCAGACAAGAACAGCATAACGGGAGGTTCCATTCCGATGAGGTCCATTGCGTTTGCCGACTTCCTCATCGGCCTAGGCATCCTGTTCGTGCTGGAAGGCTTGATGTTCGCGGCCAGTCCCAACTGGATGCGCAAGGCCATGAAGAGTGCTATCGCCACGCCGGACAACATCCTGCGGGCTATCGGGATCGGTTCGGCCGTGGCCGGCCTGATCCTGATCTGGGTGATGCGGCGCCCGGTTTAGGCATCATGCCAACGCCAAAGTGAAGGCAATCGACTGGTTTTCGCCGTATTGTCGGGGTGTTGAGACCCGTTAAGCTCTGCGCTTGCGCCGTCCCCCCGTTCGAGCGCAGGCTGGCGCCGAACGCTATTCTCTGGAGATCACAATGACCGCTGCCACCATTGCCCCGTCCCGCTTGCGCCATTGGGTGCGAACTGGGCTGGCCGCGCTCGCCATCGGTGCTTTTGCCGCGTTCGGCACGCCGGCTCATGCGCGTGGACCGGACGGCATCGCCGACGTCGCCGAGAAGGTGATCGACGCGGTCGTCAACATCTCTACGTCGCAGACCGTCGAGGCCAAGGGCGGCGGCAGCAATACCATGCCGCAACTGCCGCCAGGTTCGCCGTTCGAGGAGTTCTTCGACGACTTCTTCAAGAACCGCAGGGGTCCCGGCGGTGGCAGCAAGGGCGGCGACAACAACCCGCCGCGCAAGACCAATTCGCTCGGCTCCGGCTTCATCATCGACACAGCAGGCGTGGTCGTTACCAACAACCATGTCATTGCCGATGCCGACGAGATCCATGTCATCCTCAACGACGGCACCAAGATCAAGGCCGAGCTGGTCGGCGTCGACAAGAAGACCGACCTCGCCGTGCTCAAGATCAAGCCTCCGAAGCCGCTGGTCGCGGTGAAGTTCGGCGACTCCGACAAGCTCCGGCTCGGCGACTGGGTGGTTGCGATCGGCAACCCCTTCAGTCTCGGTGGCACGGTCACGGCCGGTATCGTCTCGGCCAAGAACCGCGACATCTCCTCAGGGCCATATGACAGCTATATCCAGACCGACGCCTCCATCAACCGCGGCAATTCCGGCGGGCCGCTGTTCAACCTCGACGGCGACGTGATCGGCGTCAACACGCTGATCATCTCGCCCTCCGGCGGCTCCATCGGTATCGGCTTCGCCGTGCCGTCGAAGACGGTCGTTGGCGTCGTCGACCAGCTCCGGCAGTTCGGCGAGCTGCGCCGCGGCTGGTTAGGGGTGCGCATCCAGAGCGTCACCGACGAGATTGCCGAGAGCCTCAACATCAAGCCGGCGCGCGGCGCGCTGGTCGCCGGCGTGGACGACAAGGGTCCGGCGAAGCCCGCCGGCATCGAGCCTGGTGACGTCGTCGTCAAATTCGATGGCAAGGACGTCAAGGATCCGAAGGACCTGTCCCGCGTCGTCGCCGACACGGCGGTTGGCAAGGAGGTCGACGTGATCATCATCCGCAAAGGCCAGGAGCAGGCCAAGAAGGTCACGCTCGGCCGGCTCCAGGATCCCGAGAAGGTGCAGGCCGCGGTGAAAACCGACGAGCCCGCACCCGAGAAGCCGGTGACGCAGAAGGCGCTGGGTCTCGATCTGGCAACGCTGAGCAAGGATCTACGCACGCGCTACAAGATCAAGGACACCGTCAAGGGCGTGGTCGTCACCAATGTCGATGCCAATTCCGACGCCGCCGAGAAACGGCTCTCCGCCGGTGATGTCATCGTCGAGGTGGCGCAGGAGGCGGTGTCGAGCGGCGCCGACATCCAGAAGCGGGTCGATCAGCTCAAGAAGGACGGCAAGAAGTCGGTGCTGCTGCTCGTCTCCAATGCCGACGGCGAGCTGCGCTTCGTGGCGTTGAGCGTGCAATAGGAAGGGCTGGTCGTCCTACCATTCATTGTCATTCCGGGTTCGATGCTTCGCATCACCCGGAATGACGCAGAGAACGTTACCCCTCCACGAACTCCTCGCGCCGATACCCTTGCGCATACAGCAGCGCGGTGAGATCGCCGTGATCAATCCGCGCTGCCGCGGCCGCGGCGACCGCCGGCTTGGCGTGATACGCCACACCGAGCCCCGCCGCCTGGATCATCCCAAGGTCATTGGCGCCGTCACCGACCACGACCGAGTCGAGGTCGTCGAGATCAAACGATTCCATCAGATCCAACAGTGTCGCGAGTTTCGCGGCGCGGCCCAGGATCGGTTCCTTCACCTCGCCGGTGAACTTGCCGTCGCGCACGACGAGTTCGTTGGCGCGGTTTTCCTGGAAGCCGATCTTGGCGGCGACCGCGTTCGTGAACAGCGTGAAGCCGCCCGAGACGAGGCAGGTGTAGGCGCCGTGCGCGCGCATGGTCGCGACCAGCTCACGGCCGCCGGGGGTCAGCGTGATGCGTTTGGCCAGTACTTCGTCGACCGCGCTGGCGGGCAGATCCTTGAGCAGCGCAACGCGCTCGCGCAGCGCCGGCTCGAACTCGATCTCGCCGCGCATCGCGCGTTCGGTGATGGCGGCCACATGCGCCTTCACCCCGACCAAGTCGGCGAGTTCGTCGATGCATTCCTGGCCGATCATGGTGGAATCCATGTCGGCGAGAAAAAGCTTCTTGCGCCGGAAGCCGACTGGCTGCACGACGATGTCGATGGGCAGGTCGCCGCGAAGCTCGCGGAGCCGCTGTTCGATGGCGTGGCGGTCGCCTTCGAGGTTACTTTCGGCGCCGAAGGGAATGTCGACCGCAACCCCTTCGAACAACCAGTGCGCGGGAGCTGCTTGTGGCAGCACCGCGCGGGCGCCGTCGACGATGGTCGAGTCGAGCGCAGGATTGTCGGGATTGCAGATCAGCGTGGCGACGAGGGACATTTGAGGTTTTCGTGAGCGAGGGGCAAGTCAGCGGAAGGCGTGTTGGCAAGGCCGTGCTTATCGCAGGCCCGACCGCCAGCGGCAAGTCGGCGCTGGCGCTCGAGCTTGCGCTCGCCACCGGCGGCATCATCATCAACGCCGATTCCATGCAGGTTTACCGCGATCTGCGCATCATCACGGCACGGCCGACAGGGGCTGATGAGGCGCTCGTGCCGCATCGTCTCTATGGCCATGTCGATGCGGCCGTGAATTTCTCGGCCGGTGCCTGGGTGAGCGACGCGGCGAAGGCGCTCGAAGCGGCGATGGCCGAACGCCGCCTGCCGATCTTCGTCGGCGGCACCGGGCTCTATTTCAAGGCACTGACGGCGGGCCTCTCCGTAGTGCCGCCAATTCCTGCCGAGGTGCGCGAGGATGTGCGCGCGCGGCTGCAGCAGAACGGCGTCGAAGCGCTACACGCGGAACTCGCGCACCGCGATCCGCGTGCGGCCGAACGATTGAATCTGCGCGACCGCACCCGGATCGCGCGCGCGCTGGAAGTGGTCGAAGCGACCGGCCGTTCGCTGCTCGATTGGCACGGCGAGGGCCAGCCGCCGTTGCTGCCGAAGGACAATTTTCGCGCGGTGTTTCTCGCCCCAGCGCGCGACGAACTCTATGCCCGCATCGATGCGCGCTTCGATGCCATGTTGAGCGCCGGCGCGCTCAGGGAGGTCGAGCGGCTTGCCGCCAGACACCTCGATCCGCTGTTGCCGGCCATGAAGGCCCACGGCGTGCCGGCGCTGATCCGGCATCTGCGCGGCGAGCTCAGCCTGGAAGAAGCTGCCACAATCGGCCGCGCCGACACCCGCCACTACGCCAAACGCCAGTTCACCTGGTTCCGGCATCA
This sequence comes from Bradyrhizobium sp. 137, assembly GCF_023074095.1. Lineage (NCBI taxonomy): Bacteria > Pseudomonadati > Pseudomonadota > Alphaproteobacteria > Hyphomicrobiales > Nitrobacteraceae > Bradyrhizobium > Bradyrhizobium sp. 137. The sequence goes on from NZ_JADPKU010000053.1 coordinate 471,534, forward strand.
ATTGCCTGAATTCGAATGGGTGAAGCCGGAGGAGGCGAGGGGATGGCTCGCCGCGATCGTGGACGCGACATGGGATGCGAACTGACGAGCTTTTGTACCCGGTTCCCGAATTTACCGCTCGCCGAACCCGGGGAACACCGCTACACTGCCAAAATCGCGCGGGAACGGTCACATTGCCTTGACATCCGGGCTTTGGCCGCTATGTTTCGCGCAACCTTTGGGAAGCCGAGCGCCTGCCATGCGTAACATTATTACCAAACTCCTTATCGCCGTCGTACCCAGGCACACCGCCGGGGGTGGCTAGCTGCCATCCACAAGACAGGCGGTGTGCGTGGGCCCTCTTCGGGGCCTTTTTTATTTCCCGAACCCGACACGAACGAAGCCGCTGACAACAGCGCATCCGGAGCAAGCCAATGAGCGAGAAGAGCCACGATCCGAACCAGATGACCGGCGCCGCGATGATCGTCCGCGCGCTCATCGATCATGGCGTGACCGACATTTTTGGCTATCCCGGCGGCGCGGTGCTTCCCATCTATGACGAGATCTTCCAGCAGAGCGAGGTCCAGCACATCCTGGTCCGCCACGAGCAGGGCGCCGGCCATGCCGCCGAGGGCTATGCGCGCTCGACCGGCAAGCCGGGCGTCGCGCTGGTGACCTCCGGTCCCGGCGCCACGAACATGGTGACGCCGCTGACCGACGCGCTGATGGATTCGATCCCGCTGGTGTGCATCTCCGGCCAGGTGCCGACGCATCTGATTGGCAACGACGCCTTCCAGGAATGCGACACCGTCGGCATCACGCGCCCCTGCACCAAGCACAACTGGCTGGTGCGCGACGTCAACGATCTCGCCAAGGTGCTGCACGAGGCTTTCTACGTCGCGACCTCCGGCCGTCCGGGTCCGGTGCTGGTCGACGTTCCCAAAGACGTGCAGTTCGCGACCGGTACCTATCATCCGCCGCGCAAGTCCGACGTGCACCGCTCCTATGCGCCGCGCGTGAAGGGCGATGCCACGCAGATCCGCAAGGCGGTGGCGCTGCTCGCCAACGCCAAGCGTCCGGTGATCTACAGCGGCGGTGGCGTCATCAATTCCGGTCCCGAGGCGACCAAGCTCTTGCGCGAGCTGGTCGAGGTCACTGGTTTCCCGATCACCTCCACGCTGATGGGCCTCGGCGCCTATCCGGCTTCGGGCAAGAACTGGCTCGGCATGCTCGGCATGCACGGCACTTATGAAGCTAACATGACGATGCATGATTGCGACGTCATGCTGTGCGTCGGCGCGCGCTTCGACGACCGCATCACCGGTCGCGTCGATGCGTTCTCGCCGGGCTCGAAGAAGATCCATATCGACATCGACCCATCCTCGATCAACAAGAACATCCGGGTTGACGTGCCGATCATCGGCGATTGCGGCAACATCCTCGGCGACATCCTCCAGGTGTTCAAGGCAGAGGCGAAGAAGCCCGACATCAAGTCGTGGTGGCAGCAGATCGCGCAGTGGCGTGCCCGTAATTCGCTGTATTACAAGAAGAGCAACGACGTCATCCTGCCGCAGCATGCGATCCAGAGCCTGTTCGAAGCGACGCGCGGCAAGGATACCTACATCACGACCGAGGTCGGCCAGCACCAGATGTGGGCGGCCCAGTTCTACGGCTTCGAGGAGCCGCATCGCTGGATGACGTCGGGCGGCCTCGGCACCATGGGCTACGGCCTGCCGGCCGCGATCGGCGTGCAGGTTGCCCACCCGGACAGCCTCGTCATCGACATCGCGGGCGATGCCTCGGTGCAGATGACGATGCAGGAGATGTCGACGGCCGTGCAGTACGAGCTGCCGATCAAGATCTTCATCCTGAACAACCAGTACATGGGCATGGTGCGGCAGTGGCAGCAGCTGCTGCATGGCAACCGCCTGTCGCATTCCTACTCGGAGGCGCTGCCGGATTTCGTCAAGCTCGCCGAAGCCTATGGCGGCATTGGCCTCCAGGTGCACAAGCCTGGCGATCTCGAGGGCGCCATCAAGGAGATGATCGCGGTCAAGCGCCCGGTGCTGTTCGACTGCCGCGTCGCTGCGCTCGAAAACTGCTTCCCGATGATCCCCTCCGGCAAGGCGCACAACGAAATGCTGTTGCCGGAGCAGGCCAACGACGCGGCCACCGCAAAGGCATTCGCCGGCGGCAAGGCGCTGGTGTGAGCGCAATGGTCACAAGCTCCGCTGCCATCGCCCGGCTCGACCGGGCGATCCAGTACGCCGCTCCCTGTGTAGGGATCTCAGGCCGTGGCAATTACTGGCGGCCCGCCTTCGCGGATATGACGAAAAGGATTTGAGGGGACGACAATGAACCAGCCGGCATCCGCCTACTTCATCGAGGACCGTCACGATCCCAACGAGACGCACACGCTCGCCGTGCTCGTGCAGAACGAGCCCGGCGTGCTTGCGCGCGTCATCGGTCTGTTCTCGGGCCGCGGCTACAACATCGAGAGCCTCACGGTCTCGGAGACCGAGAGCCAGAAGCACCTCTCGCGCATCACCATCGTCACCACGGGCACGCCAATGGTGATCGAGCAGATCAAGCACCAGCTCGATCGCATGATTCCGGTCTATCGCGTCGTCGACATGACGCAGACCAAGCGCTCGATCGAGCGGGAGCTCGCGATGGTGAAGGTGCGCGGGCAGGGCGAGCACCGGGTCGAGGCGCTGAGGCTTGCGGATGCGTTCCGCGCCCGCGTGATCGACGCCACCACCGAGAGCTTCGTGTTCGAGATCACAGGCAATACGGACAAGATCAATCAGTATATCGACCTGATGCGCCCGCTCGGCCTCGTCGAGGTGTCGCGCACCGGCGTTGCCGCGATTGGTCGCGGGCCTGAAGGGATGTGAACCATGCTGGCGCGCGACTGGTACTATAATGAGCGGAACCGGATGGGGATCGAGCCCGCAGTGGCGTCGATCTATGACAGCCATGACGATGCCGACCTGCGGGCGCGCGCCGCGCTGAAAATGCTCGGGGTCCAGCGCGGCTGGCGCATCGCCGATATCGGCTGCGGTAACGGCGTGCTGGCCACCGAAGCGGCGCTAATGGGCGCCGAGGTCGATGCTATCGACATCTCGCCCGCGATGCTGGCGCTCGCCGAAATCTATGCACGTGACCGCAAGGCGCCGGTCCGCACCCAATCGGCCGGCCTGCTGAGCTTCTCCTACCGTCCGGAATCCTACGATTTGATCGTCAGCGAGTTCACGCTGCACCATCTGCCGGACTTCTGGAAGGCGGTGGCGATGTCGCGGATCTATCGCGCGCTGAAGCCGGGCGCGAGCTTCTACCTGCGCGACATCGTCTACACTTCAATGCCGGACGCCATTGAGCGCGACGTCGAGCAATGGGCCGACTTCCAGATCAAGAACCACGACTTTTCGCGTGAAGGTGTCGTCGCGCACATGCGCGACGAATATTCCACCTTCGGCTGGGTGATGGAACGGATGCTGACCGACGTCGGCTTCAGGCTGGTCTCGGCCGACTATCACGCCCCGATGCACGGCACCTATCTGCTGCGGAAACCGAAAGCCGGCGAGCAAGGCTAGATCAGAACAATAACAGGAACTGCACGACGGGGCAGGACCGGGAACAACAATGAAGCCGGCCGACATCCTCATCGCCGTCCTGGTGGCGATCATCTGGGGGCTTGCCTTCGTGGCGAGCCGGATCGCGCTCGACGAGTTCTCGCCGGAGCTGATGACGGCAATGCGCTTCACCATTGCTGCAGTACCGTGTCTTTTCATTCCCAGGCCGAAGGTCGTCTGGCCGCTCCTGATCGCGATCAGCGTCACGCTGTTCCTCGGCCAGTTCCTAAGCCAGGCCTATGGCATCGCCCACGGCGTGCCGGTCGGCCTGGCCAGCGTCGTCGTGCAGAGCCAGGCGCTGTTCACGATCGGCTTCGCCGCTGTCGCATTCGGCGAACGCCCGACGCCGATGCAGACGCTCGGCATCGTCATCGCAGCAGCCGGCCTTTTGATGATCTGCGGGACCGTCGGCTATGATTTCAGCGTCGGCGCTTTCGCGGTGCTGATGATCGCGCCGGTCTGCTTTGCCGTCGGCAATCTCCTGCTGCGGGGCGCGCGTGGTGCGCCGATGTTCGACCTGTTCGCCTGGCTGTGCCTTACTGCCGCGGTGCCGTTGTTCGCGCTTGCGCTGGTCGTCAACGGGCCAACGCCGACCTGGCAGTCGCTGATCCACATGTCTCTCACAGGCCTGATCTGCCTGCTGGTGATCGGCGCCGTCTCCACCAGCATCGCCTACTGGCTGTGGGGACGATTGCTGCGTGATTATCCGGCGGCGCAGGTGGTGCCGTTCGCGCTGCTGGTGCCGTTCGTGGGATCGGCCGCCTCCAGCATCGTGTTCGGCGAGCGGTTCGGACCCCTGCGCCTCGCCGGCATGCTGACCGTGATCGGCGGTATCGCGGTGATGGTGCTGGCGCAGCGGCCCAAGGCATCGCCCAAAGAGCCGCTGCCGAAAGTCGCTTGAGGCGAACATGTCCCAGTCGCTGTTCTATGCCTTCCTCACCTTCATGGTCGTGATGTACTTCACGCCTGGGCCGAACAACATCATGCTGCTGTCCTCGGGCCTGACCTACGGCTTCCGGCGCACCATCCCCCACATCATCGGCATCGTCATCGGCTTCGCCTTCATGGTCGCCGCGGTCGGCCTCGGGCTCGGCTCCGTGTTCCTGGCCTATCCGGTCCTTCAGACCATCTTGAAATATGCCGGTGCCGCCTACCTGATCTATCTCGCCGCCGCGATCGCCATGTCCGGCCCGACCAAGCCGGGCGAGGGGAGCGCCCGCGGCCCGATGACCTTCTGGGGCGCGGCGATGTTCCAATGGATCAACGCTAAAGGCTGGGTGATCGTGATCGGCACCATTACCGCCTACGCGGCGATCGCCCAATTCCCGCTCAACATCGCAATCCAGACCCTGATCAGCCTGCTCGTAGGCACGGTCTCGACCGTGGTCTGGGCTCTGTTCGGCTCCGCATTGCGGCCGGTCCTGACCTCAGAGCGGCTGGTCCGTGCCTTCAATGTGCTGATGGCGGTCCTGCTGCTCGCTTCCCTCTACCCCGTCTTCATGGATGCATGATGCCGCAGATTTCCATGCAGAAACGGGTTTCCCAGCGGCCCTAAAATGCTCTAGACAGCCCCCGAAATCCGTCAATTCACCTTCGAAAGATCTGACCATCGGCCGATTTCCGGCCCCGAACGAGGAAACGAACTATGCGTGTTTATTACGATCGCGACGCCGACCTGAACCTGATCAAGGGCAAGAAGGTCGCCATCGTCGGCTATGGCAGCCAGGGCCACGCCCATGCGCTGAACCTGAAGGACTCCGGCGTCAAGGAGGTGGCGATTGCGCTGCGCAAAGGGTCGGCCTCGGCCAAGAAGGCGGAGAACGCCGGCTTCAAGGTGATGGAAGTCGCCGAAGCCGCCAAATGGGCCGACCTCGTCATGATGCTGACCCCGGACGAGCTTCAGGGCGACATCTATCGCGAGCACCTGCACGACAACATGAAGAAGGGCGCCGCCCTCGTGTTCGCGCACGGCCTCAACGTCCACTTCAATTTGCTCGATCCGCGCGCCGACCTCGACGTGCTGATGATCGCGCCGAAGGGCCCCGGCCACACCGTGCGCTCGGAGTACCAGCGCGGCGGCGGCGTGCCCTGCCTGATTGCGATCGCCAAGGACGTCTCGGGCAACGCCCATGATCTCGGCCTGTCCTATGCCTCCGCGATCGGCGGCGGCCGCGCCGGCATCATCGAGACCACCTTCAAGGAAGAGTGCGAGACCGACCTGTTCGGCGAGCAGGTGGTGCTCTGCGGCGGCCTGGTCGAGTTGATCAAGGGCGGCTACGAGACCCTGGTCGAAGCCGGCTACGCCCCGGAGATGGCCTATTTCGAGTGCCTGCACGAAGTGAAGCTGATCGTCGACCTGATCTATGAAGGCGGCATCGCCAACATGAACTACTCGATCTCCAACACCGCCGAGTACGGGGAGTATGTCACCGGTCCGCGCATCATTACCGACGAGACCAAGAAGGAGATGCGGAAGGTTCTCGCCGACATCCAGGGCGGCAAGTTCGCGCGCGACTGGATGCTCGAGAACAAGGTCAACCAGACCTCCTTCAAGGCGACCCGCGCCAAGCTCGCCGCACACCCGATCGAAGAGGTCGGCGCGAAACTGCGCGACATGATGCCCTGGATCAAGAAGGGTGCGCTGGTCGACAAGAGCAAGAACTAAGCCGTTGTGCCCCCGACGCAGCGCAGCACCTTGGTGATGCCCTGCTGATCCGGGGCCAAGCGGCCTCTGGATCCCGGCTCCGCGACGCATTGCTTATGCGCTGCGCCTTGTCCGGGACACGCGAGCGAAAGCTTCGCTCGCCAAACAAATCTTTAAGCCTTCGCGACTATGTTCGAGCGAGATCGCAAACGCGATCTTTCTCTTCCTTCTCGCGCGAAGCATAGTTGCTTCATTCAAATTCTTCGCGAGTTGATGCGCTGCTTGAACGCCAAGAACTGACGCTTAAACCACATTCTTGATCTCGCGTCCCTTTTCAAAAATTTCTAGAACTCCCTGATCGTGAAAAGGGCTGCGTCGTCAGAGTGAAAGATTCGGCTCTTCATCCGCCTTTTCAAGGTGCCTTCGACCTCATGTCGCAACGTTCGCGCGCCGCTTCATCTTAACAACCGACACCTGCTGCGCGGACTTGCGCGCTGGGCGCCATTTGCACACAGGCACCTTCCTCCTGCATGATCACGGCAACCCGAGGTGGAAAGACCATGCGATCTGTCGTCGTTACCGGGGCGTCTACGGGCATCGGCTGGGCCGTTGCGAAATTCCTGATCGGGCGCGGCTATCGCGTGTTCGGCAGTGTCCGCAAGCAGGCCGACGCCGACCGGCTGCAAGGCGAGTTCGGTGCGAACTTTACCCCGCTGCTGTTCGACGTCACCGACGAGGCAGCAGTCCTCGCCGCCGGGCGAAAAGTTCGCGGAGCGTTGGGCGGCGAGACGCTGGCCGGTCTCGTCAACAATGCCGCCATCGCGGTTGCCGGTCCCGTGCTCGAATTGTCGGCCGATGATTTCCGCCGCCAGATGGACGTCAACGTCATTGGCCCTGTCATCGCGACGCAGGCGTTCGGGCCGCTGCTCGGCGCAGACCCCTTGCTGAAGGGGCCGAAGGGCCGGATCGTGATGATCAGCTCGGTCGCTGGCAAGAGCGGCAATCCGCTGTCGGCGCCTTACAGCACCTCCAAGCACGCCATCGAGGGCCTGTCGGAGAGCCTGCGCCGCGAGCTGATGCTGTTTGGCATCGACGTCATCATCGTCGCCCCCGGCGCGGTGAAGACGCCGATCTGGAGCAAGGCCGAAGAGATCGACCTTTCCGTCTACCAGAACTCGCCCTATCTGCCGGCGCTGAACAAGGTGATGGCGTTCATGATGGACATCGGCGCCAAGGGCCTGCCCGCCGAGCAGATCGCCGAGATCGTGTTCGAGGCGCTGACGGCGCCAAGCCCGAAGGTGCGCTACCAGATCACGCCGGACCCGCTCCGCCACCTGATTGCGGCCGTGCTACCGAAACGGACGCTCGACCGCATCATCGCCAAGCGGCTCGGATTGCTGCCGCAGTGAGTTTGGGCGTTTTCAGCCCGCGGCGACGGTTTGCCTGCGCGGGTGGCGGGCCATCGCTATCATGCGCAACGTCAGCACGATCAGCAGCGGAACGAGGAATGCGGCGTAGAGCGGCATTGCCGGCACGCGCTTGCCGAACGACACCATGAACTGGAACCAGAGATAGTAGCCGCCCGCAACGTGCAGTATGCGCCAGGTGCGCAATCCGAGCAGCGCGGCGGTGCGGTCGAACGAGGTCGCACTCATCGCGATGATGAAGCCATAGCCGATGCCGCCGAAGATGTAGGAGGCGGCGGAGGTCGCCTGGGCAAAGCCGGCCGGATCCATCCTGGCGAACGCGACGATCGCCGCCGCGTGGATTGCGTGGGAGGCCGCGAAGCTCAAGCCGAGATAGCGGCGGTTACGGTGCTGCCAGCGCGTCCAGGCATTGGGCGAGAGCCGCGCCAGCGCCGCGGCACTGAAGGCGAGGCAGAACAGCAGCAGCGAACTTCGCGCCGTGAAGCGGATCACCATACGAACGCCCTCAACCTCGAACAGCCGCATCGAGGCGATCCACAGGCTCAGGGCGATCAGACTGAGCGTTAGGACGGCAAGCAGCCGCCAGCCTTCGAGCCAGATTTGACGTTGTGACATGACGATCTCCTCAAGGATGTAATCAATGCTTACATATAGAGCAACAAAATCGTCAATAGTGTAATCGCTGCTTACATTCACGTTCGGGTGATGCTAGAAGACGCCATGCCCGTCCGTCAGACGTCCAAGCCGCGTGCCCGCCGAACACCCGAAGCCCGGCCGTATCACCACGGCGACCTTCGCCGCGTGCTGATTGACGCTGCGCTGCAATTGGCGGCCGAAGGTGCGGAGGTCTCCGTCCGCGAGGCGGCGCGCCGGGCCGCGGTGTCGCCGGGCGCGCCATTCCGGCACTTTCCGAACCGCGATGCCTTGATGGCGGCGGTGGCCGAGGAGGCGCAGCGGCGCTTCCGCGCCGAGATCGAAGCGGCGCTGGGCGAGGAAGCGCCCAAGGGTCCACTGGAGCGTTTTCGCGCCTTTGGCCTCGCTTACCTGCGCTGGGCCATGCGCAATCCGGCCCATTTCGAGATCATCTCCACCGGGCGCTACTTCGCCCATGGCAGTTCGGCGGAGCTGACCCGCGACAATGCCGAGCTGATCGCGCTGTCGGAACGGATGCTGACTGATGCGGCCGAGCAGGGCCTGCTGAGGTCGGCGGATCTGAAGCGCATCCAGATCGCCAGTCGCGCGTTGGTCTACGGTTTTGCCCGCATGAATCTCGATGGCCACTTTCCGCGCTGGGGCATCGAGGACGGCGAGATCGAGCGGATGGCGGAGGGGGTGATCGACCTGTTCATCGCGGGGATCGCCCAACCCTGACGTTGAGCAGCTGCCTGCCGGCTGCGGCCCAACCCGTCTTTCGCCAACAATAAGCGATGTCGGATCGCCGGACGCGTTGCCTGACGTTGACCGTTCCGTTACAGTTTTATGACACGGCGCAGGCTTCCGGCTGCGCCGGGCGCCGCCAGCTGTCTCGATGCCGGCCAAGCGGCTTGGCATCACCGCGCCGGACCAAAGTTGCGTGTCGTCGATGGCGTCCGCGCCCAATCCAGGTCCTTCTGCCACCACCGCCGTGCTTGCGAGCGTCGCCGCGCTCGGCATCTGGCGGCTGCTCGCGGTCACGGCGCCACATTTCGCAGCGCTGGCGCTGATGTACGAGACCGAGACCGATTTCGGCTCGCGCCTCTCCTTCGCCCTGGCCTGGGGCATCCTCAACTTCTTCTGGATCACGCTGCTGCGGCGCCCGGCGCTGTCGGGCGCGCTGTCCCTGACCATGGTCGTCGTGCTGGTGCTGCTGTCCCGGCTCAAGCACGAAGTCGTGCAGATGACGGTCAACTTCATCGATCTGATGATGATCGACCGCGACAGCGTCGCGTTCCTGTTCACGATCTTCCCGAATCTGCGCTGGTCGGTGATCCTGGCCGGCCTCGTCACGTTGCCGCTGATGTATGCGCTGTGGTGGCTTGATCCGTTCCGGATCCGCCGGCTGCCGGCGCTCGCCTGCAAGCTCGCGTGCGTTGCCGCACTGGTCGGCTATTCGCTTTATCATCCTGACCAGGCCTGGCGCGGCTATTACGACGACGGCTATCTCTCGAAATTCTTCCGCTCCGGCGTCACCGCGGTCGCCGACTTCGTGCAGTACGGTTTCATGGAATCCGCAGCCTCAACCAACGAGCGGCTCAACGTGCCGCTGGTGGACGCCTGCCATCCTGCGGGCCGCCGCCCTAACATCATCATGATCCATGATGAATCGAGCTTCGACATCCGCGCCGCGCAGGGCATCAAAGTGCCGCTGCGTTACGGCGACCATTTCACGTCTTGGGACGGCAAGCAGCGCACGTTCCTGGCCGAGAGCAATGGCGGGCCGAGCTGGTTCACCGAATACAACGTGCTTGCGGGGCTCTCGTCGCGTTCGTTCGGCCGCTTCGCCTATTTCGTGACGCGCATCGCCTCGAACCGCGTCGAACGCGGCCTGCCATTGGCACTGCGCCGTTGCGGCTACGACACCCTGTCGCTTTACCCCGCCCATGGCGGCTTCATGGGCGCGCGCAGCTTCCAGATGACGACCGGCATCGAACGTTTCCTCGATTCGGAGGATCTGGGCGCCAAGGACGTCGAGCCGGACTCCTTCTTCTACGACAAGGCGCTTCAGCTGATGGGGCAACAACCGCCGAACAAGCCGCTGTTCACCTTCATCTATCTCGGCGCCAATCATTTCCCCTGGGAGACGCGCTTCCGTCCTGATCTGCTGCCGAACTGGCGCGCGCCGGGCAACTTGCCGTCCATCGACGAATATCTGCGCCGCCAGGTGATGAGCGCCGAGCAGTACAAAGCTTTCGTCGCCGGTCTGAAGAAGAACTTTCCCGGCGAGCCTTTCCTGATCGTGCGCTACGGCGATCACCAGCCGGAATTCGCGCCGAACCTGCTTGAGCCCGGCCTCGACGAGGGCGCCCTCGGCAAGAAGCTCGACGCTTACGATCCGCGTCTCTACGCAACCTATTATGCGATCGACGCCGTCAATTTCGAGCCGGTGAAGAGCGATGCCGTGATGGACACGATCGACGGTCCCTATCTGCCGCTAGTGATCCAGGAAGCCGCCGGCATCCCGCTCGATCCGTCCTTCGCCGAGCAGAAGGAGATCATGCTCCGCTGCAAGGGCATCTTCTATGGCTGCAGGGATGGCGCCGAGGCGCGGCGGCTGAACCGGCTGCTGATCAACGCGGGGATGATCCGGGGGCTGTAGTGTCTCTCAGCTCTTTGCGAGGAGAGCGCCGGTGGAGCACACATGCCCCTCCAACGTCGTCCTGGCGAAGGCCCATGGGCGAAAGCCATGACGACGCTGAACCAGTCGCGCCAGCCTACCTATTGCTCACCTTCTCCCACAGCCACTTCGCCACTGCGTCGGGCGATGAATTCGCATCGTTGCCGCTCGCGCGCAGATTGGCTTCGCGCATGGTCGCGATGTCGATCCTGCCGAGCAGCGGCCTCAGCGCAGCCTGCAACCGCTCGTCACCGGCTCGCATGGGCGCGAGCAGCAGGATCGCATCGTAAGGCGGGATGGCGTGCCTGGGATCATCGAGCGCGACGAGATCGTATTTCGCGATCAGGCCGTCGCTGGTGTAGCCGGCGATCACGTCGACCTCGCCGCTCGCGACCGCCGCGTACATGAAGTCCGGCTGCATCTGGCGTTGGGTGCGGAACGAAAGCCCATAGGCCTTTTGCAGCGCGGCCCATTCGGGGCGCGAGAAGAACTCGTAGTCGCCGGCGATCGACATGGTCGATGCGTGCGCGGCGAGATCGGCGATGCTGCGGATGCCAAGCGCCTCGGCGCGCTTGCGCGGCATCACCAGCGCATACGCATTCTCGAAGCCGAGCTCGCCGAGCAAGGTGATGTTCTCTTTCGCGAGGGCTGTCTTCAGCTCTGCGAGCAATTCCGCGCGCGGCTTAATGTCGGTGCGATGCAACTGATTGGCCCAGAGTGTACCGGAATAATCGACATAGAGATCAATGTCGCCGGCCTTCAGTGCCTCGAAGATCACGCTGGAGCCGAGGCCGGATCGCGCCGTCGCCGACAGGTCAGCCGCCTGGAGGCGGTCCCTGAGCAGGGCCGACAACACATATTGCTCGGTGAAAGTCTTGGCGCCGACGACGTAGCTCTGGGACGAACGCCCCATCGTCGGCACCAGCGTTGCGGCGACCAGTGCCGCGATCCCGATCGCGCCGAGCCCGGTGCGCATGCGGCTGCGCTGGCGCAGGCCGGTCTCGAGCAGGCCGAGCAGTTGGTCGACGGCAAGCGCGAGCAGGGCCGAGGCCAGGCAGCCGAACAGCACGAACACCCAGTTCTGGGTCTGAAGCCCTGCGAAGATGTAGTTACCGAGGCTGGTCTGGCCGATCGGTGTCGATAGCGTCGCGGTGCCGATCACCCACACCGCGGCGGTGCGGATCCCCGCCATCATCACCGGCAGCGCCAGCGGCAGCTCGACCATCACCAGCGATTGTCGCGCGGTCATGCCGACACCTTTGGCGGCTTCGATCAACGCGGGATCGATGCCGTTGAGGCCGGTGATGCCGTTGCGCAGCACCGGCAGCATCGAATAGAGCGCGAGCGCCAGCACGGCCGGCAGGAAGCCGAAAGCGGAAAAGGAAAAGCCGAACCAGGCGAGCGTAACGGAGGCCAGCAGCAGCAGGAGCGGATAGAACAGCGCAAGAAGCGCAAGTCCAGGGACTGTCTGCACGATGCTGGCAAGCGCAAGCAGGATGCCCCGGGGCGCCGGGTGGTTGCGTGTGAGGAGTGCCAACGGCAGGCTCGCAATCAGGCCCAGCGCAAGCGCGGCGAGACTCACCCGCACATGGTTGCCGAGATAGTCGGGCAAATGCGACAGCGCCTCGCCCCAGCGCGGATCGGTGAAGAGGCTCATGCCGCACCGCTCGTTGGCAGCCGCGCATTCAATCGCTCGACCTGGCGCCGCGGCGTGCGCAACAATTCCAGCACGTAGGCGTCGCCGCTTTTCGACAGCTCTGCCGGCGTGCCCTGTGCGAGCAGCTTTCCAGCGCGCATCACCGCAATGCGGTCGGCGAGCAGAATGGCCTCCGTCATGTCATGCGTAATCATGACAGAGGTCAGGCCGAGCTTGCGGTGCAGGTCGCGAAAATCCTCGCCGAGCGCATCGCGGGTGAGGGGATCGAGCGCGCCGAACGGCTCGTCCATCAGCACGATCCGAGGTTTTGCCGCGAGCGCCCGCGCCACGCCGACGCGCTGGCGCTGGCCGCCGGAGAGCGCCTCCGGCAGCCGGTCGCGATGCGCGGCGCGGTCGAGCTGCACGAGCTCCAGCAGCTCGTCGACGCGCGCGGCAATATCGGCAGCCGAGACGCCCAGCAGCTTTGGCGTGACACCGATATTGTCGGCAACGCTCAAATGCGGAAACAGCCCACCGGCCTGGAACACGTAGCCGATCCGCCGCCGCAGCGCGACCGGATCGACATTCTGCACGTCCTCGTTCTCCACCGTGATCGTGCCGCTGTCCGCCTCGATCAACCGGTTGGCGAGCCGCAGCAGGGTGGTCTTGCCGGAGCCCGAGCCACCCACGATGGCCAGAAACTCGCCCTCGGCGATATCGAGCGACACGTCGTCGACGGCTTTGAGCAGCCCGAAGCTCTTGGTGACACGTGCATAGCTGATCGCCAGCTTGGAGGGCATCGCGGGTAAGCTCGTTCTTACCTTCCCCTGCAGGGGAGGGTGAAGGGGATAAAGAGCTGCATGCGTAGCACGCTTGGCGCCTTGATTGAACTTGGTCGCGCGAGCGGCTAAGGCATCGGTCCAGGTTTGGAGGAAGCACATGACGACGCCCACGGCAGTGGCGCTGGAAGATGCCAAGGTCGCGTTCCACCTCCGGGACGGACGGGTCTATACGGCGGTGGAGAAAGCCCATCTCACGGTGGCGCAGGGCGAGTTCGTCGCCATTGTCGGCCCGACCGGCTGCGGGAAATCCACGCTGCTCAACGTCGCCGCCGGGCTGCTCAAGCCGGCAGCCGGCAGCGTCAGGATATTCGACCAGCCGCTCGCGGGGCTGAACCGGGATGCCGGCTACCTGTTCCAATCCGATGCACTGTTCCCGTGGAAGACCGCGCTCGACAATGTCGCGATCGGGCTCGAGATCAAGGGCACGCCGCGCTCCGAAGCGTTGCCGCGGGCGCAGCAATGGCTGACCTCCGTCGGCCTCGGTGCGTTCGCAGGCCGCTATCCACACATGCTCTCGGGCGGCCAGCGCAAGCGCGTGGCGCTGGCGCAGGTGCTGATCCGCGATCCAAAAATCCTGCTGATGGACGAGCCGTTCGGGCCGCTCGATGCGCAGACGCGCCAGGTCATGGGCAATCTGCTGCTCGATCTCTGGAACGCCGACCGCAAGGCTGTGCTGTTCGTCACCCACGATCTCGAAGAGGCGATCGCACTCGCCGATCGCGTCGTGATCATGTCGGCGGGGCCGTCCTCGCGCATCATCGGTGACTGGCGCGTGCGCTTGCCGCGCCCGCGCGACATTTTTGAGGTACGGCTCGATAAGGAGTTTCATTCACTGCATCGCGAGATCTGGGGCGTGCTCAAGGACGAGGTGATGAAGGGTTATATGCAATCCACGCAGGCGGCGGAGGCGGTCTGATGTCGCGCCCGATGCTGCTTGCGCTGCAAGTCCTGGTCGCGGTCGTCTGCATTGTGCTGTGGCAAGTGCTATCGACCGTCCCCGTCTTCGGCAAGATCCTGCTGCCGCCGTTCTTCTTCTCCAATCCGTTCGACGTATTCAGCCAGATCGTGAAGTGGTTCGCGTCCGGCGTGATCTGGAAACATCTCGGAATCACGCTTGCGGAATCGATCCTGGCTTTCGTGATCGGCTCGACCGGGGGCGTGCTGGTCGGCTTCTGGTTTGCGCGCCAGCCACTGGTCGCAGCCGTGTTCGACCCTTACGTCAAGATGGTCAACGCGCTGCCGCGCGTCGTGCTGGCGCCGATCTTCGCGCTGTGGCTCGGCCTCGGCATCTGGTCCAAGGTCGCGCTCGGTGTGACGCTGGTCTTCTTCATCGTCTTCTTCAACGTCTATCAGGGCGTGAAGGAAGTCAGCCGCACCGTACTGGACAATGGCCGCATGCTCGGCATGAGCGAGCGCCAATTGATGCAGCACGTCTATTGGCCGTCGGCGCTGTCCTGGATGTTCTCCTCGCTGCATACGTCGGTCGGCTTCGCCGTGGTCGGCGCGGTCGTCGGCGAATATCTCGGATCGGCGGCCGGGCTCGGCTATCTCATTCAGCAGGCCGAAGGCATCTTTGACGTCGCCGGCGTGTTCGCCGGCATGTTCGTGCTGTCGGCCTTCGTGATCCTGATCGACTTTGGCGTCACGCTGGTGGAGCGGCGGCTACTGGTTTGGCGGCCGACGGCGTCGGACGGTCGCGGCTAGGGCGCGAGGGGCCGAACGTCGGCGCGAGCCCCGATCGCGAACGTTCAATCCAGCAGCTTGGTGTCGTCGGGTGCCTGCGGCGGCGTCTTGATCGCGATCGCCTTGACTTGGCCGCTGATCGGCTTGGTGCCGCCATGCGGCGTGCCCTTCGGGATGATCACGAGATCGCCGGGCTTCACCGTCACCTCCTTGTCGCCGAGCCAGATCGTCCCGGTGCCGTCCAGGATGTACTGGATCTCGTTGGTGTTGGGATGCATGTGCTTGGGCACGTTGCCGACCTGGATCGAGACGGTGGCACCGTCCGCGCTCGCGAACATCTTGGAGCGGTAGCCGGCAGCGTTTGCGGGCCCGAGCGCATCGCCCTCCATCTCGCCGGTATGGATGATCTGCGCGGTGATGTTTTCGGCGGCGAGCGCCGGCCGGAGCAGGTGGGTGGCGCCGCATCCGGCGGCAAAGGCGGCGGCGATCGACAGGCCGGCAGCAAGGCGATTCATGGATGATCCTCCCCATCAAGAATTGTTCTTGTTTGGACATGCTATTGCGCCCGAAAGGCCGATGGCCAGCCCACTTAGGCGGTGCTTCTCAAGCCGGCCCCGCTGCTCTATGGTGCCGCCGGCCGAACGGAGGAAACCAATGAAGAAGACGATTGCCAGGCTCGCCGGCGCGCTGCTCGCGCTGACGCTCACCATCGGTCTTGCCGCGGCGCAAAGCAAGGTGACCATCGCGGTCGGCGGCGGCTCTTGCCTGTGCTACCTGCCCACCGTGCTGGCCAAGCAGCTCGGCGAATACGAGAAGGCCGGCGTCAGTGTCGAACTGGTCGATCTCAAGGGCGGGTCGGACGCACTCAAAGCCGTGCTCGGCGGCAGCGCCGACGTCGTCTCCGGTTACTTCGACCATTGCGTCAATCTCGCCGCCAAGAAGCAGGAGCTTCAGGCCTTCGTGGTCTATGACCGCTATCCCGGCCTCGTGCTGGTGGTCGCGCCCTCTCGGACCAACGACATCAAATCGGTCAAGGATCTCGCCGGCAAGAAGGTCGGCGTGAGCGCCCCTGGCTCCTCCACCGACTTCTTCCTGAAATACATGCTCAAAAAGAACGGCCTCGATCCCGCCGGCACCGCCGTGATCGGCGTCGGTCTTGGCGCCACCGCGGTCGCAGCAATGGAGCAGGGCCAGATCGACGCGGCCGTGATGCTCGATCCTTCCGTCACCGTGCTTCAGGGCAACCACAAGGATTTACGCATTCTTTCGGACACCCGCACCCAGAAGGACACGCTCGAGACGTTCGGCGGCGAATATCCGGGCGGCGCGTTGTACTCGACGGCAGCCTGGGTCAACGGTCATGAGAAGGAGACACAGGCGCTTACCAATGCGATCCTGGCAACGCTAGCCTGGATCCATTCGCATTCGCCCGAGGAGATCATGGCGAAGATGCCGGAGGAGACGGTCGGCAAGAACAAGGATCTTTATCTTGCTGCGCTGAAGAACACGATCCCGATGTTTTCCGAAACCGGCAAGATGGACCCGAAGGGCGCGGAGGCCGTGCTTGCGGTGTTCAGCGTCGGTTCGCCCGAGGTGGCGAACGCCAAGATCGACGTCAGCAAGACCTTCACCAACAAATTCGTCGATCAGGCCAAGAAGACGACGGGGAATGCCAAATAAGTGACGCGAAGGCGTAGTGGTCAGGCGTCATGACGTCACCGGTCATTCATCGCGTCACGGCGCTTGATCTTGCGGTGCGGCCGGTCGTGTGGCCGTTCGCCGAGGAGCGTCGCGCCGAGATCGCGGCGCATTTTGCCGAGAAGCAGCGCGAGCGGCCGAAGATCTGGAACGGTCGCGTGCTGCTCGGGCGCGACGCCGTTTTCACGGACGGCCATTTCGCCGCGACCTATTTCGAGACCGATTTCGCCAGCTTCCTCGCCTGGCGCGACTGGGGCTTTCCTGATCCGGCCGTGTTCAACGGTTTTGGCATGGGCGCGCTGCGCACCTCCGACGGCGCCTTCGTACTGGGTGAGATGGCGCAGCACACCGCCAATTCGGGCCGCATCTATTTCCCTTCGGGCACGCCCGACCTCGACGACATCAAGGACGGGGCTCTCGACATTCCCGGCAGCGTCGTCCGCGAGGTCGCGGAGGAGACGGGGCTGACCGCCGACGACTACGCGGCGGAGGCGGACTGGCACTGCGTGGTCTCCGGCCGTGTGATTGCGATGATTCAAGTCCTCAACCTGGACATGCCGGGCGAGGTGGCCCGCGCCCGGATCGAAGCCAATCTCGCGCGCGAGGCCGAGCCCGAGCTGTCGGCCATTCATCTCGTGCGCGAGATGAGCGATCTCACGCCGTCCATGCCGCGATTTGTCACGGCCTTTATAGCGCAGCGGCTCGCCTCTCGCTGACGCGCGAGGCTTGACATCGCTTCGCTCAGCCCATGTGATGGGCGAAAAAGCAAGAGCAACAAGAATGCGATGCACAATCGTCCAGGGAGGTTCTGATGCGCCTGCGCATGGCTACCCGTTTGGTACGTGGGCTGTTGGTCGCGATTGCCGCGGCGGGCTTGGCGGTGTCCGCCCAGGCTCAGGAGAAGAAGATCAAGATCGGCGTCGTCTTCGATTTGACTGGACCTCTCGCCGGCGGCGGCTCCGAGCTCGGCTATATCGGCGCAAAGATCATCCTCGACCATTTCGCCAAGACCGGGGTCGAAGGTTACAAGGTCGAGGCGGTCTACGCCGACGCGCAAAGCAAGCCTGACATCGCCATCAACGAATCTGTCCGCCTGCTCGAGCAGGAGAAGGTCGACATGGTGCTCGGCTTCTTCTCCTCGGCGCAATGCGTACCGGTCGCCGCCCGCGTCGAGCAGCTCAAGAAGTTCATGTGGATCACGACCTGCATCTCGTCGGCCGTGTTCAACGACAAGCGTTACAAATACGTGTTCCGTCCGCAGGCGAGCGGCGACCAGTTCGGCATGATGACGATGGATTTCATCGCGCAGAACGCCAAGGAGAAGTTCGGCAAGGAGCCGAAGGACCTGCGCGTCGCCATCATTCACGAGGACGGGGCCTATGGGGTCGATGTCTCCAAGGGCAACGAGGCCGGTGCGAAGAAGGCCGGCTTCAACGTCGTGCTGAAGGAGGGCTATTCGGCGACCGCGCCGGACCTCTCCGCGCTGGTGACCAAGCTCAAGCGCGCCAAGCCCGACGTGATCTTCCACACGGGCTACAATCCCGACATTACGCTGCTGCTGCGCCAGGCCCGCGAGCAGGGCCTGAAGTTCGGCGCGTTGATGGGGCATGGCGCCGGTTATGGCGTCTACGAGAAGCTGAAGGAAGGCATGGGCGCGGACGCCGCTTACATCTTCAACACCGACCCGATATCGATATGGCTCGCCAACCAGAAGACCATGGATCCGAAGCTCCCGCCCGTGATCAAGATGGTCGGCGACGAATTCGACAAGATCAGGCCGGGCGTCGCCATCCGCTCGGCCCATGTCGGCATCGGCGCGTCCAACACGTATGTATTCATGAGCGACGTGCTGCCGCGAGCGATCAAGAAGTATGGCGGTGTCGATCCCGACGCGCTGCGCAAGGCGGCGCTCGACACCGACATTCCCGAGGGCGGCACCATGCTCGGCTTCGGCGTGAAGTTCTACGGTGAGGGCACGCCGATGGCCGGGCAGAACGAACGCTCGTTTCCCGTGGTGATCCAGTACATCGACGACAAGTCCTCCGTGGTGTGGCCCAAGAGCCAGGCGCAGCGCGAGGCGGTGCTGCCGCTGCCGAAAGGCACCACGTACAGCAACCAGTAGCGGCGGAGTGCTTCGGTGTTGGAAGTCAGCGGGCTGGTGAAGCGGTTTGGCGGCTTCACAGCCGTCAACAACGTCTCGTTCAGGGTCGAACAGGGCGAGATCCTCGGCCTGATCGGACCCAACGGCTCGGGCAAGAGCACGATCTTCAACATGCTCTCGGGCACGCTGGCGCCGACCTCCGGTTCGATCTTGTTCGCCGGGAATGAGATCGCAGGCCTTGCGCCGCACCGGATTATCAACCGCGGCATCGGCCGCACCTTCCAGATTCCGCGGCCCTTCCGTCGACTGACCATCTTCGAGAATGTCGCGCTCGCCGGCTTCTACGGCCAGGGCCGCCAAAGTCGAGTCAAGGCCGAGGAAGCGGCCGAGCGGTCGCTGGCGATGGTCGGCCTGCCGATTGATCGCCATGCCAGTGTCGATGGACTTGGCGCAGCCGGCCTGAAGAAGCTCGAGCTTGCGAAGGCGCTCGCCACCGCGCCAAAGCTGTTGCTGGCGGACGAAAGCCTCGGCGGCCTCGACGAGACCGAGATGGACCAGGCCGCCGACATGCTGCGCAACATCCGCGACGAGCTCGGCATCACCATCATCTGGGTCGAGCACATCATGGGCGTCTTGATGCGCGTGGTCGATCGCGTCATGGTACTCGATCACGGCGAGAAGATCTCGGAAGGCTTGCCGAGCGCGGTTGCGAGCGACCCGCGGGTGATCGAGGTCTATCTCGGGACTGATGCCGAGACCACGCAGGCCGCGGCCGCCGAAGCGCGCCGTCGCGCGGGAGGGCAATGATGCTGGAGCTCCGCGGCGTCAATGCCGGCTATGGCACGTTCCAGGCGCTGTTCGATGTCAATCTCGACGTCAAGGCCGGCGAAGCCGTCGGCGTCATCGGCCCCAACGGCGCCGGCAAGACCACCTTGATGCGCGTCATCTCCGGCTTGATCCGGCCCTCGCGCGGCTCGATCAAGATGGAAGGTGTTGATGTCGTGGCGACGCCGTCGCACAAGATCGTCAGCCTCGGCATTGCGCATGTGCCGGAGAACCGGCGGCTATTTCCGCAGCTCACGGTGGACGACAATCTCAAGATGGGCGCGTTCATGAGGGAGGCGCGCGCGCACTATGCCCAGCGGCTCGACGTCGTGTTCGAGCTGTTTCCGCGCCTGAAGGAGCGCCGCCACCAACTGGCCGGCACCATGTCCGGCGGCGAGCAGCAGATGTGCGCGATCGGCCGCGCGATGATGTCCAATCCGAAGCTTCTGCTGCTCGACGAGCCGTCGGCGGGCCTCGCGCCAGTCGTAGTGCAGCAGGTGTTCGAGCTGGTGAAGCGGATCCGTGCCGGCGGCCTGACCGTGCTGATCGTCGAGCAGAACGTGCAGCAGGTGCTGAAAGTGGTCGATCGCGCCTATCTGATCGAGGCGGGCACGATCCGCGCCTCCGGCACCTCGGCCGAGATGCTGGCGAGCGACACGGTCAAGGAAGCGTATCTCGGGGTGTGAGGGGGCATGCAGGCATTTCTGGACGTCTTCGACATTTATCTGCTGGAGGCCGTGATCAACGGCATCCTGCTCGGCGGCGTGCTGGCGCTGCTCGCGCTCGGCCTCAACCTGATCTTCGGCGTCATCGACGTGACCTGGATCTGCTATGCCGAGCTCGTGATGATAGGCATGTACGCCATGTATTTCATGGTGCAGTATTACGGCGTCAGCTATTTCATCGCTGCGCCCTTCACTATCCTGCTGGTTGCGCTCCTCGGCGCGGCGCTCCACTACCTCGTGATCGCGCCGCTGCTCACGGCGCCGCCGATCAATCAACTGCTCGCGACCGGCGGCGTGCTGTTCGTGCTCCAGAGCTTTGCAACCGTCGCCTTCGGCATCGACTTCCGCAATCTCGGCATCCGCCTGCCGGTGCTCGCCTTCGGCGACATGAATTTCAGCTACGCACGGCTGCTGTCCTTCGTGGCGGCACTGGTCGGCATGGTTGCGGTCTACCTGTTCATGACGCGCACCTTCACCGGCACCGCGATCCGCGCCATCTCGCAGGACCGGCAGATCATGGCGCTGATGGGGGTCGACACCAAGCGGATCTATCTCATCACCTCGGCTCTTGGAGGTGCGCTGGCCGGGCTCGCTGCCTGCCTTCTGGTGCTGCAATATGACGTGCATCCCTTCGTCGGCCTCTCCTTCGGGCCGATCACGTTCCTGATCTGCGTGCTCGGCGGCTTAGGCAATTTCATCGGCGGCTTCATCGCGTCCTTCGTGTTCGCCGAGATCATCTCGCTCGGCGGCCTGTTCTCCGATCTCGAATGGGGCTACGTGCTCGCCTTCGCCTTCTTCATCGTCATGATGTTCATCCGGCCCGCAGGCCTCCTGGCGAGGCGCCGATGATGGGGCAGGGGCGACTTGCAGCCTGGGGGATCGGTCTGGCGGCGCTGGTCGCGCTCCCTTTCGTCTATCGCGATCCCTATCACCTGCACATCTTGGTGCTGATCCTGATTTGGTCGTTCGCCTACACGTCCTGGTCGATGATGGGGCGGTTCGGCCTCGTTTCGCTCGGGCACGGCGGCTTCATGGGGATCGGCGCCTATGTCACCGCGCTGTTGTGGAATCACCTCGGCCTTTCGCCATGGATCGGCATTCCCGTCAGCATGGCCGCGGCCGGTGCGCTGGCGCTGATCGTCGGCTATCCCTGCTTCCGCTTCCGCATCACCGGGCATTATTTCGTGCTGGTGACGCTGGCGCTATCAGGCATCGTGCTCCAGGTGATCACCGCGACGCGCGATTATACTGGCGGCTCGCTCGGCTACACGCCGAACCGGGCGTCGGGCAACAGGCTGCTGGCACTGCAATTCGACGACAAGACCACCTGGTACCTGATCGCGCTCGCGATCTGGCTTTCTGGCATCGTGGTCTGGCACTGGGTCGACCGCAGCATGGCTCGCCATGCGCTGGAGGCGATCTCAGAGGACGAGGATGCCGCCGCCGCGGCCGGCGTCGACGTCACCGCGGAGAAATTGAAGATCACGCTGCTCAGCGCGCTGATGACGGCGCTCGCCGGCGCGATCTACTGCCAGTACCAGATGTTCATCACGCCCGATACCGTCAGCGGCATCGCCGTGTCGCTCCAGATGGTGTTCGCGGCCATCGTCGGCGGCTTGTTCGTCTCGCTCGGCCCGACTGTCGGCGCCATCATCACCATCCTGCTTGCGGAGACCTTGCGCATCGGCTTCGGCACAAAGGCGGTCGGCTGGGACAATCTCGTCTATGGCGTGCTGCTCGTGCTTTTCATCATATTCCTTCCCAAGGGCATTCTTGGTAGCGTGCTCGACCGACTGAAGCCGCAACGCAAGGTGTCCCCGAACTCATGAACAAGAAGCCGTCCAGATCGATCGCCCAGGAGCTCGACCGTTACATTACGCCGTTCCGTTATGATGGATCCGGCAAGTTTCGCCTCAAGGACCACAAGACCGACGAGAAGGGCGATCTCGACAAGGAGAAGGCGCAGGAGATCCTGGAGGCCAACAAGACGCGGCTGATCGCGTTTCAGGAGACGCTCTACGCCCAGGACCGCTGGTCGCTCCTGATCGTATTCCAGGCCATGGACGCCGGCGGCAAGGACAGTGCGATCAAGGCGATCTTCGACGGCATCAATCCGCAGGGCTGCGAGGTCCATTCTTTCAAGGCGCCGAGCAGCAAGGAGCTCGATCACGACTTCCTGTGGCGCCACGTGGTCGCGCTGCCGGAGCGCGGCCGTATCGGCATCTTCAACCGCTCCCATTACGAGGAATGCCTGGTGACGCGGGTGCATCCGGAGATCCTCGCCAAGGAGAAGCTGCCGGCAAAGCTCGTCACCAAGAACATCTGGAAGGAGCGGTTCGAGGACATCTCCGCCTTCGAGCGCTATCTCTGCCGCAACGGCACCGTGGTGCTGAAGTTCTTCCTCAATGTCTCCAAGGAGGAGCAGCGCGAGCGCTTCCTCGACCGGCTGGAAGAGCCGGCCAAGCAGTGGAAGTTCTCAATGGACGATATCAAGGAGCGCGCGCTGTGGCCGCGCTACCAGGCCGTCTATCAGGACATTGTGCGGCACACCTCGACACCTCATGCGCCGTGGTACGTGGTGCCCGCCGACCACAAATGGTTCGCCCGCGTCGTGATCGGCTCCGTGATCAATGCTGCGCTCGAAAGATTGGACCTGAAATTTCCTCGTGTCGACAAGGCCTCGCTGCAGGAGTTCGACGAGATACGCAAGGAGCTGGAGAAAGAACGAAAGGGAGGCAAGAAGCGGGCAAAGTGACAGCCACCGGCACCGCGGATCGCAAGAACGTCAACTTCGCGCTCCAGGGCGGCGGCGCGCACGGCGCCTTCGTCTGGGGCGTGCTCGACCAGGTGCTCGAGGACGGCAGGCTCGCGATCGAAGCGATCAGCGCCACCAGCGCCGGCGCGATGAATGCGGTGGCGCTGGCCTCCGGCATGGCAAACGGGGGCGCGGAGGCGGCGCGGCAGAGCCTGCACGCATTCTGGTACGAAGTCTCGCGCATGGACAGGGCGTACGATTTGCTCTCGCCGCTCAACCAGTGGATCCAGGCCCTGAAGCTGCCGCCGGAATATCATCCGGTCCACGCCGTCATCCACACGCTGACGCACACGCTGCCGCCGAACCTGCTCAATCCGTTCCACTTCAATCCGCTCCGCTCGCTGCTGCAGCGCGTGGTCGATTTCGACAGGCTCAATTCCTCGCCCGAGGCGCCGCAGCTTTTTCTCAACGCCACCAACGTCCGCACCGGCAAGATCAAGGTATTCCAGAGCCCGTTTCTCACCGCAGAAACCGTGCTCGCCTCGGCCTGCCTGCCGCCCTATTTTCAGGCCGTCGAGATCGAGGGCGAGCATTATTGGGATGGCGGCTATCTCGGCAATCCCGCGATCTACCCGCTCATCTACCGCAAGGGCAGCCACGACGTCATCATCGTGCAGGTCACGGCGATCCGGCGCGACGCGCTGCCGACCAGTGCGGCTGACGTCCTCCACCGCATCAACGAGATCAGCTTCAATTCGTCGTTGATGCGAGAAATGCGCGCGATCGCCTTCGCCACGCGGCTTATCGACGACGGCGAGCTCGACAGCGACAGGCATAGCCGCATGTACATGCACTGGATCGGCAACGACCAGCTGATGTCGCAGCTCGGCACGGCCACGCAATTCCACCCGGAATGGAGCCTGTTGTGCCGCCTGCGCGACGAGGGCCGCGCGGCGGCGCAAAGCTGGCTGGCGCAAAACTTCGACCGGGTCGGGAAGTCCTCGTCGGTCGATCTGGCAGATATGTTTCTCTAGGCAAGCCGGCCATGGACAAAAACTGCGAAAACAACCCCATGCACAGTAGCCGGGGATAGTGGAATCAATGGCTTGCCGGTCACGTCGCGCGCTTGCGGATTTTACGAAGTCGGTTTGACACGTCGGGCAAAACAGGAGCATGATGTCACCATGCCCCGTTCAGGGAACTCGCGCCTTCAAATGTGATCCTTCAGATCATCGATCCCGCTTGACAGTTTTGTGTCTCGGGAGGAGCATCGCAGTGGTCGCAAACAAGCGACGCGCAACGTCCACCTCATGAGCAAGGGGAGGTCTATGACACCACCTCCGCAGATCCAGCCGCTAAGTGCGATGGAGCTCGTTCGGACTATCGCATAGCGGCGAAACCGCGAACGGCACGCCGGGTCAAGGTTTAGCGGGCTGCATCAGTGAGGCAAAGCCCCTACCTTCCCGGCGCTGTATTTTGCATCACGTCGATCATTGGCTGGCCGCGCCGAGGCCGCCGCGGCGTACGTATTGAAGTCCTGCCTTGTCCCTCCTCCCTCCCTGTCGTCATTCCGGGCCAATTCCCGGAATGGCGCAGGACAGTCGCATGCGATCTCTTGGACCGGCCTGAGCAAGCGCCTCGTCCTTCGAGACGACCGCTCCGCGGTCTCCTCAGGATGAGGCTAATTGGCCTCGAGTCCCCGCCAAAGCGGGCGTCTCGAAGGATCGGCCGCAGGGATTCCGCTTCCCAGATGCGATAGCCTTGCGGAACAGCGGGAGAGCTCTTGCGCGCGCAGTGTTCTCATGACGTCTCAGCTGCGCTGAGCCCGCGCCATCTTCGATCCTGCATTGCGGCAAATGCCAAGAGAATGTCGCCTCGAAGGCCAACTTCCGACACAGGTCCGGGGCGAATAACGGTCATCCGACATGACGCATGTGCTTCGGTGGTGACGATTCCGACTCCGCCGGCGCATCTGTTTTATCCAAGGAATCTTCGTGTCGCATAAGTTCGCCCCGGCGCTCCTCGCTGCTCTCTTCCTCGCGATCTCATCTCTCTGCGGCGCCCGCGCCGAGACGCCGGCTGCGAGCAGTACGGCCGCGCTGTCGCCTGAGGAAGCCAAGCGCGCGCTGGAGACACTGCAGGACGACAAGAAGCGTGCGCACATGATCGACACGCTGCGCGCGATCGCGAATGCATCTGGTCTGCAGCCGGCACCGGCCGCGCCTGAGCAGAAATCGCCGATCCCGCTCTCGGCTGATGGCCTCGGTGCACAGCTCCTGCTCACCGTGTCGGAGGAGATCGGTTCGATATCGAGCGAGATCGCCAGCATGGCGCGGACGCTCACGCATTTTCCGGCGTTCTATTACTGGATCATGCGGACCGCGAACGATCCCGCCGCCTACAATCTTTTGATCGAGACCGCCTGGAAGCTGGCGCTGGTGCTCGGCTGCGCCCTTTCGGCCGAATGGGTGATGTTCCGCCTGATCCGGCGTCCGGTTGCGTTCCTGGAAGGACGCGTGCCGCAGTCCGCGCGCCTGCCAGCACAGGCGCTGCCGATTGCCGATCCGCCGTCATCGGTGGCCGATGTCACCCCCGCGCCCGAACTGCACAGGCGCCGCCACAGTCTGGCGCGGGTCTGGCAGATCCTGCTGCGGCTGCCCTTCGTGCTGGGACGCCTCGTGCTCGAACTGCTGCCGGTGGTCGTCTTCGTGGGCATCGCCACCGCGCTGCTCGGGACCGAGATCGGCGAGCCCACGACTGTTCGCCTCGTGATCCTCGCGGTCGTCAACGCCTATGCGTTCTCCCGCGGCCTCATCTGCGCGATCCGGGCGCTGGCGGGACCGTTCGGCCTGTTCCCGGTTCGGGCCGAGACCGCAGCCTACATCGAGATCTGGGCGCGCCGCATCGTCGGCGTCGGCGTATCCGGCATCGCCTTTGCCAATGTGGCCCTGCTGCTCGGCCTGCATCGAGCCGGCTATGCCGCGCTGCTGCGCATGGTGATGCTGGTCGTGCACCTCTTCATCGTCGTCATCATCCTGCAATGCCGCCGCCAGGTCGCCGAAGCGATCCGTGCGCCGGCCGACCGGCAGGGGATCGCGGCCCGTCTGCGCAATCGCATCGCCGGCGGCTGGCACTATCTTGCCATCGGGCTCGATCTTGCGCTGTGGGCCGTGTGGGCGCTCAACATCCGCAACGGCTATTCGCTGCTCTTGCAGTATTTCGTCGGGACGGTCGTGGTGGCGCTGATGACTCGCGTCGCCATCATGCTGACGCTGAGCCTGATCGACCGCGGCTTCCGGATCAGGCCGGAAATCCTTCAGCGCTTTCCCGGCCTCGAGATCCGTGCCAACCGCTATCTACCGCTGCTGCGCAAGATCGTATCTGGCGTGATCGCCTTCATCGGCTTCGTGGCGGTGCTCGAAGTCTGGGGCGTGGACGCGATCGTCTGGTTCTACGGCGGCCAGATCGGCAGCCGGCTGATCTCGGCCGTGATGACGATCGGCGTCGCAGTGTTCATCGCGGCCGCGATCTGGGAAGCCAGCAACGCGCTGCTCGACCGGCAGATCAATACGCTGTCCCGGGACGGACATTATGCCCGCGCCGCGCGTCTACGTACCTTCCAGCCGATGCTGCGGACGGCGCTGCTCTGCCTGATCGCCGCCGTCGTCGGCCTCACCGCGCTGAGCGAAATCGGCGTCAACGTCGCCCCACTGCTCGCGGGCGCCGGCATCGTCGGCATTGCCATCGGCTTCGGTTCGCAGAAGCTGGTGCAGGACCTCATCACGGGCCTGTTCCTGCTCCTGGAGAACACGGTGCAGGTCGGCGACAATGTCAGCGTGTCCGGGCTGTCAGGCGTGGTGGAGAACGTCTCGATCCGCACCATCCGCCTGCGCGCCGGCGATGGCGCCGTGCACATCGTGCCGTTCAGCGCGGTCACGACCATCACCAATGCCAGCCGTGGCGCCGGCAACGCTTCCGTCAGCGTCAACGTCGCCTACAAGGAAGACACCGACCGCGCCGGTCAGATTCTCAAGGACATCGTTGAGGAGATGCGGCGCGAGCCGGAGTTCCGTGCGCTGATCCGCGGCGATCTCGAGCTCTGGGGCATCGACAAGGTCGATGGAGCAATGGTGTCGATCGTCGGCCAGATCCGCTGCACCGAGGCCGGCCGCTGGCCGGTCCAGCGCGAATTCAACCGCCGCATGAAGCTGCGCTTCCAGCAGAGCGGCATCGAGGTCGCCTCGGCGACCCAGACCATCTTGATGCAGATCGCGCCGCCGGCCGACAGCGCCGCCAATCTGACGCCGAGACGGGCGGCCGGATAGCGGCTCTATCATCTTCCGGCTTGCCTCCGCTCGCCCGGCAGCGTTCACTCCGGCATCAGCCCGCTGACGACAAGCGGGCGACAAAAGGGTGGATGCCCGCGGCGCTCGCGGCCGTCCAGAAGGCCGAGACCGAGAAATGGTGGCCGATCGTAAAGTCCGCCGACATCAGGGTTGAGTAGTGCTGCCGCCTCATAACACTTCCTCATCTTGACAGATCGTGAGGTATTCTCGTCATTCCGGGGCGCGACGAAGTCGCGAGCCCGGAATCCATTGGGCCGCAGAGACGGCCGCGGAATGGATTCCGGGTTCGCGCCGACGCGCGCCCGGGAATGACGAGGGGAGAGAGCAGGCTCTCAATCCTCATCATGAGGAGCAAGAGCTTGCGGTGTTAACCTTTGCGTCGCGCGCGACCTGCGATCTCGCGCGACAATCTCGCTGCGGTGCGAGATCACAATAGATGCCTCAGTCCCAACGTCCTTGATCTCGGGGGAGCGCTGGCCGACAATGTCCGCAGTTCAATAAGAAACTCCTTGGGGGAATTCGTGAATAGACCTGGCCGGGTCGCTGCCCAACCGACATCGTCCGATCAATCACACGGCATGACGCTGCTGCGCGATCCCCTGCTCAACAAGGGCACCGCCTTCACCGAATCCGAGCGCGACGCGCTGGGCCTGCGCGGCCTGCTGCCGCCTTGCGTGCTGACAATGGAGACGCAAGCTCAGCGCGTGCTGACCAATCTGCGCACGCTGCCGACCGATCTGGAGAAATACGTCGCTCTGAACGCGCTGCATGACCGCAACGAGGCGCTGTTCTTCCGCGTCGTCGTCGACAACATCGACGAGATCCAGCCGATCATCTACACCCCGACCGTCGGGCTCGCCTGCCAGAAATACGGCCTGATCTTCCAGCGGCCGCGCGGCATGTTCATCTCCTCGCGCGATCGCGGCCAGATCGCCGAGATCCTGAAGAACTGGCCTTATCCGGCCAGGCTGATCGTCGTCACCGACGGCGAGCGCATCCTGGGCCTCGGCGATCTCGGCGCCAACGGCATGGGGATTCCGGTCGGCAAGCTCTCGCTCTATTCGGCCTGCGCCGGCGTGCATCCCGAGCTGTGCCTGCCGATCTTGCTCGACGTCGGCACCAACAACGAAGAGCTCTTGAACGATCCCTATTATCTCGGCCTGCGCGAGCGGCGGCTGACGGGCGAGGCCTATGACAGCTTCGTCGACGAATTCATGCAGGCCGCGCGCAAGACATTCCCGGGCGTGCTGATCCAGTTCGAGGATTTCGCCAACCATTCGGCGTTCAAGCTGCTGCACAAATACCGGGATGAGGCCTGCGTCTTCAACGACGACATCCAGGGCACCGCGGCGGTGGCGCTCGCCGGCCTGTTCTCGGCTCTCCGCGTCTCCGCCGGCAAGCTCAGGGATCAGCGCATCCTGTTCCTCGGCGCTGGCGAGGCGGCGACCGGCATCGCCGATCTCGTGGTTTCCGCCATGATGGCGGAAGGGCTGGCGGAGGCCGAAGCGCTCCGGCGCAACTGGCTGGTGGATTCCCGCGGCCTCGTCGTCAGCGGCCGCGATGGCCTGTCCGGCCACAAGCTGCGCTATGCCCATGCCGGCCAGGCGCCGATCGCCGATTTCCTGACTGCGATCAAGACGCTGAAGCCGACGGCGATCATCGGTGTCGCCGCTGTCGGCGGCGCCTTCACGCCCGAGGTGCTCAAGGCGATGGCCGAACTCAACGAGCAGCCGATCGTGTTTGCGCTCTCCAATCCCACCTCGAAGGCCGAGTGCGCGGCGGAGGATGCCTACCGCTACACCGGGGGCCGCGCGCTGTTCGCCTGCGGCAGCCCGTACGATCCGGTGACGCTCAACGGCCGCACCTTCGTGCCGCGCCAGGGCAACAATTCCTACATCTTCCCCGGCGTCGGCCTCGGTGTCGTCGCCAGCCGCTCGCGCCTCGTCACCGACGAAATGTTCATGGCGGCCGCCCACACGCTCGCCGATTGCGTCGGCAAGGACGACCTCGCGCACGGCAGCCTTTATCCGGCGCTGCCGCGCATCCGCGAGGTTTCGGTCCGCATCGCCGCCGCCGTCGCAGATGTCGCCTATCAGCGCGGCCTCGCCGACGGACCTGCGCCCAACGACGTGAAGGCCCTGGTCCAGTCGCAGATGTACGAGCCGCGTTACTAAGGTCGGCGGCATATCCGCGCGCGGACCCAAAACACTGGGTGCCTGCCACATTTAGCGTAGCGCCGGAGGTTTACGCACCGGCGTGCCGCTAACCCGCGCCTGTTCGATTCAGGACAAGGCCAGTGTGGTGGAATCGTCACAGCTGGCGCGAAACGGCGGCGGCCGCAGGCCTGCTTTTGTTCCGACAAGGTTCTGCCCTCATTGCCCACCGAAAATCGAGGCCGTTCGGAGGGCGTACCATGTCTCGCATTGCACGTGCCGAAACTGCCCGGATTTCCTTCGCAACCTCGTGCCGGCTGCTGCTCGCGATCGGCGGCGCCGCCTCGCTCGCCGCTTGCGCGCAATCGCCGGTCAGCCGCCAGAAGGCCGATCTCGCCGGCACCAGCCGGCAGGCCGCGGTGGAGCGCCCGCACAGGGTGGCGGCGCTGCATCCAAGGCCGATCATAAGGGCGCGCGGCTCCGACGGTGACGCAAAGCAGACCGCCTCGCATGGCGTTGCCAGCTTCTATTCGGATACGGAGACCGCGAGCGGCGAGAAGTTCGACAAGAACGAATTGACCGCGGCGCATCCGAGCCTGCCGTTCGGCACCAAGCTGCGGGTGACCGACACCTCCTCCGGCCGCTTCGTGACCGTCAGGGTCAACGATCGCGGGCCCTATGTTCGCGGACGCGTGGTCGATATCTCCCCTTCCGCGGCCGAGGCGCTCGGCATGGTCGACAAAGGCATCACCAATGTCCGCCTCGACGTCGTGCAATGAGCCTCAAGCCGCTCGCAGTGCTTAACCGGCTGTTAGTTGCTCTGTCGCACCATACCTGTCCAGCAATCCGGGGCTTTGGGGGAGGCGGCGCTTGAACACGATCCAGTATCTCGAAGATCAGGCCGCGCGCGCTGAGCGGCTGGCCAAACGGATCACGGATGCGCTGACGATCGAAAAACTCCTGACCTTCGCGGGCGAGCGCCGCCGCGAGATCGAGGTGATCGGCGGCAAGCACCGGCGCGTTTAGCATCCCCCGTTCCATGCTCTGATTGCATCCGCCGTCGCTGCGAGGCGCGGAACTTCTGCTTTTTCCCGACGTCATCTCGGTGATGCAAGAGGAGGAGGAGATCATGGGTTTTGGACGAGGTGCTTTGCTTTGGTTGCTTGGCGTACCGCTGCCGATCGTTCTGCTGCTGGCATTGTTCTGGCACCACTAAGCGTGTCACGCCGATAAGCGTGTCACACGAAAAGCGCCGCGCAAGCGGCGCTTTTTTTGGCCGCGCAATCGGAGAAGCGGGCTCAGGAATGGCTTTCGACGAAGTCGCTGAGATAATCGGGCAGCTCTACACCGTCGATGTCGCAGCGCGCGCGGATCTCGCCGGCGACATCGGTCGAAATGTCCTTCATCCAATGCTCGAGCGTGTTGAATGAAATCACCTTGATCGGGTCGTTGAAGCATCCGGCGACAAGCTCGCCGATGGTGGCTTCGAGATCGCTGCGCTCGATGCGGATTTCAGTCGCCTCGTCGCGGCGATCGATCACCACGAACAGGGTCTGGTCTGCGCCGTAGGGCACGACGAGAGATGACACGCCGGCGTCAAGCATCTTGAGGCGCTCATGTCTTTGCTTCCGATCCCTAACAACGGGAAAAACCGGAAGAAGGTTCCTGCTCGCGTGCTTGGGAAGGCCTCAGAGAAATTCCCTTAAGCGCGAGAGCTCGATGACGTGCTCGGGCGAAAGGATTTCAGTGACGAGCGGTGGTTGCGCCACGGTGCGAATCTCATAGAGGTGCCGAGTCGTCGCCGGCTTCTGCATGAAGGCCGAGATGCACTCGTCGAGCGTGCCTTCACTCACCTGGTAGGATTCTCTGTCCAGCCTTCGCTGGTTTGCAAGCGACGGCCATTTATACAGCACCGCAAGCGCGCCGAAATCGACCTTTGAATCCCCGACCACGTCCCCCATCGTCCTGCCTCACGCAAAAGACGACCCCAGCACACGGGGTCGCGTGCCGGGGCCTACACACTTGTCGCTGCATCTCAATGCCACGAACAACCAACGCGGCAACCGGGAAAAGGTTCCCGGCGGCCTGTCCCTATTCAGCTCGCGGCGGCCGCGATTTTGTGCCCCGGGCTGTCCTGGCCCCGGCTGCTCTCGTCGCCGCGGCTGACCTCCGGCGGAAGTCCCGCGAAGCGCCGCAAGGCTCCGGCCATTTGCACCCGGCCGGGCACGCCGGTGATCACCACATCGACCATCGCGAACGACGAGTGGAAATGGCCGCGCGCCCGAAGCTGCTCGACCGGGACGCCCGCGGCGGCCATCGCCTCGGCATAGGCGACGCCCTCGTCGCGCAACGGGTCGAACTCGCAGGTGACGACGAAGGCCGGCGGTAATCCCTCGAGCTTGCCGCGGAGCGGCGAGACGCGCGGGTCGGTGCGGTCGGCCGGCGAGCAATAGAGGTCCCAGAACCAGTACATCAGCGAGCGCGTCAGGAAGTAGCCGGTCGCATTGTCGTTGTAAGAGGGCCGATCGAAGGTGCAGTCGGTGACCGGGCAGACCAGGAGCTGGCCGGCGATCTCGGGTCCGCCACGGTCGCGTGCGAGCTGGCAGGTGACGGCGGCGATGTTGCCGCCGGCGCTCCAGCCTGCAACCAGCACCGGCCCCGGCATGCCGCCGAACTCGGCGGCATGCTCGGCGATCCAGCGCGTCGCCGCATAGCCGTCCTCGGCCGCGGTGGGGAAGCGGTGCTCCGGCGCATGGCGATAGCCGACGCTGACGAAGATCATGCCGGTCCGCCGCACCATGTCGCGGCAGAACGGCTCGTCCGACTGCTCGTCGCCGAGCACCCAGCCGCCGCCGTGGAAGTAGACCACGACCGGATGCGGACCCGGGGTTGCCGGCTTGTAGACACGGTAAGCCAGCGCGCCGTCGGTAACTGGGAGGGTGCCGTCGACGATGTCGCCGATCGGCCGCCCCGCAGGCCGGCCCTTGTTGAACTCGTTGACGAAGGCGCGGGCGCCAAACGCGCCCATCGACTCGATCGGCGGCAGGTTCAGCGACGTCAGCAGGTTCAGCACCAGCCGCACGTCCGGCTGCAGGCGCACCACCTCGCCGTCATTGCACTGCGTCGCGACGTTGGGGCCGGTCAGCCTGAAGCCGAGCATGCCGCGGCTGACCACCTCGTCGCAGATGCTGCGATAGGGGCCGACGCCGCCGGTATAAGGCATCAGGGCCTGGACCTTGCCGGGCACGTTGGCGCCCGTGTACCAGGTGTTGGCGAGGCGATGCAGCGTCAGCATCGAACAATCGGCCATGTGCCGGCCCCAGGCGGCCTGCGCCGTTTCGGTCGGCTCGATCGTGGTGAAGCCGGCATCGCGCAGCTCCGCAAGGCGATCGACGACCCAGTCGACATGCTGCTCGATCGACACCGCCATGTTCGACAGCACCGACGGGCTGCCGGGGCCGGTGATCATGAAGAAGTTCGGGAAGCCCTCGACCGTGAGGCCGAGATAGGTCTGCGGGCCCTGCGCCCAGACGTCCGAGAGCGATCGGCCGCCCCGTCCCGTGATCGGATGCACGGCACGGATCGCGCCGGTCATGGCGTCGAAACCGGTCGCGAACACGATGACGTCGAGGTCGACGCTGCGCTTGGCAGTCGTGATGCCGGTTGCGGTGATCGCCTTGATCGGCTCCTGGCGCAGATTGATCAGCGTGACGTTCGGCCGGTTGAAGGTCGCGTAGTAATTGGTATCGAGGCAGGGACGCTTGGCGCCGAACGGATGATCGTGCGGCATCAGGGCCGCCGCGGTCTCGGGGTCCTTGACCGCGGCGCTGATCTTTTCACGGATCAGGTCCTGGACGATCTTGTTGCCGTCGACATCGACGGCCTGGTCGGCCCAGAGCTGGGTCAGGATATAGACGAGGTCGCCCTTGCCCCATGCCTCTTCAAAGCGCGCGCGACGCTCGGCGTCGCTGAGCTGCCAGCTCACCGCGGTCTGCTGAGGATAAGGCACACCGGCCATCGATTGGCGTGCCTGCTCGCGATAGGCCGCGCGGTCGCTTTGCAGCAGGCTCATGCGGTCCGAGGGCGCCGGGCCGTTATGCGCGGGCAGCGCGAAATTTGGCGTGCGCTGGAACACGGTCAGATGCGCGGCCTGTTCGGCGATCAGCGGGATCGATTGGATGGCCGACGACCCCGTGCCGATCACGGCAACGCGCTTGCCGGCGAGATCGACCCCGTCATGCGGCCAGCGTCCGGTGAAATAGACCTTGCCCTCAAAATCCTTGACGCCGTCGATCTCGGGTGGCTTTGGCGCCGAAAGGCAGCCGGTGGCCATGATGTAGTGGCGGCAGGAGACCGGCGCGCCGTTATCGGTGGTGAGCTGCCAGCGCCCCGTCGCTTCGTCCCATGTGGCTGCGCTGACCTTGGTGTTGAAGCGGATGTCGCGCCTAAGGTCATAGCGGTCGGCGACGAAGCCGAGATAGCGCAGGATCTCGGGCTGGGTCGCGTATTTCTCGGACCAGGTCCAGGCCGTCTCGAGCTCCGGATCGAAGGTGTAGCTGTAATCGATGGTTTGGATGTCGCAGCGGGCGCCCGGGTAGCGGTTCCAGTACCAGGTGCCGCCGACGTCGCCGGCCTCATCAATGGCGATCGCCTTGAAGCCGGCCTTGCGCAGGCGATGAAGGAGATAGAGGCCGGCAAACCCGGCGCCGACCACGGCGACATCGACCTGTTGGGCTGCTCCACTCGCCGCCCTGGATTCACGTGCGGCCACCCTTGCGTCAGGCATGGCATTCCTCCCGTGTATTTTGTTTTGCCGGCAGACTATCGCTGCAGGTTCGGCTTGTCATCAGGACAAGTGCAATCTTCGGTAGTCGTTTGCGGCGTCATCGTGGCCGCGCGAAGCTTGTTGCGATACACGCATCGCGATGCACAATCGCCGGGATTGTCCGGGCTAATCAGACTACATCCTTCTGTGTATGCTTGCGCTTACTAGCCACGACGCGTACCCAGGGCGTCATGACAGAGTTGAGTGAGCGAACCAAAGCGAACATGGACGTCGTCCTGGAGGAGACGTGCCGCCAACTGCCGCATGGCGGCGATCACGACAGCCGCAGGTTCATCGCCGAGCGCCTGATCGAGGCGGCGCAGTCGGGACATTCCACGCTTGGCGAGCTCGGCATCGTCGCCCGCCGCGCGCTGGCGGAGCTCCTGGCCAAGGGGAATTAGGCGCGGCGAGAGACTTGCCTCGCTGACGGCCAGGGACATAACCTGCCGGGAACCCTTTCTCGCATCGAGATATCTAGAAGATGCGGTCCTTGCTCGCGCTTGTTGCGGCTTCCGCAGTTCTGGGCTGCGCCGGCCTGGCCTTGGCCCAGCCGGTCGGACAGTTTCCGTTCGCGCTGACGCGCGAAGGACAGATGCTTGGCGCCGTCGAAGGTGAGGTAGCCTCCTTCAAGGGGCTTGCCTACGCGGCGCCGCCGGTCGGTCCGCTGCGCTGGCGCCCGCCGCAGCCGACGGCCGAGAGCTCAGAGATGCGCACCGCCTACGACTACGGCGCGCCTTGTCTTCAACCGTCGCTGCCTGCCGCGAGCGAGGATTGCCTCACGCTGAACGTGTTTCGTCCCTTCGGAGTCGATGGTCCGTTGCCCGTGATGATGTTCATCCATGGCGGCGCCTTCGTCACGGGGACCGCGAACGATCCGCTGTTCGACGGCGCCAGGCTGGCGCAGGCCGGCCTCATCGTCGTCACCGTGAATTATCGCCTCGGTGTGCTCGGCTGGCTTACGCATCCCGCGCTGTCGGAAAGCGGCACCGGCAATTACGGTCTGATGGACCAGATCGCGGCGCTGCATTGGGTTCACGACAATATCGCGGCGTTCGGCGGCGATCCAAACAACGTCACCCTGTTCGGCAACGGCGCAGGCGCGACGTCGATCGCGCTGCTGATGCTGTGCCGGCAGACGCGCGGGTTATTCCACAAAGCCATTCTGCAATCGCTACCCGGTCGTGCGCGCCTTCGCTTGGCGCAAGAGGCGGAGGCTGTCGGTCGTCAGCTCGTCGCGGCGCTAGGAGAGCGGACGGACTTGCGCGACGTTGCGCCGAGCCGCCTGCTTGGCGCCGGAAAACAGCTGCTGGACAAATCACCGCGCAGCTTTGCGCCGATGCTGGATGGAAGCCTGGTGACTGAGGACGTCGCCGCGGGCTTTGCAGCGGGACATCAAAGCCGCATTCCCCTGATCATCGGCTCGAACGACGACGAGACGGGTTTCGACAGCGCGCTCAGTATTGAGGAGGAGCTGGCGTCAGCAGGCGTCACAAGCGATGACCTGCGCAGTCTTTATCCGGATCTTGCGAGGTCATCGGATCGCGCGGCAAGATTCTTCACCGACAAGGCCTTCTCCGAGCCCGTGAGGCTGCTTGCGCGCCTGCATGCCGCAAGCGGCGCGCCGACCTTCCGCTATCGTTTTAGCTATGTGCCTGAAGCGCAGCGCGCAAATCCTGATCATGGGCACGGACGCGAGTTGCAGGTCATCTTCGGTGTCGAAGGCGTGCCCGGTGCAGGAATCTTCTCGCGCGCAGACCGCGAGGTCGCGAGCCGCATCCGCGGCTATTGGATCAATTTTGCGAAAAGCGGCGATCCCAATGGGCCCGGTTTGCCCCATTGGGACGCGGCCGCCGACCGTGATCGCCTGCTGCTGATCGCGGACGATCGCATCGCGAGCGGAGACGATCCCTTCGCGGAGCGTCTCGATCGGCTCGCAGGTGAGGGCAGGAAATGAGTGGGATTTATGCCGCGAGCTCGACGCGCGGCGCCGGGCTCAGTCGGTCTTCCTCCAGATAGTCCATCGCGCCGTCCTTCTCGACGGCATAGAACTGCTGGCCGTCCCGCGACTTGTAGGCGGCGCGAACGACGCCGCGGCGGCCCTTGTCACTGTTGACGACGTCCCCCAGCGCAAACTTCCTCATCTCACGTCTCACTTGTCTTCAGGCCGACTGCTTCGGCCACGGCGGGATTTTGGAAGGCAAATCGTTAACGGCTTGCTAACCATCCCGGTTTGCCTATGCTCGCCGCGAACTGCGCGGGCAGCTCGCACGCGCCTGTTGCCAGCGAGACGACCTGATGACGCGATTTCCGACCCTGTTCCTGTCGCATGGTGGCGGCCCCTGGCCGTTCATGGAGGACAGACGGGTGCAATATGCGAAGACCGCCGCGGAGTTCGGCCGATTACCGCAAGTGTTGCCGGAAAGGCCGAGGGCCGTCCTCGTCATCACCGGCCATTGGGAGGCCGACGCCTTCACCGTGTCGACCTCGGCGCATCCGCCGACTTTCAATTACCCACAAATTCTCCTCCGACCATGACACCTAGCGCTATGTCGGTGAGGCGTGACAGCCCGCGCCACATGACGGTATTGCCGGGTGGCGG